>JAFUGP010000113.1 GCA_017469335.1 Succinivibrio sp. | reverse complement strand
CAGGCGGATTTGCCAGGGGAAGGTGAACGAAGAGAAAATAAAAACGCGCAACACGGGACTGTGTTGCGCGGCAGTAGATCACACCATCATTGGTTGCAAGTCAGGGTGCTTTGGCTAAAATGGGCTGTGAATGGTAACGCGCCGGCGAACCTAAAACAGCGGCACGGGCGCTTTGCTCTGCTGCAGCTGCCCTTTGCACTGTGCCGGTGCATCCACGCGGCACCGGCGCTCCGCAATTGCAGGGCAGTTAAAAGAAATGACTAAAATTTAAGGCTAAACTTTTCTCAAGACGGACTGGGGAGCTTGCGTTCTGAACCGGCAAGACCAGCCTCAGTCACACCAGCGGCATGCCGCGCCCACCCAAGACAGGAGGCGGCCTCATTTAGCAGGGCCTGAAGTTTTTATGAAGCACTACAACCAGCTTTTGGTGGTAATCGAGCCCAAACGCGAACGGCAGGTGGCGCTGCAGCGGGCCATGGAGATTGCCCGCTACAATCCCAAGACCACCATCACCGTACTGCGTCTGGTCTACGATTTTTCCTACGATCTGCACATTCTCAACAAGCTGCGCGAAAAGGCCACCCGTGAGGATGTGCTGCGCACTCACGAGGAGGCGCTGCAAAAGCTCATCGAGGAGAACCGCGGCGACAGTGAGGCGGTGATTGTGCCCAAGGTCAAGTTCACCCGCGATATCGCCGAAGGCGTATTGGAGGAATTAGGCTCGGGCAGCTACGACATGGTGATCAAAGCCTCCAACCGCCACAAGATCCTCGATGCCTTGGTCTTCACCCCCATTGACTGGTATCTGCTGCGCAATGCCGATGTGCCGGTGATCATCGCCAAGGACCACTCCTGGCAGGACGGAGGCACCATCTTAATTGCCCTTGATTTCACTTCCAAGGCCCAGAAGGCCACCAATATCCGCCTGCTGCGCGAGGCTCAGATCCTCGCGGCCATCACCAAAGCAGAGATCCACCTGGTCAACTCCGCCCCGGTGGTGCTGCCCACCGTGATGCTGGAGGTGCCGCATTACGCCCCGGAGCTCTATGCCGACAGCATTCTCACCGAACACAAAAAACGCCTGAAGGATTTTGCCTCAATCCACCGCATACCACAGGAGAACTGCCATCTGGCCGAGGGCATGCCCGATACGGTGATCCCCGAGATCTGCCGCAAAATAAAGCCGTTTGCGGTATTTATCGGCTCGGCAGGGCGCAGCGGCATGATGGCGGCCGTACGCGGCAACACCTGTGAGGAAATCGTGGACTACATTGATGCCGATCTGGTGGTGCTCAATCACCGTACCATCAGGGCCGGTGCCGAGGTTTGAGCATGCCGCAATCTCTCCTGGAGGCGGCCGCCAAACTGGACCCGCCCGAGATCTGGCAGCTTTTTGCGGCCTTAACCAAGATCCCTAGACCCTCCGGTCACGAACAGGCCGTGGGCGATTATATAGTCACTCTCGCCCGCGAACACGGCCTTGAGGCAGATAAGGATGAGGTAGGCAACGTGCTTATCAAGGCCCCTGCCACCCCCGGTCACGAGCGCGTGCCCGCAATCATTTTGCAGGGACATCTTGACATGGTACCGGCCGCGGGGCCCGGAGTCGAACACGATTTTGTCACACAGCCCATAGAGGCCATGGTCGAGGATGGCTTTGTCAGAGCCCGCGGCACTTCCTTAGGGGCAGATGACGGCCTGGGAGTGGCCGTGGCGCTGGCGCTTTTATGTGACCGCAACCTGCCGCACGGACCTCTGCGCGCCGTGTTCACCGTTGAGGAGGAAACCACCATGCGGGGGGCGCGGGGACTCAACCCGCAGGTGCTTGACGCGCCCTACCTCATCAATCTTGACGGTGAGGAAGACGGTCAGGTCTACATCAGCTGCGCGGGGTCCTGGGACTGGACCTTGAGCGTGACCGCACCGCTCTGTCCGCCTCCCGCGCAGGGCGTGGCGCTCAACCTTGAACTTAACGGTGCCCTGGGTGGCCACAGCGGAGCCGACATCGCCCTGCAGCATTTAAATCCGCTTAAAACCTTAGGCGAGATACTCGCTGAACTCTCCTGTGACGAGATGCTGTGGCTGAGCGACTGCTCGGGGGGCACGGTGCGCAACTCCATCCCACGGGAGGCCAGAGCCACCCTGGTGGTGAACCGGGGCCGGGAGAGTGCCGCAGCCAAGAGACTGCAGCAAAGCTTTGAACGCTTTTTACAGCGCCATCGCTCGGCTGAGAGCGCCCTTAAGCTTAACATCAGCGTACAAACGCAGCTGCCGGAGCAGGTCATAGGCTGTAAGGACAGCCAAAACATGTGCAATCTGCTGGCCACGCTGCCTCATGGCGTGGAGCGCTGGGAGGAAAGAGCGGGCGTGCCCGAGACCTCCTGCAATGTGGGCATTGCCTCGCTCAGCAAAGAAGCCGACGGCGGTACGCTGCAGCTTATCGTGATGGTACGCTCCTTAAGCGAGGCCGGTCTGGATATTCTGGGTAACCGCCTGAAGGCCGTGGCCGCCCTGGTAGGCGGCTGTACGGCCGTACCCTCCAACCGCCATCCCTGCTGGCTGCCGGTGTACGACAATATCCTTTTGGAGGCACTGCGCCGCAACTATCGCGAGATAAGCGGCCGGGAACTTGCGGTGACGGCCATGCACGCCGGTCTGGAGTGCAGCGCCTTTGCCAGAAGCAATCCCAAACTGCAGATGGTCTCCACCGGATCCTGCGTGCTCAATCCTCACACCCCGCAGGAGCGCGCCGGTATCGCCGGAGTCAGAGTGCTTTACGATACGCTTAGGCAGACTCTGTCTGCCTTCGGAGTTTAATCATGCGACAAAACACCAGTTCACCCCGTGCCTGTCTGCCCTTTCAATGTTTTCACACCTGCACCGCTCCGGGGCAGGATCACCGCACGGCGGTGCTGTTCGCTCGCGGAGCGGCCCACCGCAGACTGAGGGTCAATCTGGTCACCTTCCCGCAGCACGAGCCGGTGCGCGTGATCATGAACTACGGCGGTTCCAGCTCGGGCATTCACCGCTTTACCGCCCCCATCGGCATCGACAGCAGCTCCAACTTCCAACGCTACTGTTTTAAGATAGAACTGCTCGCCCCCGGCACCGATCCGCTCTCCACCGACAGCGCGGGGGTGCTCGACTCAGTATGGTACAGTTCGCTGGGCATGTCCCGCGAGCGGCCGCTGCTGCAGCACTGCTTTGCCTTTGAGGTCTTCAACACCCATCCCCAGTGGGTACCCAAGCTCATCTGCTATCAGGTGCTGCCCGATCGCTTTGCCTCCTCACAGGGCTTTTTCTCCATGGACGGCACCCGCTTCTCCGCCGAGGATTTCATCAAGCCCAAAGATCTCGAATACATCGACATCGACCACGTGCACTGCGGCGGGGACCTGGACGGTTTAGGCGACATGCTGCCCTACCTCAGGCGCCTAGGCTGCGACGGGGTCTATCTCACCTCACTGTTTGATGCCCCCGCCTATGACAAGTCCGCCACCCGCGATTATTTCACCGTGGATGCCCACTTCGGCGGCAACGGCGCCCTGAAAAGACTGCGGGCGCTGGCCTCTGGCTACGAGATGAAGCTGCTGTTGGCCGGGGCCTTTGATTACAGCGGCGATGACCACCCCTGGTTTGATCGTCAGGAGCGCACCGGCAAGGGCGCCCTGCACCACTCCGACTCCCCCTACCGGGAATTCTATACCTTCAACTCCGAGGGCGAGGCCTACTACAGTGAAGGAAGACCTCAGCAGCCCAAGCTGGATTACTCCAGCCGGGAAGTGCGCCACCTCATGTACAAGGGGCGCAACAGCTTTGCCCGCAAATGGACCCAGGCTCCTTACGGCATCGACGGCTGGGTGGTGGACGGCGCCGCCCGTTTAGGCGATCACGGCACCGCGCGCAATAATCTAAAGCGCCTCACTCAGTTGTGCCAGGCGGTGCGTCAGACTCACCTGGACTGCCTGATGCTGGGCAATTTCAACTCGGATGCGCGTTACGCCCTCAACAGCGTGGGCTGCGTGGACGGCGCGGTGAACTACACCGGCTTCACCAGTCCCCTGCGGGCCTTTTTCGGCGGGGTGGACCTCTCCGGCTGCGCCACTCCCTACACCGGCGAGGATTTGCGGCGCACCTGCGAGGAATACTCGGTGGGAGTGTCACAGCAGACCAAACTGTGTCTGTTAAACCAACTCGACAATCCCGATCTGCCCAGGTTTTATAACGTCATCGGCCGCGATCGCAATCTATATCTGGCCGCGCTGGCGGCCATGTATACCTGGCGCGGCATTCCCTGTCTCTATCAGGGCGATGAACTGGGAGACATGCTCTCCCAATATCAGATAGGTCCGCGCAGCCCTCTGCCCTTCACTCTCATGAAAATGAGACGGGCCAGTCCGCACAGTGCCGATCTGCAAAGCTGCCTGACCGAGCTGGCCAACCTGCGCCGCTCCAACAGCGCCATCACCCACGGCTCCATGGTCTTTATCTGCGCCGGCGGAGCCCATTTTGGGTTCATCAGACTCTTTGATAACCGTTTCTGCATCACGCTGGTCAATGCCTCCCGCCAGCAGCTGAAAGTTGAGCAGGGCTCCATGCTCCTGCCGCTGTTGGCGGCCATGTACCTGCCCGAGGACTGTCAGGAGGACACCACCTCCGATGGCGGGGAGACGCTGCTCATTCCGCTGTCGGGGCGCAATGTGCGCCGCACCGATCACGGCGAGGGTCTGGAGGCGCTCTACGGCATGCTTTCGCGCGAGAACCTGAGCGTGCACTGCTACGGCGCCACCCGCAGCAACCGCGAGTTTGAAGGCAAGTTCATCCACGAACTGACCTGCGCCAGGCCCCTGACGTTGCCGGCGCGCTCCACTGTCATCGTCAACAACGCCTCCGCCCTGCGCGAAAGTGCTTTGCAGGCCTAAAAACCTCTCTGGCGGCCCATGGACAGTGTTGAGATTTTCGTGCACCAGGGAGATGACATCGCCCTGGTACCGCCTGAGCTTTACGGCTCTTTTGTGGAGCACTTAGGTCGCGCGGTCTACACCGGGATCTACGAGCCGGAGCATCCCAAGGCCGATGAAAACGGCTTTCGCGAGGATGTCGCGGAGCTGGTCAAAGAGCTGGGCGTGAGTGCGGTACGCTATCCCGGCGGCAATTTTGTCTCAGGCTATAACTGGCGCGACGGCGTGGGCCCCAGGACTCAGCGCCCGGTGCGTTTGGATCTGGCCTGGCAGAGCAGCGAGAGCAATCGTTTCGGGGTGGGCGAGTTCATCCTCTGGTGCCGCAAGCTGCAGCTTACTCCCCATCTGGCGCTGAACCTGGGCACCGGCAGCCCCAAGGAGGCTGCTGAGCTCATCGAGTACTGCAATCACCCCTACGGCACCGCGCTCTCCGATCTCAGGCGCTCTCACGGCTTTGCGCAGCCTTTTGAGATCCATCTGTGCTGTCTGGGCAATGAGATGGACGTAAAAAGTCAGATAGGGCATCTGCCGGCACGCGAGTACGCGCTCAAGGCTCAGCAGACTGCCACCATGCTGCGCAATATCTGCCCGGAGATCAGACTCACCGCCTGCGGCAGCGCCAGCACCACCACCTCTACTTACCCTCAGTGGGACCGTGAGGTGTTGGAGATACTCTATGATGACGTCGCTTACCTCTCCTGTCATCAGTATTACGAAAACTCTCAAGGAGACGCTGAGGAGTATCTGCGCTCCTATCTGCGCCTGCAGGATCTCATTGATACCGCAAGCGCCACCATAAATTACGTCAAAGCTCTGCACCGCTCCGACAAGCAGGTCTACCTGAGCCTGGATGAGTGGGGGATCTGGTCCATGACAGGCGAGCCCTGGCAGGATTATTTCACCCGTCATCCTCAGCAGCGCTTTGCCGCGCATCCGCCCTTGTTGGAGCAGAGCTATACCCTCCTGGACGCGCTGGTGACCGGCGGGCTGCTGTGCACGCTGCTTCTGAACTGTGACAAGGTGAAGGTGGCCTGCCTCGCGCAGTTAGTCAACGTCATCGCCCCCATTCTCACGCAGGAAGGCGGCGGAGTGCTGCGTCAGAGCATTTTCTATCCCTTCAAGCTGTTTGCCACCTACGGCCGCGGGATAGCGCTCAGGCCTTTTGTGCGCAGCGCGGGGACGATATCCGCCACCGCCTTGCAGGTGGCGGCAGTGCAACGAGAGGCCTGCGCAGAGCTGTGCTTTTTTGTGCTCAATACCCAGGACGCCCCGGTACACGTCAGCCTTAAGGCAGAAGGCTTTGGCTATACGGAGCTCATCTCCCACTCTGCCCTGTTCGGACCGGATCTTCAGGCACGCAATACCTTTGACAACCCGCAGGCCGTGGCGATGCAAAAACTCCCGCTCACCCCGCAGCAGCGCGCCGAAGGGCACGCGCAGTTGCCGCCTTACTCCCTAAATCTCTTAAGGCTCAAGAGCAGTTGAACGAATAGATTGTCCCCATATGTGCAAAGGCCCGCACAAAGCGGGCCTTTAAACTTGAGGGAGAGCTTACTTCACGAACTTCATGGCCGAGCGGGCGATTACCAACTCCTCATTGGTGGGGATCATGAAGACCTTGACCTTGGAAGCGGGGGTGGAGATCTCGCCACAGAAGTTAAGACGGCCCAAAGCCTTCTTGTTGACTTCCTCGTCATACTCGATGCCGAAGGGCTCTTTGAGCAGATCGAGAGTCAGCTTGCGGGCTTCCCAGGAATTCTCGCCTATGCCGCCGGCAAAGACGATGGCGTCCACATGCCCCAGCGGGATGTAGTAGGAGGCGATGAATTTGGCCAGCCGGTAGGCAAAGCTCTCCAGGGCCAGGGTGCAGCGCTCATCGCCTTTCTCATAACCCTCGCAGATGGGGCGCATATCCGAGGATACGCCGGAGAGGGCCAGCAGGCCTGATTTCTTGTTGAAAATCTCCTTGACCTCCTCGGGAGTCTTCTTGAGGCGATCGCACAGGAAAAACACCACCGAAGCGTCGATGCTGCCGGTACGGGTACCCATGATCAGGCCATCCAGCGGGGTCAGACCCATGGAGGTATCCAGGCATTTGCCGCCCTTGACCGCCGACACCGAGGCGCCGTTGCCCAGGTGGCAGGTGATGATGTTGGTCTGCTCCAAGGGCTTGCCCAGCATCTTGGCACCTTCCTGGGAGATATACATGTGGGAGGTACCGTGAGCGCCGTACTTGCGCAGGTGCAGATCGGTAAAGTATTCCTCGGGGATGGCGTAGCGGTAGGCCTTAGGCGGCATGGTCATGTGGAAGGCCGTGTCGAATACCACCACATGCGGGATCTTGGGGAAGCTCTTGCGGGCGGCGCGGATGCCCAGCAGGTGGGCGGGGTTGTGCAGCGGAGCGAAGGGAATGACCTTGGCGATATTGGCCTCCACCTCATCGTCCACCAAGGTGGGCTCGGTGTAGATATCGCCGCCCTGCACGATACGATGACCGCAGGAGACGATGGACTCCTCCAGCTCGGTATCCTGGGAGAGAATGTTCTTGACCAAAAAGTCCAGAGCCTTGGCGTGATCGCCGCCGTCTAAAGAGGCCTTCTGCTTCTGGCCGTCGCCGAACTTCCAGGAGATTTCGGCTTCGGGCAGATTCAAAGCCTCACCGATGCCGCTTAAAAATACATGGCCGTCCTTGGGATCGAGCACGGCGAATTTCACGGAAGAGCTGCCGCAGTTGATAACCAAGGCAGTCGGTTCGTATTTGGCCATAATTAATACCTTTTAACCTGCAAAGAAAATAACAAAACTTTTCACCTTCAAAAGCACGCTTTTAAGTGATGGCGTATTCTACTACATTTGCCCGTGCCTTGCACCGACATTAGCATGTCGGCAAGAGGGCAGAGCCTGCCTGGCCGCTTACCGCGAAAAGACCTTGACGTACCTAAGGCCCAAGCTCCTGTCCGTACTGAATTTTTAGCGCTAAAACTTGCATTGCAGAACGTTTTGCAATAAAGTTAGCACTACCTAATTAGCGCTGGCTAATTAGCAAGCGCTAACTGTCGCATAATGCGACATTTTTATCGGAGCCCTGCGTCATCTCAGGCAGGCGGGGCCTAAGATACCAAGAGAAGACACACATGTTGCACTTAAATGAATTAAAACCCGGCCAGAGTGCCGTGGTCAAACATGTATTCGGCGAGGGCACTGCCCTGCGACGCCGTCTGCTGGACATGGGCATCACGCCCAAAACCGAGGTCAAGCTGGTCAGGCAGGCACCCCTAGGCGATCCCCTGCAGCTGGAGGTACGCGGCTACGAGCTGGCCATGCGCAGCTCCGATGCGAATTTAGTGGAAGTGGAGGTGCAACATGGCCATTAATAAGACCACCTGCCACTGCGGCTGCGGCAAAAGCGATCTGCGCGACGGCAAAGAGAGCGACGCCAAACTGACCGTAGCCTTAATCGGCAACCAGAACTGCGGCAAGACCACCCTGTTCAATGCCTTGACCGGTGCCAATCAATACGTGGGCAACTGGCCGGGCGTGACGGTGGACCGGGTCATCGGCCGTACCCTGCAGCAACCCTGGGATGTGGTGGACCTGCCGGGACTCTACTCGCTTTCCCCCTATTCGGCCGAGGAGATAGTAAGCCGCAACTTCCTGCTCTCCGACTCCTTTGATGTGATCTTAAATGTGCTTGATGCCACCCATTTGGAACGCTCGCTGTCTTTGACACTGGAGCTGCTGCCCTTAGGCAAACCCATGGTGGTGGCGCTCAACATGATGGATCTGCTCAAAAAAGACCGTAACGTGACTTTGGATCCGGCCAAAATCGCCGCCAAACTGGGGGTGGAAGTCATCCCCATTTCAGCCTCCAGCGGTGAGGGCTTAAAGGAGCTCTACAGCGCCCTGGGCCGGGCCAGGCAACGCACGCAGAGCAATCCGGCGGTGCCGCAGAATGTCCACGATGCCATCGACGCCATCGGCGCCCTGTTAGGCGATCAGACCCCCGCGCAGCGCTATTTCATCGCCAAGGCGCTGCTGCAGCAGGATAAGGTCTACGCCGAGGAGTACCTCACGGTACCGGGCGTGGAAGAGGCCGTACAGAAAGGACGCTCCCTCATCGCCAAAGAGCACGGTCTGGATGCGGAGGCTTTCTTCCCGCAGATGCGCTACGCCTTCATCGACAGCCTCATGGTCGAGGCCTTAAGTCGCAGCAGCAAGCCTCTGAGCGCGGTGTTCAGCGAGAAGATAGACCAGGTGGTCACCAACCGCTTTTGGGCGTTGCCGGTGTTTTTGGCCGTCATCTATGTCATCTACTATCTGGCCGTGAGTACCATCGGCACCTGGAGTACCGATTTTGCCAACGACGTGGTCTTCGGCGAATGGTGCACCGAGGCTGCCGAGTCGGTGCTGGAATCGCTCGGTGCTCCCGAGTGGGTCTCGTCCATGATGATTGAAGGCCTCATCGGCGGCGTGGGCGCGGTGCTGGGTTTCGTGCCGCAGATGATGGTGCTGTTCTTTTTGCTCTCCATCCTAGAGCAGTGCGGCTACATGACCCGTGTGGCCTTCGTGCTTGACCGGCTCTTCCGCAAGTTCGGCCTCTCCGGGCGCAGCTTCATCCCCATCCTGATCGCCACCGGCTGTGCCGTACCGGCCCTGATGGCCACCAAGACGCTGGACAACATCAACGAACGGCGCCTGACGTTGCTGACGGCATCCTATCTGCCCTGCTCGGCCAAACTGCCCATCATGACCATGATCTTCGTGTCCTTCTTCCCCGATTCGGTGTACATTGCCCCGCTCATCTACCTGCTGGGCATCTTCTCCATTGTCTGCACCGGTATCATCTTGAAGAAAAACAGCGCCTTCAAGGAAGAGGTCTCGCCCTTTGTGATGGAACTGCCCGATTATCATCTGCCCAGCGTGCGTAACCTGCTGCTTACCGTTTACGAGCGCTGCAAGGCCTTCATCGTCAAGGCCGGTACCGTGATCTTCGGCACCGTGATGGTGGTGTGGTTCCTCTCGCGCTTCGGGTTTGGCCCGGAGGGCTTTGGCATGGTGGAGATCTCCGATTCCATGCTGGCGGCCATCGGCACTTCCATCGCCTTTATCTTCGCCCCGTTGGGCTTTGGCACCTGGCAGGCCGCGGTGGCAGTGATCACGGGACTCATGGCCAAGGAAAATGTGGTGGGCACCCTGGCGGTGCTGCTGGAGGTAGGTGAGGATGTGGCCGAGGATGACGCCACGCTCTCCGCCGCCATTCAGGGCGCCTTCCCCGGCGCGCTGGCCGCCTTTGCCTTCCTGGCCTTCAACCTCTGGTCCACTCCCTGCATCGCGGCGCTGGCGGCGATGAAAAGACAATATGTCTCCGGCCGCTGGTTTGCCTTCGCCGTGTGCTACATGCTGCTGTGGGCCTACTCACTGGCGCTGGTGATTTATCAGCTAGGCGGCATGCTCACCGGGGCGGTGCCGTTCAGCATCTTCACCATCATAGCGCTGGTGGTACTGGGCGCCTTCCTCTACCTGCTCTTCAGACCGGATCGCACCAACGGCGTACCGTTGGTGATCCCGGCGCGTACCGTCAGCTGATCTGACGCGCCACAACTTGTGGGTTCATAGAAGCCGCGACCTGAGGTTGCGGCTTTTTTGTACCCCAGCGCCCGGGTACGCCGGGCCGGTGCAATTGGCACCTTGCCCCGGCGGTGCTATGATGAAGATCACAGACTGTCAACCCCCGGCCTGAGCCCGGGCAGGAGTTTTTATGATTGATGTCAGCTCGCTGAGGCGCAGCTATACCCGCTCGGGACTGGATGAGACACAGCTGCCCTCCGATCCCATGGACCTGTTTGAGCGCTGGCTGCAGGAGGCCATCGATGCGGGACTCTACGATCCCAACGGCATGGTGGTGAGCACGGTCGATGAGCAGGGTCAGCCCTACTCCCGCATGGTGCTGCTCAAAAACTACGACAAATCATCCTTGGTGTTCTACACCAACTTAGGCTCGCGCAAGGCGCAGCATATCAAGCACAATCCCAAGATCTGTCTGCTCTTTCCCTGGTATTACCTGGAGCGTCAGGTCATGTTCACCGGCACGGCCGAAAAACTGAGCGTGGCAGAAGATCTCAAATACTTTCACAGCAGGCCGCGCGGCAGCCAGATAGGAGCCTGGGCCTCACATCAGTCGCAGCTTATCTCCGCGCGCGGAGTGTTGGAGAGCAAGTTTCTGGAGATTAAGGAGCGCTTTAAAAACGGTGAAATTCCCCTGCCCTCCTTCTGGGGCGGCTTTAAGGTCACCTTTGACTGCGTAGAATTCTGGCAGGGCCGAGAAAACCGCCTGCATGATCGCTTCATCTACCACCTTACCTCTCCCGGACAGTGGCAGGCCCCGCAGCGCCTGGCACCTTGACCCTTAACGCTGCTGCCTGCCCGGCAGCACCTGAGGACCTGCGACGGCGCTGCGGCACTGCCGTGATCCTCTGCTGAAGGCGCTGTTTCCCCTGTTGTCTCTTGTGTGGGGTACGCTACGGTTTTGCCGGCGCACTTGGGGTTATAATTTTTTGAGTTAACTCAAAATAATTGCTGTGTGCCAGAACGGTATTGAGGTGAAGAATGGAATTTGAGCAGGTCAAAAAGGAATTTAGGGCGCGCAAAAAAGAGCTCGATGAGAATTTCCGGATCCGCCTTCACCGCGCCATCAGCTGGATGGATCAGGCCCGCGAGGAAGGAGCGGATCTGCGCTTTGTCACCTTGTGGATCGCCTTTAACGCCTTCTACGCCCAACGTCTGGGCAATCAGTACGGTGACTCGGGCGATCGGGCCACCCTGAGGGATTTTCTGGACAAGATCTGCCGTCTGGATAAGGAGCACCTAATCTACGATGTGCTGTGGAAGGAGTACTCGGGTAATTTAAGGGCCCTGCTCGACTGCCCGTGGATCTTCCGCGAGTACTGGGATTATCAGGCCGGCCGCTGCACTCTTGCGGCCTTTCAGGAGGACTTTGACAAGGCCAAGTCCAAAACCAAGACTGACTTAGAGCGCGGCAACACCAATTCCATTTTGGCCACGGTCTTTGACAGGCTCTACACACTGCGCAATCAGATCATCCACGGCGGCGCCACCTGCAACGGCAAGGCCAACCGCAAGCAGCTGCGCTTCGGGGCCGATCTGCTCGCCTGCCTCAATCTGGTCATCATCAAGATCATGCTCGACAGCTACCCGCAGGAGCAGTGGGGCGAGCTTTACTACCCTTACGTCAAAGACAACGACTTCTGAGGATCTCTAGAACACCACGGTTTTGTTGCCGTGGATGAAGACCTTGTCGTCCAAAATCTTGGTCAGCGCGCGGGTGAGCACCATCTGCTCGACATCGTGCCCTGCCTTGGCCAAAGTCTCGGGATCGTAGCGGTGATTGACCTTGATGACATCCTGCTCGATGATGGGCCCTTCGTCTAAGTTGTCGGTGACAAAATGCGCGGTGGCACCTATGAGCTTCACGCCGCGGGTGAAGGCCTGATAATAGGGCTTGGCGCCCATGAAGGCCGGCAGGAAGGAATGGTGGATGTTGATGAGCTTGCCTAAGGGGTAATGGCCCACAAAGCGCGGGGAGAGGATGCGCATGTACTTGGCGAGCACCACATAGTCGGCCTTGGTCTCATCCACCACCCTCATCAGGCGCTCCTCGTGCTCCTCTCTTGAGATATCCTGATGCGGCACCACCTCAAAGGGTACCTCAAACTTGGCCGCCAAAGGTCCCAAATCGGGGTAGTTGCCCGCCACCTTGACGATATCGGCATTAAGCGCCCCCGAATAGCACTTCATCAAAAGCTCGCCTAGGCAGTGCGACTCCTTGGTGACCAGCACGCACAGCCGGCGGCGGCGATTGTCGGAGAGGCGCACCCGCGCCCCCGGCGGCAGCACTGCCGTAACGGCATCGATGATTTCCTGTTCCTCGCCGAAATCACCCTCCAGCACCGAGCGCATGAAAAATTTCTGATCCTCGTGGGAGGCGAACTGATCCTGCCTTATCACGTTTAAGTGCCGCTGAAAGCAGATCTGCGTGATGGCGGCAATCAGCCCCGTGGCATCGGCGCACTCGGTCAGCAAGATCCTCTTTTCCATAACTGCAAACTCCTGTCGGCAGAAATCCGCACCATGTTCCATTTCAGTGCAATTTACTCTAAAATCCCTGCCGGATTTAATTTGAAAACAACTGAGCTACTATATGCTCAAGAGCCATTCAACGCAATATCAGACAGGATTTATACCACTATGAACGCCACTGTCACTCAGGACTCCCCTCAGACTACCGACAAATTCGCCACCTTGAACATCCCCGGACGCGAGCCCATTGAACTGCCCATCCTCAAAGGCACCATGGGGCCCGATGTCATCGACATCCGCGCTTTGGGCAAACAGGGCTATTTCACCTACGATCCCGGGTTTGTCTCCACCGCCTCGTGCATGTCGCGCATTACCTTCATCGACGGCAACAAGGGCATGCTGCTCTATCGCGGCTATCCCATCGATCAGCTGGCCACCAAGACCAACTATCTGCAGGTGTGCTACCTGCTCTTTAAAGGCGAGCTGCCGGACAAGGAGCAGTATCTGGACTTTGAGAACCGCGTCAAGCACCACTCGCTGGTGCACACCCAGATGGAATCGCTGTTTCAGGCCTTCCGCCGCGACAGCCACCCCATGGCGGTGCTCTGCGGTGTGGCCGGCGCCCTGTCGGCCTTCTATCACGACCGCATGGACATCTACGATCCCGAGCATCGCGAGCTCACGGCCATCCGCCTCATCTCCAAGATGCCCACGCTGGCGGCCATGTCCTACAAGTATTCCATCGGTCAGCCCTTCATCTATCCGCGCAATGACTTAAGCTACGCGGCGAACTTCCTGCACATGATGTTCGCCACCCCCTGCGAGAAATACACGGTAAACCCGGTCATCGAGCGCGCCTTGGACCGCATCTTCATTCTGCACGCCGATCACGAGCAGAACGCCTCCACCTCCTCGGTGCGTCTGGCCGGCTCCTCGGGGGCCAACCCCTATGCCTGCATCGCCGCCGGCATCGCCTCGCTGTGGGGTCCGGCGCACGGCGGTGCCAACGAGGCCTGTCTGCGCATGCTGCAGGAAATCGGCACCCCCGACCGCATTCCCGAATACATCGCCCGCGCCAAGGACAAAAACGATCCCTTCAGGCTGTTCGGGTTCGGGCACCGCGTTTACAAGACCTTTGATCCGCGCGCCATCGTGATGCGCGATACCTGCCATGAGGTACTCAACGAGCTGCACATCACCAACAACCCCGCGCTCAAGGTCGCCACGGAGCTGGAGAAAATAGCTCTCAGCGACGAGTACTTCATCAGCCGTAACCTCTATCCTAACGTGGACTTCTACTCGGGCATCATCCTCAACGCCATCGGCATACCCACTTCCATGTTCACCGTGATCTTCGCCCTGGCCCGCACCATCGGCTGGATCTCCCACTGGAATGAGATGCAGACCGTCAAGGACTCGCGTCTGGGCCGCCCGCGTCAGGTCTACACCGGCAATCCGGTTCACAACGTCAAGACCCTGCGTCTGCCCCGTCACTGAGCTTAACCGGGGGCCGCTGTCGGCCCCGTTTTTCCAGGGCAACAAAAAAGGCGTTCCCCCCACGGAGAGCGCCTTTTGACTGAGAGCGTTAAGGCTTAGGCCTTCAGAGCCTCACGGGCCTTGTCGGCGATGGCCTTGAAAGCGCTCTGATCTTTGATGGCCAGATCGGAGAGCACCTTGCGGTCAATCTCGATGTTGGCCTTGTGCAGCCCGTAAATGAGCTGACTGTAGCTGAGATCATGCTGACGGGCCGCGGCGTTGATGCGCACAATCCACAGTGAGCGGAACTGACGCTTCTTCTGACGGCGGTCACGGTAGGCGTACTGACCGGCCTTGGTGACGGCCTGCACCGCAACGCGATAAGTACGCGAACGGGCGCCGTAATAGCCCTTGGCGGCCTTTAAGACTTTCTTGTGACGGGCATGAGCGGTAACACCGCGTTTTACTCTAGCCATGGGTCAAATCCTCCTAAGCATACGGCAGCTGACGCATAATCGCGCGCAGATTGCAGGTTTTTACCGCCACCATGGCACGCAGATTGCGCTTGCGCTTGCGGCTCTTCTTGGTGAGGATGTGACGCAGATTCTGGTGACGGCACTTGTAGTGACCGCTGCCAGTCTTCTTGAAGCGTTTGGCGACGCCCCGGTCGGTCTTCATTTTGACCTTGTTACCAGCCATTTTAAATACTCCGCATTTGAGTTAAGTATCAAAACAAGCAGGAGCGCCATCCCAGGCTGACCTAGGAGGCGACTTTGCACCCCGCTTTATTTCTTTTTCGGGGCCAGCACCATGGTGGCCTGACGTCCTTCCACTTTCGAGGAGGACTCCACCGTGGCAATGCCCTTGACCACGCAGAGATCATTCTCCACGCGCTTTAAGACCTCAAGACCCAAGTTCTGATGCGCCATCTCGCGACCGCGGAAGCGCAGCGTCACCTTGGCCTTGTTGCCTTCTTCGAGGAAACGAACCAGGTTGCGCAGTTTAACCTGATAGTCCGCTTCGTCGGTGCCAGGCCGGAATTTAATTTCCTTGACCTGAACAACCTTTTGCTTTTTACGCTTTTGATCTTTACTTTTCTCGTAGAGATACTTGCCATATTCAATCAAACGGCACACCGGCGGTTCGGCATTCGGGGAAATCTCCACCAAATCCACCCCGGCTTCCCGGGCCATATGCAGGGCCTCAACCGTGGGCATTACTCCAATCAGCTCATTATCCTGATTGAGCACACGCACCTCACGGCACCTGATGTCGTTGTTAATCCGGTTCTTCTGAAAAGTCTTACCGGTCTTCCTGTTGTTGTTTATAGCAAATCTCCCATAAAAAAAATTAATTCTTCCCGTCCTGCTGCGCGGCTTTTGCCATGGCCTCGCGGTCGGCATCGGGCATAGTTTTGCGCTGTATGATATCCGATTGCAGCATCTTGATCAAGTCATCAAGCGGCATGGCACCTAAATCCACACCCTTGCGGGTGCGCACCGCCACCTGTCCCTGCTCGGCCTCGCGCGCTCCGCACACCAGCATGTACGGCACCTTCATCAGGGTATGCTCGCGGATCTTGGCGTTGACTTTCTCACTGCGCAGATCGCTGCGCACTCTAAATCCCGCCTCATCTAACTTGCGGCAGACCAAGGCGGCGTACTCCTCCTGCGCGGAGGTAATGTTCATCACCACGGCCTGCACCGGCGCAAGCCAGGTCGGGAAGGCTCCGGCATATTCCTCGGTGAGAATGCCGATAAAGCGCTCTAAGGAGCCTAACAGTGCGCGGTGAATCATCACCGGCACGTGCTCTTGATTGTCATCGCCGATATAGTGGGCATCCAGACGGGCCGGCAGGGAGAAATCCAGCTGCACCGTCCCGCACTGCCAGGCCCGGTCCAGGGAATCATGCAGCGTGAACTCAATCTTCGGGCCGTAGAAGGCGCCCTCCCCGGGCTGCAGATCATAGGAGAGCTGATTGGCCTCCAGGGCAGCTTTGAGATCGGCCTCGGACTTATCCCAGATCTCGTCGGAGCCGATGCGCTTTTCCGGGCGGGTGGAGAGCTTGACGTCCACCTTGGTGAAATTGAATACGGCGTAAATCTCGTAGACCATCTTGATGCAGTCGCTGACCACCTCAAGGATCTGATCCTCGGTACAGAAGATGTGGGCATCATCCTGCTCAAAACCGCGTACCCGCATCAGACCGTGCAGCGAGCCTGACGGTTCATTGCGGTGATCCTTGCCGAACTCGGCCATGCGGATGGGCAGATCGCGGTAGGAGCGGGTACGGGAGTTGAAGATCTGAATGGCGCCGGGACAGTTCATGGGCTTGATGGCGTAATCGCGGTTCTCCGACTGCGTGGTGAACATGTTCTCGGCGTACTTGTCCCAGTGTCCTGAGCGCTCCCACAGCACCCGGTCCATGATCTGGGGAGTGTTGACCTCAATATAGCCATACTTGTGCAGCATGCCGCGCATGAAGTTCTCGATGATGCGGTAAATGGTCCAGCCGTCATGATGCCAGAACACCAGGCCCGGAGCTTCCTGCTGGAAGTGGAACAGGTCAAGTTTCTTGCCCAGCATGCGGTGATCGCGCTTGGCCGCTTCCTCGCGGCGGTGCAGGTAATCCTTGAGCTCATCCTTGCCGGCAAAGGCGCAACCGTAGATGCGCTGCAGCATCTTGTTCTTGGCATCGCCGCGCCAGTAGGCGCCGGCAAAGTGAGTCAGCTTGAAATTCTGGCAGAAGGACATGTGCGGCACGTGCGGTCCGCGGCACATGTCGGTGTATTCGTTGTGATGATAAATGCCGATGCCGGTGGCGGAGCGGTCAATGTTCTCCTCCAGGATCTTAAGCTTGTAAGGCTCGCCGCGCTCGGTGAAGATATCATGGGCACGCTGCCAGTCCACCGCCTCCTTGATGACCTGATAGTCGGTCTTGGCCAGCTCGTGCATGCGCTTGTCGAGCTCTTCCAGGTCTTCGGCGGTCAGCTTGTGCTCCAGGTCCACATCGTAGTAAAAACCGTTGTCGATGACCGGTCCGATGGCCATCTGGGTCTCGGGCCACAGCTGCTTGATGGCATGCCCCAGCAGGTGTGCGCAGGAGTGGCGGATGATCTCGATGCCCTCGGGATCCTTGGGAGTGATGATGGCGACGGTGGCATCATGGTCCACTATCTCACAGGCATCCCTAAGCTCACCGTCCACTTTCCCGGCCACACAGGCCTTGGCCAGCCCCGGGCCTATGCTAGCGGCAATGGCGGCAATGGTAAGCGGCGCATCGTATTCCCTGACATCACCGTTGGGCAAAGTAATCTTCGGCATGGCTTTCATCTCGGTCAGATTAAGGCAGCAGTATCGTGCTGTCCTAGGTCAATAACATCAACTGCCCGCTCGCAACTGCCAAGACGGGCTTAAACTTGGGAAATTATACTCTCAAAAATGCGTCAGAGCTCAAATTTTGCCCACCCCGGCACCGTGTTCCCAGGTTTTCGCTGACTGACTTTTTTCATTGTGGCAACAGAAGGTTAAGATAAATTACCCTGATTTCGCCGCTTATCTTCAACAGGTGAGGCGTGACGCTCCGCCTCACTGCCACGAGGTTAAGGCAGTATTTTTTGTCCTGCCGCTTGCCTGAGTTAAAAATGCTGATATAATGGCGTCACTTTCTAGATTGCGACTTTAGCTCAGCTTGGTTAGAGCATCACCTTGACATGGTGGGGGTCGGTGGTTCGAGTCCACTAAGTCGCACCACTATTCTTTTACCCATCGGCACGAAAACAGGATGCTGCGGTTATCAGACCGTCGGCCGGATGGGGTACAGATTAAGAGAGCAACATGTATCTTATTATCGGTGACATGCCCATCAGCGTGTATTGGAAATCAGCCTTAAGCAAAACCAAGACCGGTCTTAACGAGCAGAGCCTGCGTAAGTTCCACGACAAGCTTGACGCCCCGTCTGATACCGTGGATGAAGTGCTCTTTCAGAGCAGCTACCCCGAGATCCTCGATGAACACATGAAAAGTTTCTTAGACGGCGACGAGGATATAGCGGTGCCGGGTGAGCGCGGTCTGGTTATAGAAAACCTCTTTGATTTGGTCGACTGCCTCTGACAAAAACAGGCGGTAACTGTTCGAGCGAACTTAAAGCCTCCGACACGGAGGCTTTTTTATCTGCGCTTATTTCCCTGAATTTCAACAAACAAAAGCATATATCTTGCCTGCAAATGGTCTGCGTACCATCACTGTCACCTAATTCACAACTGTTTGCAAGCAAGGATGCAAATTCTGCATCCATAACCTATACTTAAAATTGAGGACCAGCTATGAGTGATCTGAGTGCAACACAAGAGGTAACCGAGCCCCCAACTGAGGAGATTGCGGCACGTTTTTCCAATCTTGGGTTTCTCAACGCGTTCATGTTCCGGACTATTATGTTGCGCCGACAGGATTTGCTTAAACGCATACTGTGTGTGCTGTTGGAAGAGCCGGAACTTGATCTGTTGGACAGGCCTGAGTTTGAGACCACAGTCTATAACGGCAGCAAACACAGTGTTCGCTACGATGTGCGCGTGAGAACACCGGACGGGCGGGTCATGTTGATTGAAGCTCAGACCTATCAGGAAATCAACCGGGCCTGGGAGCAGCGCAGCCGCTTCTACAACGTATTGTTGGACAAGGATCTGCTAGACAGCGGCAAGCATTATTCGGCGTTGCCTGAAGTGCGCTTGATCTGGCTGTGCCTGGTTGATCCTTTCGGGCGCAACCTGCCATGCTACACTTTTCGCTCGGTCTGCAAAGAGGATCCCTCATTAGCCGGGCTGGATCGTTCAATGCGCATGTACTTCAATGCTCTGGCATATGCTCAGGCAGCATCACCGGAGCAGCGTGACCTTTTGGGCTATTGCTGCGACGGTCAGCCTCGAGACGATTTAACCAAGGAGTTGGACATGGAACTTAATCGAGTGAAAAACGACCCGGACGAGTTGAGCCGTTTCAATGTGTGGAGTATAGAGGCTGACTGGCTTGGCCGCCAGAAATTAGGCGAGGGATATCGTATAGGTATCGAAAAAGGCGTCGAAAAAGGTGTCGAGTTAGGTCGAGAAGAAGGTATTAAATTAGGTCGAGAGGAGGGCATCGCCCTAGGAGAGCAAAAAGGAGAGGACAAATTGCAAAGTCTCATTGAGGCAATGATAGAAGCCGGAAAAAACACCCAAGAACTAAAAGAGGCATTAGATCCCAATAAACGCCCCGCACTCTATAAACAATATGGGATTACTCAAGATTGAGTTGTGAATCAGCGCTCTCCTTATTGAGGAGTTGAAGATGGACCCAAGCCAAATGAACAATGCCCCTAACGAGTTGAGTAAACTGACTTTCTGGAGTATTGAGGCAGAATGGTTTGGAAGGTAAAAATTGCGCGAGGGATACCAGACAGGCCTCGAGAAGGGCGAAGATAGATTAAAAAGCCTCATTCGGGCGATGAAGGAAGCTGGCAATACTCTGGAATTCATATATGCTGAAACTGCTGACAAAGGCAAGTTGCCAAAGTTGTACAAACATTATGGGATCGCCTAAGGCTGAATTGCGATTCGACGATCTCGATGGTAGCGAGTTGACAGTGAAACTCTACCAAGTAGACGTTGACTCAGAAATAATGACAAATGACCCAGACAAGTCGAGTCGGTTCAATGTGTGGAGTGCGGAGGCAGAGTGGAGAGGACGCCAGAAATTTGCCGAAGGCTATGAAATAGGACTACAAATAGGCGCAGCAGAGAGGGAGAGCATGGTTTGTCGTCTCATAGGCGCCATGGAAAGAACTGAAGAAAATTTACAGCTGCTATTGGAGGCGCTCTCGGATCCCGACAAGCTCAAGACTCTCTTCAAAAAATACGGGATTGCGCCGAGTTGGGAGAGCGAATCATGATCTCGGTTTTTGCCAAAAAGTCCGGCAGCGTCGGTTTCCGCCTCTGGGCCTGAAGATTTCCAGACAAAGCAGGCCCTCTCAGTTGTTGTTGTAAATATCCAGAGCCTCGTTGCTGGAATCCTGCCAAGCCTTGTCGGCCTTGGCGTCATCCGAGCGCAGTCTGGCAATCTCGGCAAAATAGTTCTGATCCGGCGGAACCGGGTACTCACCGGTAAAGATGGAGGTATCGAAGTCCTCTAATAGCGGGTTTTCCTCGCGCACCGAATCTTTGAGATCCTCCAAAGACTGGTAGATCAGCGCGTCGGCGTGAATAAGCTTGCAGATCTCATCCTCGCTGCGCCCGTAGGCGATAAGTTCCCGGGAGGTCGGCATGTCAATGCCGTAGATATTGGGATACTTGATGGCGGGGGCCGCCGAGGCAAAATAGACCTCGTTGGCACCGGCCTCGCGGGCCATCTCCACAATCTGCAATGAAGTGGTGCCGCGCACGATGGAATCATCCACCAACAGTACTTTTTTGCCGGCAAATTCCGCCGGAATGGGGTTTAACTTGCTGCGAACCGACTTTTTGCGTATACCCTGCCCCGGCATGATAAAGGTGCGTCCCACATAACGGTTCTTCACAAAGCCCTGACGATAAGGCACCCCCAGAGTACGGGCGATCTCCACGGCGATATCCGCCGAGGTCTCCGGGATGGGGATCACCGCGTCAATCTGCAGCTGCCCGTAATCGCGCTTGATTTTCTGTGCCAGTTTGGTACCCATGCGCACCCGTGTGGCGTAGACCGAAGCGCCGTTTATCACGCTGTCAGGCCGGGCGAAATAGACATATTCAAAGATGCAGGGACACAGACGGGTATTCTGGGCGCAGACTGCGGCAGACAAGGTACCGTCTGCGGTAATTAACAGCGCCTCACCGGGCTCCAAATCCCGCACCAGCTTAAAGCCGTTGACATCCAAAGCCACCGATTCGGAGGCCACCATATACTCTGTCTTCCCGTCCGCGCTTTGCCGCTCGCCCAGCACCAACGGTCTGATGCCCAGAGGATCGCGAAAGGCTATCAGCCCCACGCCCAGCACCAGCGCCACCACGGCATAGCCGCCACGTATATCGGCCATCACCTGGGTGACGGCCTTGAAGATATCTGTCTCGTCGGGGGACTCGTGCTCGATGCCGGCTATGTGCCAGGCCAGAATATTGAGCAGTACCTCGGAATCGGACTGGGTATTGACATGGCGGCGGGCCTTGCGGCATTTGTCGGTAAGTTCGCGCGCGTTGATAAGATTGCCGTTATGGGCCAGCGCGATGCCGAAGGGTGAGTTTACATAGAAAGGCTGAGCCTCGGCTGCCGAGGATGAGCCGGCGGTGGGATAGCGGGTATGACCGATTCCGATGTTGCCGGACAGACGCATGATATGGCGCTGCTCAAACACATCGCGCACCATGCCGTTGGCCTTGCGCTGATGGAAATTGCCGTCCGCGTCCACGGTGATGATGCCGGCCGCATCCTGCCCGCGGTGCTGCAGCACCTGCAGGGCATTGTACAGGGTCAGATTGACCGGAGCGGCGCCGACCACTCCCACCACTCCGCACATAAATTACTCTCCGCTGCCGCCTAACTCTAGATAGGTGAAGATCCAGTGCACAATGCGCTCTAAGTAGGGTCGGAACATGGACTCCTGCCACCACTGACTGTCGGTAATAAAGCCGGTAAGGTGCAGTTTCTGCAGGATCATGACCACGGTGAGCACCGCGCACACAATCAAAATACCGCGCACCACGCCGAACACCACCCCCAGCAGGCGGTCCACGCCGGAGAGCCCGGCCTTGTGAATGATGCGGCACAGATAGGAGGTAACCAGTCCTATGACCAGCAACGCCACGATGAAGATGATCACCACCGCAATCAGGTTGCGGGTTAAGGCATCATCCGAGAAGGTCAAGACCGGCGCGAACTGATCGTAGAACTTAGCGGCAAGCACGAAGGCCGCCACCCAGGAGATGACCGAAGCCGCCTCGCGTACGAAGCCCCTGATCACCGAGAAGACGGCGGAGACCGCCACCACGGCGAGTACGAGGTAGTCAAAGACCGTCAAAATCATTGCTCCTCCCTGGATAACAGTTCCATGCCGCCCAAGTAGGGTCGAAGCACCTTTGGCACGGTTACCGAGCCGTCCTGATTCTGGTAGTTCTCCAACACCGCCACCAGGGTACGGCCCACGGCCAGCCCCGAACCGTTTAAGGTATGCACCAACTCGATGCTGCCATCCTCCCGCCTGACCCGCGCCTGCATGCGGCGGGCCTGGAAATCGGTGCAGTTAGAGCACGAGGAGATCTCGCGGTAGGTATTCTGTCCGGGCAGCCACACCTCCAGATCGTAGGTCTTGGCCGCGCTAAAGCCCATATCGCCGGTGGACAGCGCCACCACCCGATAGGGCAGCTCCAGGGACTGCAGCACCGATTCGGCGTCATGGGTAAGACGCTCCAGCGCCTCCCAGGACTCCTCGGGACGCACAATCTGCACCATCTCAACCTTGTCAAACTGGTGCATGCGGATGAGCCCGCGGGTATCCTTGCCGGCCGAGCCGGCCTCGGAGCGGAAACAGGGTGTGTGGGCAGTCAGCTTCCACGGCAGTTCCCGCTCGGGGATGATCTCGTCGCGCGCCATGTTGGTCAGCGGCACCTCGGCGGTGGGAATGAGGAAAAACTGCCGGTTTAAATTGTCGGCCTCGCCGTCGGCGTTGCCCTTTAAACTGGTCTGGAACAGATCCTCGGCAAATTTGGGCAGCTGCCCGGTGCCGTAGAGGGAGTCACTGTTGACCAGATAAGGAGTGTAAACTTCCTTGTAGCCCTGCATGCGGTGCAGATCGAGCATCAGCATCACCAAAGCCCGGTGCAGCGCGCACAGCTTGCCGGTCATGAGAGCGAAACGCGCCCCCGAGATCTTGCGGGCCTGCGCGAAGTCAAGCATGCCCAGGCCCTCACCTATGGCCACGTGATCCTTGACCTCAAAGTCAAATTTTGGGATCTCGCCCCAGCGTCTTACTTCCACGTTGGCGCTGTCATCGGGTCCTATGGGGCAGGACTCATGGGGCAGATTGGGAATGGTATAGGAGAGTTCGCGCAGCCTGGCGAGCACCTCATCCTGACGAGCCTTGACCTCATCGAGCTCGCGGCCGATGGCGGCCACCTCCTCTTTGATGGCGGCGACATCGCGCCCCTCGCGCAGGGCCTGACCTATGCTTTTGGACAGCGCGTTGCGCTTGGCCTGCAGCTCCTGAGTTCTGGTCATGGACTCTTTGCGCTGGCTCTCCAGCGCGGTGACCTTCTGGGGGTCCAATACGAAATTGCGGGTGGCCAGGCGCCTGACGGCCTCCTCAAGATCACCGCGCAAATATCTAGAATCGAGCATAAAAAAGTGCCGTTTTGCAATAACAACAGCCCCGGCGGGGCGAATGCGCACATTGTAGCACGTATTGAGAGTAGGCAATTAGCATGCGCTCACTAAAGAGAGCGCCGACAGGACTCATCTGGCGCGTTTAAACAGCGCCTGGGCAGGGAGTGAGGCTCTGATGATTATCAGTTGAGCGATTCATCCTCGTAGGCGTTGTAGCTGGTGTTTTTTCCTACCAACCCCGCGCGATGGCGCGGCTCCGGTGCTGCGGCATCGCGCTGCCGCAGATACTCCTTTTTCTGGGTGAGCAGCTTTTCATAGCCGCGCTCGGAGGGTTTGTAGTACACCGTGCCGGCCAGTTCCTCGGGCAGGAAACACTCGCCCGCCGCATAAGCGCCCTCGTAGTCATGGGCGTAACGGTAACCCTGGTGATAGCCCAGCTCCTCCATAAGCTTGGTCGGCGCGTTGCGCAGATAGGTGGGCACCTCCAAAGTACCGTGAGCTGAGGCGTCGGCCCGGGCCTTGGCAAAGGCGGTGTAGAGATGATTGCTCTTAGGGGCCAGCGCCAGGTAAACGGCAGCCTCGGCGATGGCTCTCTCCCCTTCGGCCGGCCCCACGCGCTCGAAAATGTCATAGGCGTTGAGTGCCACCTGCATGGCCTTGGGATCGGCCAGTCCCACATCCTCGGTGGCGATGGCCAGCAGGCGCCTGGCCACATACAAAGGATCCCCGCCTGCCTCCAGAATGCGGCAGTACCAGTACAGCGCCGCATCCGGGGCACTGCCGCGCACGGACTTGTGAAAGGCCGAGATGAGATCGTAGTAGACATCCCCGCCCTTGTCGTAACGCAAAAGCCGCCGCCCGGAGAGCTCAGAGAGCAGCGCCGTGGTGATCACCCTCTGTCCGCTCTCATCGGGAAGCGCGAGATCACTGGCCATCTCCAGCATGTTCAACAGCCGCCGCGCGTCCCCGGCAGCCAGATCGACTAAGGCTGCTCTGGCCTCGTCATTTAAGACAAGCCGCTCGTCCTTGAGCCCCTCCTCAGAGCTTAAGGCCAAGGTCAGCAGCTTATCCAGATCCTCAGGCTGCAGGGGTTTTAACAGATAAACCCGCGCCCTGGAGAGCAGTGCGCCGTTAAGGCTGAAAGAGGGATTTTCGGTGGTGGCGCCGATAAAGGTCACGGTGCCGTCCTCAACATGGGGCAAAAAGGCATCCTGCTGGGACTTGTTGAAACGATGTACCTCATCGACAAACAAGACGGTGCGCTGTCCGCTCAGGCGGCGCTGCCGGGCACGCTCGATGGCCTCGCGGATATCCTTGACGCCGGAGGTCACCGCCGGGATCTGCTCTAAAACAGCCTGACAGCTCTGCGCCATCATCAAGGCCAGCGTGGTCTTGCCCACCCCGGGCGGCCCCCACAGGATCATGGAATGGCACTGTCCCTGCTCGATGCACTGCCGAAGCGGCCGCCCCTCCCCCATCAAGTGTTGCTGCCCGATGAACTGCTCAGGAGTATGCGGGCGCAGCCTGGCCGAGAGCGGCGCGAATTGGGATTGGGCAGCCACACTTGAGCCTGCGCCCGCCGCACCAGACGGGGCACCGGGCTCCAGGGCGGCGAAGAGATCGCCCTGCACGGGCTCAGCGCTGCCGCTCATCGTCCACTTCGGCATCCTTGGGGATGTGATAGTCAAAAATGCCCGCCGTCAGAGTATCGCGCGGACTGTGCAGGGTATAGGTATTGGTGCTGCCGTCGGGCAGGTTAATGACGATGGTGCTGATCTTGTTGTTCTTAAATTCGAGCTTTAATGACTTGATCTCACTGCGCTCTGTGGGCGTGAGCACATAGGATGAGCCCTGTTTTTTGACCTCATAGCGTGCCCATACCGTCTCACTGTCCCCGGTAAGCAGCGCAAAGGGAGAACTGTCAAGCCGCGAGAGCGGGTAAATGCTCAGCTGATTGACGAAGGGATCGTAGTAATACACCCCGTCCTCACGGGTAAAGAGCACCAGCTCGTCAGGCTCGGCGGTGTGCAGCATGAAGCGCTGCGGCCGCTGCAAGGCCACCACCCCGGTGGAGCGCTGGACCGTGCCGTTATGACGCTGCACCACCTGCTCAAAGGAAGCCTCTAAGGCGGAGGTACCCCGCAAAAGTGCCTGAAGCGCGGCGCTGTCATCGGCAAGAGCCACCTGCCCCAACGCCAGGGCAACACCCATCGCCCCCGCCAGCATGCGCCTTGTTAAGCTGCCTGTTGTCATCTCAAATCCTCTCTTGTTACCGGGCCACACGGCGCTATTCGTCGATCACACCGTCACGGGTGAGCTGCACCACCAGACGCTTGGCCCGGGTATAACCGATACCGAACTGGATCTGAATGCCCGAGATGCTCGGTGCCTTCTGGTATTTCTGACAGTAATCGCGGGCATACTCGGCCACCTGATCGTACATGCTGTCGCGCGATCCGCTGTCGGAGCTGCCGGACAGAGGATCGCTGAATGACTCGCTCTCCTCTTCCTCCACGTCGGCCACCCCCTCCAGATACTCGGGATCGCCGGCGTAATCATGCCAGGCCCCCACGATGTTCTTGACGTCCTCGTTGGAGGTAAAGGGACCGTGAGCGCGGAAGGATTCGTTGTTCTCCAGCGCCGTGAACTTGACGATGCAGTCACCCTGCCCCAGCAGGTTCTCCGCGCCGGTCTCATCTAAGATAATGCGCGAGTCCAGTGCGCTCTGCACCGTATAGGCCACCCGCGAGGGCATATTGGCCTTGATAAGGCCCGTCACCACATTTGAGCGCGGGCTCTGGGTGGCCAGCACCAGATGAATGGCGGCGGCCCGGGCCTTGGCGGTAAGGCGGGCGATCATCTGCTCGGGCGAGCTGTTCTTGTCGCCGCGTCTGGTCTCGGTCATGGCCATGAGATCGGCAAACTCGTCAATCACCATCACGATGGCCGGCAGGGTCTTGAGCACCGGCGGGTTGCCGCCCATCTCCGCGCTCCAGCTTGGATCATAGACCTGCCGTCCTTCGGCATTGGCCCGGCGGATGATGGCGTTGTACTCGGTCATGTTGTGCACCTTCATATTGGAGATGAGGGTGTAACGCCGCTCCATCTCGCCGATGCACCACTTAAGCGCCGCCGAAGTCTGATCTACCTCGGTGATGATGGGCGTGATGAGGTGAGGCAGGTTCTCGTAGAGACTGAACTCCACCTGCTTGGGATCGACCAAGATGAGCCGCAGCTCGGCGGGACTGCGGCGCAGCAGCAGCGAGATGAGCATCGAGTTGATGCCGGCCGACTTGCCCGAGCCGGTGGTACCTGCCACCAGCAGGTGCGGGGCCCGCGCCAGATCGGCCACCACCGGCCGGCCCACCGTATTGACCCCCAGACACAGCGGCAGCTGAGCGGTGGAGCTTCGGAAAGCCTCCTGTTCCACCACGTCGCGCAAGGTGATCATCTGACGTTTGTTATTGGGCACTTCAAGTCCCACGTAGGCAGTACCCGGCACCACTTCCAGCATGCGCACGTTCTTGACCATGAGCCGACGCTTCATATCGGTGCCCAAGTTCTTCATCTGACTGAAACGGGTGCCCGGATCCAGCTGCAGATCGTAACGGGTGATCACCGGCCCCGAGGTGCGATCGGCCACGTGAGCCTTGACCTTGAACTCGGCCATGAAGCGGTCAATGCGGCCGGTCATCTCCTCGATATAGTTCTGATCGGTCACGTAACTGCCATCCGAGGAGGCCAGCAGGCCGATATCAGGCCGCCAGCTGTCATAGTTGCGCTGCGGCGCGGTCTGCGCCGGGTCGACATAATCCTTGGTGGGGAAGGAGGTAGGCGGCAGCGTGGCCGGACGTTCGGTCAGGGATCCGGGCACCTCCGCGGCAGACGCGGCCTCACGCTCCTCCTCCCAGCCGCTGTCCTCGGCAGCGTCCTCCTCAGGCGCAGACCAGGGGATATCCTCTGTGGTGCTCTCACCTGTCTCAGTCTCCGCGGCACGCTCAGAGTGAACCTCAGGTGCCTTAAAGACTGCGCTTTGCTCAGAGTTATCACCGCTCCCCTCAGAGCTGCTCTGTGTCTCCTCAACGGCGGTACCGTTGATGCCGCGTACCGCGCCTAAGCTGAAGAAATTGCGCTCGCGCTCGGATACCAGCTCCGTGGAGGCCGGAGCCAGCCTTGAGTCATCATTATTTTGAGGAATGAAGGCGGAGGTCAGTGCATCCACCTCCACCTCGCGCTCTGCCCCCAAATCGGTGAAGCTGATGATGTTCTCCTCGGTGGAATCATCCACGGGCAGGTGCAACGCCGGAGGCTGTTGATCATAGGAGCCGGCCGGCGAGTCGGCCGGACGGTCGGTCTTTAAGGAGACATTCTCGCCAAACTGCAAGTGCGAGACAGCATTGTCCCCGCGGGTGATCACCGTACTGGCGGCGTCACGGCGGCGCTCGGGATTGCCCACCACCTCACTCTGCACCCCGGGTGCCCCGGCCTCATACACGGGCACTTCCTCAGCCGGAGCTGCAGGCGGCATCTCATGCTTGGTAATAAGGGTATGCTGACCGGGGGTTTCATCCTGAGCCTCCTGCTCGGGCAGACGGCTGTCCTTGATGATAGTGGACACCTCATCTGCAGCCTCCTGCGGGGAGAGCTGCTGAGTCTGACGCTGCGGGGCGCTGTAGCGCGGATCG
Organism: Succinivibrio sp.; assembly: GCA_017469335.1. Classification (GTDB taxonomy): domain Bacteria; phylum Pseudomonadota; class Gammaproteobacteria; order Enterobacterales; family Succinivibrionaceae; genus Succinivibrio. The sequence goes on along the minus strand of JAFUGP010000113.1, from coordinate 31,740 downwards.
ACCTGCACCACCGTGCGGGAGGGGCCCTCCGGCTCATAACCGTAAGGTGAGCTTTCAGGCGCGGTGCTCTTTGCTGCGGCCGCGCTCTTGGGATAGGCATTCTGATCGCGGCTGTACTCCCCGCCCACCTGGAAGTTCAAGGGAGTCTGGGGGCTGTAGGAGAGCGGCGGATCGTCATCGCGCGCCGTAAAGGATCCGGCCTCCGACAGAGGGGCCGTACTCTCGGCGGCGGCATAACCCGGCCCGGCACCGCCTAAATTCATATTGCCAAAGGTAGGCTCGATGTTGTGCTCATGCGGCTGTACACGCGGCTCGCTGGGCGCGGCAGGGGCGGGAGTGTCGGCTGCCGTACTCTCTGCGGGAGCACTCTGCTCACTCTTCTTAGGAGAGACGCTCTCGGCGCGGTGCCTGAAGGGCCAGAAAAAGCACAGGGCAGCCCCCAGTTTCTCGCAGTACCACAAAGGCGAGGTGGCGGTGAAGAGCACCAGTCCTGAGAGGGTCAGAATCAAAGGCAGCAGTGCCGCCGCCGGGGCGGGCAGGTTTTTGAAGAAGATGAGATTCAAAAAGTCGCCCAAAATGCCGCCGGCACCGGTATCTCCGCCGGCAAAAAGTCCCGAGAATAAAGGACACAGACCCAGCACCAGCAGGTTGAAGCCTAAAAAGCGCACTCCCACCTTGAAGAAATCTATCTGTCTGAAGGCGACGGGACGCAACAGCACCTTGCACCAGATGTAGAAGCCCAAAAAAGGCAGGATATAGGTCACGGCGCCGAAGTAATCGAGCAGGGCGCCGATGAAACCGTGACCGGAGGCGGCCCGGGGCGTGCCGGTCACCAGCTCGCCGGTGATGGCACGCTCGGTGGTCTGACGATAATCGATGATGAGGTATTCACACAGACAGATCAGCGCCACTCCAAGGACGAAACAGATCTTGCCGAGCAGACTGACTTTGCTGCTCCTGCCCGTTGCGATCGGGGGTTGTGCAGGCATAATTGCCCTCCGCGTATGGCAGTTACCGCTGCCGCTTGACTTTTCAAGCCAAAAATCTTAACACCGTTTGCCGCCTCAGGCAATGAAAAGCACGGCGCGGCCATGGCCCCGGCCTTGGTTTAACCGCCGCCTGTGCCTTAAAATGACTGCTGTCAGGTCAAATGAGACAGCACCCTGATTGAGGAGTACCCTGGTGATAGAACTGGCTCTGTACCGTCCCGAGATGCCGGGTAACGCCGGCAACATCATGCGCCTGAGCGTCAACGTCGGCGCCCCGCTGCACTTAATCGGGCCTTTGCCCTTCTTTTTGGATGACAAAAGGCTGATCCGGGCCGGATTGGATTACCGCGAGCGCAGCTGCTTTACCCTGCACCCAGACTACGAGCACTTTCAACAGACCATTTCAGGACGCAGGCTTATCATCGCCTCCAGCAAGGCCAGCTGCAATCTCTATGATTTTGCCTTCCAAGAGCAGGATGTGGTGCTGTTTGGCCGCGAGAAAGAAGGGCTGCCAAAGTCACTTACGCAAAGCATTGACCCGGCGCTGTGCCTTAAGATCCCCATGGCCGCGCACAGCCGCTGTCTTAATCTCTCCAATGCCGTGGCGGTGGTGGCCTACGAGGCCTTCCGGCAGCTGGGTTACGCCCGCTCCCAGAGCCCGGAGCCTTGCCAGACTTGTGAAGCACCGTCCCCTGACTGAGGCAGACTGACACGGCGTTTTTTGCAATATAACCGCCCCTTGCTGTGATAAGATTGTCAGACTGTATTGACACTTAAGGCAAGGCAGACTCTTGCATCTCATTTTTCGACCGCAGCTGCTCAGGCAGCGCGGTCCCCTGACCAAGGCCGTCCCAAGCAGTGCTGGATTTTTTAGTTAATTTTTTCACCGATTACGGTTATACGGCAGTTTTCACCTGCCTGTTGCTGTGCGGTCTGGGTGTACCGGTACCGGAGGACATCACCTTAGTCTCAGGCGGTATCATCTCCGGGCTCTATGAGGGCATCAACGTGCACCTCATGCTGGCCGTGGGACTGGCCGGAGTGCTGTTAGGCGACAGCACCATGTTCTTAGGCGGGCGGATCTTCGGTTACCGCATCCAGCGCGTCCGGCTTTTCCGCCGCATCCTCTCGCCCAAGCGCTTCTCACAGGTGCAGCGTCATTTCAAGAAGTACGGTCTGGGTGTGCTGTTCGTGGCCAGATTTCTGCCGGGACTGCGCAGCCCCATTTTTCTGGCCGGAGGCATGAGCAGGCGTATTCCCTATCTCTACTTCCTCATCATCGACGGTGCCGCCGCGCTCATCTCGGTGCCGGTGTGGGTTTACCTGGGCTACTTCTTCGCCGACAACCGCGATCTGCTCATGAACTATGTCCATGACGTACAGTCGGTGATTTATCTCATCCTCGCGCTCATCGCTTTGGTGGCGGTTGCCGTCTACGTCAAAAAGAAGATTAAGGCGCGCTTCTCCCGGGGCCTGGAGGACGAGGACCAGCAGATCTGAACCACTGTCCGGTCACGAACGCCGCAGCACTTAAGCCTGGGACATCAGCCGGCAAGTTGGGTGTGGGGCACTGAGGGGCTTTCCCTCAAGAAAGGGTTATTCGACCTGCTGCCACAAGGTAAATTTGCGCTCATCATCATTGCCGTTGAAGACCAAAGCGAGCCTTAAGACCTCTTTGCCGTCCGCCAGCTCACCGCCGTAATCGCGGCGCTTTATCTGATCTACGGCTTCAGCTAAGAGAGTTTGTTCATCAGTGCCGTCCGGTGAGTACTTAAGCTCGAATACCACATGACGATCATTGGTATGGGCCATGAGATCGCAGCGCCCCTTGCTGTTGTGTTTTTCTACTTCTACCTTAAGGCCACTGCCTTGCAAAAAAACCTGTAGCAAGGCGCGGACCATGGACTCTTCTTTAATGGGATAGCGGTCATAGGCCACGGCGGCGAGCATCTTATTGAAAAAGAGTACGAGACTATCAGCAGAGTACTGTGCGACAGCCTCTTTAGCCGGGTGGGTCTTTAAGAAATCCTCGCTGATGAATCTGAACATGAGCAGCTGCGACAGGGCCTTTCTGACCTCCTGATTGGCCAAGCCCAAGGTTACAAACAGGCAATCCTCGTTTGCGGGTGTCTTTAAGGTGAGATACCCCGTCTGGCACATCAAAACGCTTTGATTAATATCCGTAAGCGAGGTGGGGCTTTGAAACTCATTATAGGGAATGAGAATTTCGTCCTGCTGCAGGACTGACATATCCAGGGTATGAGTCTTCAGGTAATTGACCAGAATTGAGGGCAGACCGCCGCCTACTTCATCGAACCAGTAGTCTCCGAAATTGACCCTTTTGCTGCTTGACATTTCCTGCAGAAAGCTGTTCACCGACCAGGTGGAGAACACTTTGAGCTCGCAGAATTTGTCAAAGCAGTAGCCGTCATAGTGATAAGCCATGCGCTCTAAAAGATCATCTATCTGCTCCTCCGTCGCCTCCTCCGGCCTCACCTCTTTATTTTCATAGTACACGCCGAGCCTTAAGTAGTCATTGTAGAAGTGCTTAATCTCAGCGCGGGTAAAACCTATCATCTGACTGAAGGCATGATCATAGCTCAGATCCTTGATATCCGTGCCTGCTGAGAAGATGGCTACATCCTTTAAACGGGTGACACCCGTGACAGCCAGGAACCTGATCTGCTCTTTGCCTTTGAGTGCTCCGTAGAAGCGTCGGATGATTTTGCGGAATTTCTCGTAGACCATCTTGTGGTTGATGTTGGCGGTAAGCTGACAGTCATACTCATCTATGAGCAGCACCATTTGCCGGGAACCCAGCGCCTTGCACAGCTGCTTTAGGGCCAGCACCGGATGAGAGCTCTTCACCTTGCCTGCAAATCCCAGATCTTCGGCAAAATCGGCCAGATCGGCAGACAAAAATTCCTTGAACTCCTCTACATCGTCGGTGGAATAGTCCAAAAAATTAAGCCGCAGCACCGGGTAGGTGCCGAACTCCCATTTATCGCAGATCCAAGTGTCTTTAAAATAGGGCTCGGTGCCCTGTTCAAACAAAGTGCCGATGGTATTTAAGGTCAGGGATTTGCCGAAACGGCGGGGACGGCAGAAAAACACACGTTCATAGTGTTTAACCAGCTCATAGACGTACTGGGTCTTGTCGACATAGATGCAGTCTCTCTTTTTGATATTTTTTATACTTTCTGCCGCTGCAATTTCTTTCATCTTCTTACACCTGCCGTGTTCCTGATGTACCCTGAGCCGGGATGGTTCTAAGTCAATGATGCCACCATGAGCCTGGCAATTCAATCAGCGCTCTCAACGTTGAAAATTGCGGGTCAGCCTCACGCAGCCCAGACTCACAAATATCCGCCCCCGTCTCAAAGGCGTGCATCCCCCCAGCTCAGATCTTAACGGCCCCTCATCTGAGGGGCCGCTGTTTAGGCAAGTTCCCAGTGCCCGGCATCGCGGCAGAGCAGCTGGAGGTTATGCCGTTCAATGAGGCTGGAGCGATGGCCCACGCTAACCACAATGGCCTTGGGCATCACCTCCTCGATAAGAGCATAGGAGGCACTCTCGCTGCGCTCGTCCATGGCAGAGCTCGCCTCATCGAGGAACAGCAGTCCCGGTTTGAGCAACAGGGCCCGCACCATGGCCACGCGCTGCTGCTCGCCTAAGGAGAGGATCTGCGACCACACATCCTCCACGTCCAGTTTTTCGATAAGGTGGGAGAGCCCCAACTGCTCAAAATAGCGCTCGGTAAGTCCTCCCGTCTCAGGCTTATCCGGGTAGGCCGCCGCCTCGCGCAGGGTACCCTGCGGCAGATAGGGGCGCTGACTTAGGAACAAGGTCTTGACCTCCGGCAGTTCCACTTTGCCCGTGGCATAAGGCCAGATCCCCGCGATGGTCTTCAGCAGTGTGGACTTGCCGCACCCCGACTGGCCGCGGATAAGCAGCCTGTCGCCGTCGCTTAAGCTGGCGCTTAAATCAGAGCACAACTTCTGTCCCTGCGGCGTACGCACTTCCAGCGCGTCCAAATGCACGCCGTGATCGGTTGAGAGTGTGCTCTTTAAGCACTGTACCTGCTCTGAGACGTACATACTGTCAAAGTACAGCGCCAGACGGTCGACATCGGCCTTGAAGGCCGCCCAGGAGGAGAAGTTGCTCACCAAAGTGGAGAGCGAGTCCTGTACCCTCCCGAAGGCTGAGTTGATCTGCATGATGGAGCCCATGGTGATGATCTTGGCAAAGTACATGGGCGCGGCCACCAGAATGGGGAAAATCACCGCCAGCTGCGCGTAACCTAAGGTAAAAAAGCCCAGACGCTTTTCAAAGATGATGAGCCTGACATAGTTGCCCACCACATTGAAGAAGCGCTTTCTTAAGATTTCCTCCTCAATTTTCTCGCCCTTGTAGAGGGAGATGGACTCGGCGTTCTCCCTGACTCTGATCAGCGAGAAACGAAAATCGGCCTCATAGCGCTGCTGTCTGAAATTGAGTTTGACCAGGGGCTTGCCGATGATGAAGGTCAGCAGCGTGCCCGCGACGGCGTAGACCAGCGCCAGATAGAGCATGTAGCCGTCCGGCAGGGTGATGGTGCTGTCGTTCCATAAAGTGAGCGTCACGCTGTGGGAGAGATCCCAGAGTACCACCCCGAAAGTCACCAGCATGGCCAGATCGGTGGCCGTGCCCAACAGCAGCGAGATGGTGCGGGTCACGAAGGCGTTTAAATCCTCGGCGATACGCTGATCGGGGTTCTCGGTCTTGCGATCCAAAAGCTGCATCTTATAGTAGGTGGAGTTTTCCAGCCACTCGCCCATCACGTTGCCGGTCAGCCAGCGGCGCCAGTGAATGGCCAGACGCGATCTCAAATAGGCGTTGTACACCGAGACCAGCACATGGATGGTGGCCAGGATGGCGAAAATCATCAGCTCGTGCTTGAAGCCGTCCACATCGTAGTTCTGGATGGTATCCCAGAAGCGCTTGTACCAGCTGTTGATGGCGGTGGCCAGATAAATGGCTCCCGAGGTCAGAGACACGATGAGCACCAGATAAAACCAGCCCTTAAGGCTTTGTCGGGACTTCCAGTAAGGCGTGAGAATGCGGCAGAAGGCCGCGATGGATTTTTTAAGCGGCAGGCTGTCCACCCCGTTGGGGCGCTCGGACTTTTGCTGTTGTTCCTGCTCGCTGAGAATGGGTTGCTTGAACATGGGCATTCCTGGGTGTTGCACAACTGCCGCCCTCAAGTGTTCCGCAGCGCCGGCACGGTTTCGGCACTTTCAACTGCTAAGCAGGCAGTCTGTACTGCCTCTGGGACGACGGTTGCAGATTATAGCCCATCTGCCCGCAGGGGGCAGCAAACTTGGGGACAGGCACAAAAGTAAGGCAAAGTGGGACTTGGGATCTGGCAACACCGGCGTAGCATGTGGCTGCTACGAAGCGGCTGCCCAGACATAAAAGAGGCCGCCCTCAGGCGGCCCACATAATGTCTGATTTTTAAGAGAGTTAGGAAGCTCCGGCCTTCTTTAAGGCGGCGCTGACGATTTCCACGGCCTCGGTCTGGATCTGCTTTAAGTGCTCCTCGCTGCGGAAGCTCTCCATGTAGATCTTATAGACGTTCTCGGTGCCGGAGGGCCTGGCGGCGAACCAGCCGTTCTCGGTCACCACCTTCAGGCCGCCGATTTCGGCGTTGTTGCCCGGCGCGGCGGTGAGTTTGGCGGTGATCTTCTCGCCGGCCATGGTGGAGGCCTCCACCGCGGAGGGATCGAGCTTCTTGAGCGCGGCCTTCTGCTTGGGACTGGCCACCGCGTCAACGCGGTTGTAGTAAGGCTGACCGTACTTCTCGACCAGACGGTGATAGTGCACCGACGGATCCTCACCGGTCACCGCCAGTATCTCGGCCGAGAGCAGCGCGGCGATGATACCGTCCTTGTCGGTGGTCCACACCGAGCCGTCCTTGCGCAGGAAGGAGGCGCCGGCGCTCTCCTCGCAGCCCCACGCCAGCTCCTTGCTGAACAGCCCCGGCACGAACCACTTAAAGCCCACCGGTACCTCGTAGGCCTTGCGCCCCAGGCCTTCGGCCACACGGTTCATGAGATTGGAGGACACCACGGTCTTGCCCACCATGGCGTTCTGCGGCCAGTTGGGACGATGCGTATAGATGTAGTTGATGGCCGCCGAGAGATAGTGGTTGGGGTTCATGAGGCCGCTGTGGCAGACGATGCCGTGACGGTCGTAGTCAGGATCGTTGGCAAAAGCGATGTCAAAGTCGTCCTTAAGGCGGATAAGCCCGGCCATGGCATAGGGCGAGGAGCAGTCCATGCGGATCTTGCCGTCGCGATCCAAAGTCATGAAGGAGAAGGTCGGGTCAACCTTGTAGTTCACTACCTTAAGGCGCAGCTTGTACTTGTAGGCGATGTGATCCCAGTAGAACAGACCCGAACCGCCTAAGGGATCGACCCCCATGCTGATCCCCGAGCGGGAGATGGCTTCCATGTCGATGATGCTGCCCAAGGCATCGATATACTGCCCCATCATGTCATGCTCTTTGACATTGGGCAGTTTCAGGGCCTGCTCGTAGGGCAGACGCTTGACGCTCTTGAGGCCCTCACGCAAAATCTCGTTGGCGCGGTTCTGTACCCTGGAGGTGATCTCGGTGCCGGCCGGACCGCCGTCGGTGGGGTTGTACTTGAAGCCGCCGTTATCGGCCGGGTTGTGGGAGGGGGTGATCACGATGCCGTCGGCCAGGCCGTCGGTACGGACTTTGTTGTAGTTTAAGATGGCAAAGGAGATGGAAGGCGTGGGTGTATAGCCCTGGTCCTGTTCAATTCTCACCTCCACGCCGTTGGCGCCTAAAACCTCCACGGCCGTGGCCAGAGCGGCTTCCGAGAGCGCGTGGGTGTCCTTGCCGATGAACAACGGGCCGGTGATGTTCTCCTGTTTGCGGTATTCGGCGATGGCCTGGGAGATGGCCAGAATATGGTCCTCGTTGAAGGAGCCGTTCAAGGAGCTGCCGCGGTGCCCTGAGGTGCCGAAAGCCACCAGATTCTCAGGGTTGTCCAGATCCGGATGCTGCAGATAGTAAGCGGCCATCAGGCGCGGAATGTTGACCAGGTCCTGCTCTAGGGTCTTCTGACCGGCTCTTGGGTGAATTGCCATGGATTTACCTCTTGTTTAGGGAAGAAAAGCTGCCTCTTACAGCCTTGACGAAACGTTTTCATTCTATGCCCTCAGGCCGGCAAATAATGTGCGTCAGGGTGAAAAACTCAGCACTAGCGAGCGTAGTGTCCGGACATGCCCCGGCGTCCTATCCAGTCTGTGCAACTAGAACTCATCGGGGTACTGCTTTTTGGCTTCATAGAGGTTCCAATCCCAGACCATCTTGAACCCATGGGCATCTTTTACGGCCAAGGCCCAGGCAGCCGGCATAGGGATGGGCGCAGTCACCCTGTAGTATTCAGCTTTGTTTTTTTCTCTGAGTAAGGCCGCTCCTTTCAACAGCAGTGCTTCCGCCTCCTCCCGAGGAAGTGGCCTATCCAACTGTGCTCGTTTGGCAAAATACTCTTCCCAGTCTTGAGGTGTCATGTGCTCTTCGTTGTTATAGCGCGGGGGATGCGGCAATTTGGGCGGAATGGTCATGACACAAATACTCCTTTGAACAAGCCTGCACCAACCCGTTGAGCTGTGCGGCAGGCACGCTCCGGCTCAGGCAGAGGCTCTGTCACAAAGCATAGTTCAGCCTCAGCACTTTGTCTAATCAGATTGCACTCAAAAGGATAACGTCAAACTGCCGGCACAGCCAAATTCCCGCTCTCCCCCGGCGCACGGCGACCAAAAAGCGCAGTTTACTGCCGTGGCACTCTCCCCATCTGCTAAAATGCGCACATCCCAATTTACCCGGGGTTCACCCCGTCCTCTTTTCAAGCCAGATCTGGAGCAAATATGGAAGAACTGCTACGCAAGGTCAGACGCGCCCTCATCAGCGTGTCGGACAAAACCGGCATCGTGGAATTCGCCCGCGCCTTAAGTGAGCGTCACATTGAGCTTATCTCCACCGGCGGCACCGCCAAGCTTCTCTCAGAGAGCGGTCTTAAAGTGACCGAGGTGGCAGATTACACCGGCTTTCCCGAGATGATGGACGGCCGGGTCAAGACCCTGCACCCCAAGGTGCACGGCGGGATCTTAGGCCGGCGCGGGGTAGACGATGAGGTGATGGCTCAGCACGGCATCGCACCCATTGATCTGGTGGTGGTCAATCTCTATCCCTTCGAGCAAACCGTAAGCGATCCCAACTGCCCCTTGGAACGTGCCGTGGAGAACATCGACATCGGCGGTCCCACCATGGTGCGCGCGGCGGCCAAAAACCACCGCGACGTCGCCATCGTGGTTCGATCTGCCGATTATGAGCGTCTGCTCCGGGAGTTAGATGAGCATGACGGGGCGCTTACCCTCGCCACCCGCTTTGATCTGGCCATTGCCGCCTTTGAGCATACCGCCGCCTACGACAGCGCCATCGCCAACTATTTCGGCACCAGGGTGCCCGATTACGGTAAAAACGACGGCAGCGTGTCCGTGCTGCCGCGCACCTTAAACTTAAATTACATCAAGCTGCAGAACATGCGCTACGGCGAGAATCCCCATCAGGCCGCCTCCTTCTACCGCGACGTCACTGCCCCCGCAGGCGGCGGCATCGCCACGGCCTTGCAGCTGCAGGGCAAGGAGCTCTCCTACAACAATATCGCCGACACCGACGCCGCCATCGAGTGTGTCAGGCAGTTTGACGAGCCGTGCTGCGTCATTGTCAAACACGCCAATCCCTGCGGCGTGGCCTTGGGAGAAAACCTGCTTGATGCCTATGAGAGTGCCTTTTTGTGCGATCCCGAGTCCGCCTTCGGCGGCATCATCGCCTTTAACCGTGAATTAGACGGTAAGACCGCGCAGGCCATCGTCGGCAGGCAGTTCTGCGAGGTCATCGTCGCCCCGGCCGTAAGCAAAGAGGCCAAAGAGGCCATCGCAGTCAAGAAAAACGTGCGGCTTCTGGAGACAGGAGAGTTAGGTCCCTCCGCACCGCGCCTTGACTTTAAACGCGTCAACGGCGGGCTTTTGGTACAGCAGGCCGATCTGGAGAGCGTCAAGCCTGCGGATCTCAAAGTGGTAAGCCGCCGCGCTCCCTCCTCAGAGGAGCTTGATGAGCTGCTCTTTGCCTGGAAGGTGTGCAAGTTCACCAAGTCCAACGCCATCGTCTACACCAAAGACAAGCGCACCTTAGGCATAGGCTGCGGACAGACCAGCCGCGTGTTCTCCGCGCGCATCGCCTGTCTGCGCGCCGAGGACGCCAAGCTGTCCTTGCAGGGCGCCGCGCTGGCCTCCGATGCTTTCTTCCCCTTCCGCGACGGGGTGGACGCCGCCGCGGTCGCCGGCATCTCCTGCATTATTCAGCCAGGCGGCTCGGTACGTGACGGCGAGGTGATAGAGGCGGCCGATGAGCACAACATCGCCATGGTCTTCACCGGCATGCGCCATTTCAGACACTGACAGGTGCTGCCCCCAGTTTTAACCAGACAAGAGGAAATTTTATGCAGGTATTGGTCTTAGGCAGCGGCGGCCGTGAACACGCCTTAGCCTGGCGCGTCGCGCAGTCACCTGAGGTTGAGCAAGTCTTTGTGGCCCCGGGCAACCCCGGCACCGCCAAAGAGGCAAAAATGCAAAATGTGCCCTTAAAGCTTGGCGATCACCAAGGTATCATCGACTTTGCCAAAAAAAATCACATCGCTCTGACCATCGTGGGCCCCGAGGCGCCGTTGGTGGAGGGGATCTGCGATAAGTTTGATAAGGCCGGGCTTAAAATCTTCGGACCCTCGGCCCAATGCGCCCGCCTGGAGGGTTCCAAATCCTTTACCAAGGACTTTTTGAAGCGCCATCACATCCCCACCGCCGCCTATGAGGTGTTCAGCGATGAGCAGACGGCTTTAGACTATGTGAACAGTCACGGCGCGCCGGTGGTGATCAAGGCCGACGGTCTGGCCGCCGGCAAGGGCGTGACCGTGGCCATGACCCTAACAGAGGCCCGGGAGGCCGTAAAGGCCATGTTGGGCGGGCGTAAGTTCGGGGAGGCCTCCTCCCGGGTAGTCATCGAGGATTTCATGGACGGGGAGGAGGCTTCCTTTATCGTGATGTGCGACGGGGAAAACGCCCTGCCCATGCCCACCTCACAGGACCACAAACGGGTGGGAGACGGCGACACCGGCCCCAACACCGGCGGCATGGGCGCCTACTCCCCCGCCCCGGTGGTCACTCCCGGCGTCTATGAGAAGGTGATGGAGCGCATCATCAAACCCACGCTGCAGGGACTTAAGGATGAAGGCACGCCCTATCACGGCTTTTTGTACGCAGGTCTTATGATTGACAAGGAAGGCAATCCCCGGGTGGTGGAATTTAACTGCCGCTTCGGCGATCCCGAAACTCAGCCCATCATGCTGCGCTTAAAATCCGATCTCGCCTCTTTATGCCTCAAAGGCTGTGAGCCAGGCGGTCTTAAGGGACTGGAGGTGGAGATTGACCCCCAGCCTGCGGTGGGGGTGGTACTGGCCGCGGCCGGTTATCCGGAAAACCCGCAGAAGGGGGCGGTAATCAAGCTGCCCTCTTCCCTGCCTGATGGGGTCAAAATCTTTGAGGCCGGCACCGGGGTAAATGACCAAGGCCTGTTGGAAGTCTCAGGCGGCCGCGTGCTCTGTGTCACCGCCCGCGGCGCGGATATCAAAGCCGCGCGCGATGCTGCCTACGCGGTGTGCGGACAGGTCGAGTGCCCCGCGCTCTTTTACCGCCGGGACATCGCCTGGCGGGCGCTTGCTCGACTGTGATCGGCCTAAAACAAAAAGGCACGCTCTGACGGGCACAGAGGGTGCCGGGGCCGCCTCCTGAGCTTGGCTTGGTAGCGCGGCCTAAATTTTGAAATAGATCAAATATTTTTATAACAGCCTAAAAATAACTGAGTTTTTGCCATTTTTTGACTTGAAAGTAGCTGCAAAAAAGTGTTTTATAAGCACCATACAGCATTATTGAAATATCCGCAGCGCGCCCCCACCTTACTGGCAGCGCCGCGTTTTAAATTTTTGAAAGTTCGCTTTCACAGGTTTTCAAGTGGAGCACCCGGCGCAAGCCATGCCAGACAGGGGAGGAATGCCACTTGAACGCCACAGCGAACTCATTTACGACTCTTCCGTTAATGAAATCTGAAGATTACATCGCCCTGGAGGCCTCGCACGCGCATACCTCCTGGTCCTGGCCTTTGTCCAAAAAAAGATCGCTGGCCATCAGCACCGCCATGCTCACCGTACTGGGATTGTCGGTCATCGTAGCCGGTACCCTCGGCCAGAAAAACACCGCCAGTGCCGCCACTGCTTTTGAACAGCGCCAGTACAGTTTCGAGCCGCTCTCGGCCAACACCCCCCGCCAGATAGAGGAAGACGATCTCACCTCCGAGACCTTAGCCGAGGTCTTTTCGGCCCGCGGCAGCGGTATGGTGGACGAGGATGATGCCGACAATGTGCTGGTCACGCGCAAGGCCCAGGTGCTCGACAACTACGACGACGCGGTGCCGGAGATCGATCTGGCCGACGCCGACGAACAGATGGACAAGGATCTGCGCACCCTCGCCGCGCAGCATGACAAGGCTCCCCGCTTTACCGAAAACAAGTGGTTTGAGGAGGATGTGCAGCAGGGTGATACGCTCTACTCGCTCTTCTCCGATCTCAACATCCCGCAGAGCACCATTGAGGCGCTCATGGTCAACACCCAGGTCAGCCGCGAGGCCGGCCTCATCAAACCTGGCGAGCGCGTCTCCTTCCTCATCTCCGAGAACAACCGTTTGCAGGCCTTCGTCAAGCCCTTAGGCGCCAAGACCCAGTTGAGGTTCTTCCGCGACGGCGAGCGCGAGCGTTTTCTCTACGCCATTGAGCCTTTGGGAGCGCACCTGCAGGATCAGGCCGCCTTAGAGAGTCCGGATACCGCCCCGGTGCTGCCCGTTGCAGCCAAGGTCGAGGCTGCGCAGCCCCCGGTCAAGGCCGTGGCGGCCGTGGCCAAAACGAATGTACCGGCGGCAGTGCCTCATGACAAGCGCGGCCGTCTGGTGGTGGTGAACATCAAAAAGGGCGACACTTTCTCGGCGGCGGCCAACCGCATGGGCCTGAGCTATCAGGAGATCAACAAGATCCTGCACATGTTCAAGGGCCGCATTCAGTTCTCCAAGAGCGTGCAGCCGGGGGATACCATGCGCGTGCTCTTTACCGAGGCCAAAGGCAAAGGCAAGATCAGCGCCGTGGAGTTCAAGTTAAAGCGCGGCGGCAAAATCGCCACCTACCTAAATCCCGGTGACAACAAATACTACGACGAGAAAGGTTTCAACTCCGCCCGCAGCTCCATGCGCCGTTTTCCCATTGACCGCAAGGTGGTGATCAGCTCGCCCTTCAATCCGCACCGTCATCATCCGGTGACCGGGCAGATCCGCCCCCACAACGGCACGGACTTCGCCGTCCCGGTGGGCACGAAGGTGCTCGCCGCAGCCGACGGCATTGTGGATAAGGCCGCCTACTCGCCCTCGGCGGGCAACTACGTGGTGCTGCGTCACCGCGGCTCCTATTCCACGGTGTACATGCACCTCTCCAAGCTCTCGGTCAAGGCCGGGCAGCGCGTCAAGATGGGCAGTGTCATAGCCTTAAGCGGCAATACCGGCATGTCCACCGGCCCGCACCTGCACTATGAGCTGCGCATCAACGGCCGGCCGGTCAATGCCATGCGCGTGAATTTAGGCGCCATGGATGCCGAGCTCAACAGCAAGGAGCGAAAGCGTTTTACCGCCAGCGTGCAGCAGTACAAAAAGGATCTCTACAAAGAGGCGCTCATCGCCAAGCTCTAACGCACGGGTACCAAAGAATGTCAAAGCCCCCGGATTGCGGGGGCTTTTTCATGCTCTTATTCTGCCGGGTAACTGACGGGTATTTGCTTGCGCCGCTCTCTCAGGCGTTGTGCTCGATGATGGTATGCACAATGCGCAGGCCGATGATGAGCCGGTCTTCATTGCGAAAGCGCTGCTCAATGCATTTGCCCACGTTCTCGAGATCTTTGGCCAGGGTCTTGAGCAGACCCTCGTTGAGATCCTCGCCGTAGCGGTCGTTAAAGCGCATGAGATACTCGGTGGTGGCCTCTATCTTCGGCAGCACCCGGTGGGCGATGGACAAAGAGCGCCCCGAGGCGTTCTCGATGAGCTCCAAGATCTTGGGGTAGAGATCAAAATGCCCGTGGGAGAGATAGTCAATCATGTGCTCGCAGAAGGAGTGAATGTCCTCATAGGAAGGAGAGACAGGAGACGCTCCCGTCTCGGAGGGAGCTGCCTCCGCGAGCAGTTTCATATACAGCACCACCAGTTCCTGCCGGGCCTTGATCATGTCGTTGATCCAGCCATAGCGCTCATCCACCTGCTGAAGCTCAATGTTAAAGCCGCGTAAGAACTGTCTGTCCATAATTCATCTCCCCAGCGCCTGCAGCGCAGCTGCGGCAACCCCCGCGTAGGGCCCTGCAGCACGGTTGTGTTCTTAACATAGCACAGCGCCCCGCACTTTGGGGCGGTAAGGTGACAACGGCACTTTCAAGTTGCGGAGTATCTTCACATTTTTGCCCTTTAACAGAGAGTTAAGGGCAAAACCACCCGGCAATGGCCAAAGTCAAGCGCAGTGCGCAGACGCAGATCCGGCGTTAACACAGACCTAAAGGGCACTCTCTGCCCAGCCTCACCTCACTTCCTTAACGGTGCGGTGCCGTTCGCATCCTGTGAATTGCGGCACAAGTAACCGCTCCCGCAGCAGACGGGGTGTAAAAAGCGTAATTGGGATCTGAAAATGAGGCCTTCAGGCAGTTGTAACGAGAAGAATGTGCCAAGAAATGAGAGTGCTGCGCCAGGAGGCCGCTAACTCTCAGGTTCGACCGCTCCATGCTTGGAGAGATATTTGATTGCAAGGGCGTGCTCAGGGTGTTCCTGAGAGAAGCGTTCCAGGTGCTGGTGCTGTTTTTGCCTGTACAGGTCCTCGGCCACCCGCAGATTCTTGATCCTCTCTTTATTTCTGGATTTGGCGGCGTCAATGAGTTCAGCACCCATGTTATTTAGCAGAGCCTTGCACTGATTATAGATGAAGACCCTGAAACCATCTTTAGGCAGTCCATCCCTGTCAACCGCAACA
Organism: Succinivibrio sp.; assembly: GCA_017469335.1. GTDB lineage: Bacteria > Pseudomonadota > Gammaproteobacteria > Enterobacterales > Succinivibrionaceae > Succinivibrio. The sequence goes on along the minus strand of JAFUGP010000113.1, from coordinate 16,523 downwards.
TTACTCGCAAACATCAGGTGGTCAGCATAGCGCTCGTAGGAGTCAATGCCTCTTGCCATTTCGACAGCGGTTCTGGCACTTAAATGACCGTTACTAACCCTGGTTTTTTCCACTCCATCAAGGGCATGGGGTTCGCCTTCAGATGCTTTGAGGTCCTTGTTATAGGCCATCTGTAACTGAAGGTAAGTCATTTCCAGTACAATCATCCCCACCATATCGCCGCTCTCACGCATTTTGATAAAACTTTTTTCTATTTCCTGGAGAGCGGCATTCTCTGTCTGCACGAATACACATCTCAGGGTATTGTCGTGAGCTATAAAATAGGCGTTGATTTGTTTTGTGGCATCCCAGATCTCTTGATCCTTTAACAGATTGTCAGAATTCATTTGGATATCTTTTTTTTGCATCAAATAGATTAAAATCCTGAATCATCTTTATGCCGAACAAATCTTTTATTGTAATGGCTACCGAGGGAAGCAGCGGCAGAACCTCGTATATTTTATCGTAGGTCTCTTTGTCGTTTTTCACTGAGGCCGCAATGGCGGCATTGAGCAAGTCTGTCCTTTCCTCATCCGACACGTAGCGGTCTCTTAATTTTCTCAACTCATAATATCGTTCCCAATCGGACTGTGTCATTACCTCACCCTTGCAGTATTTGGGCGGGTTAGGCAGCTGAGTTGGAATGGTCATATAATGTTCCTTGCCTGCGCTGTAATGAACCGAACTCTTTTACTATATGCGCAAAACCGCTATTTGTCCAATCTTTATGTGACTGTTCGGACACCTGAGATTTTTCAGACCATAGGCAGGCACTCGCAGAAGGAATGAGCACTGCGCAGCTCAGCTAGGTCCTGAGGCCTGCTTAGCCGCAGGCTGAGCACTCTTAAGCGAAGGAGCGCAACCGCAGTAGCGTTGATTGTAAAAGCCGATGCTTTTGACCAGGGCATAGCGCCGCTCCACCAGGCCGCCCTTGCGCCAGTCAAGATCCCAGTAGGTGACGCCCGGATGATGCTGCTGTGCCGCCAGGCCGGCCGTATCTACCTGAGCTTTGCTCTTCCAACGGGAGGTGGCCAACGTAGTGGTAAATACCTTTAAGCCACGCTTAAGCGTAAATACGGCGGTCATATCAAGGCGCAGCGTAAAACACTTCAAACAGCGCTGCCCCCGCTCCCCCTCCAGTTCCAGTCCTGCTGCCACCTCACGCTGCCAGCGCTCCTGCTCATAATCGCCGTTGACGCACTCAAGGTTCAGCAACTTGCACAGATGCCACAGCTCCAGGCGACGGGTCTCATACTCCTCATGCGGATAAATGTTGGGGTTGTAGAAGAAAACAAGCGGTGTTAAGCCACATTGCAGCAGACATTCAATGACCGCGGTCGAGCAGGGCGCGCAGCAGCAGTGCAGCACCAGCTTACGCCCGCCGTCGGGCAGGGTAAGGTCACGGCGCGGCGCACCCTTTAGGTAATCCTCAGGCAGGATAAAGTCGCTTATCCCGCTCTGTGACGGGAGGGCGCAGGCGGTACCTGCACTTAAAGCACTGACACTGCAGCCTGCCATTTGTAGGGTGGGATCAGATCTGCTCTTACTCATCGCCCGCTCTCCCCGGGAGAGTATGGCCGCTCTTTGCAGGATCTGCCGCACCCTCCCGACGCTGACGCTCATGTCTGAGGCGCGGGCCCTGGGAGATGATAAGCCCCACCACCGTCAGCACTATGCCCGTGACCACCGGCAGGGTCAGATGTTCATGGAGCAGCGGCACCGCCGCTAAGGCCGCCACCACCGGCTGACCGTAAAGATAGATGGAGGTTTTGACCGAGCCTAAGATCCTCACGGCGATATTCCAGGTAAAAAAGCACAAAGAGGTGGCGATAACGCCCAAAAAGATAAGGTTTAAGGCATTGGCAGGCTTGATCAGACACTCGCCTTTGAACTCATACCCGGTAAACAGCAGCAGCGGCAGCGTCAAAAGCAGCGCATAAGTGAAGATGGACCTGGTAAGACTCAGGGAGTCATAACCGCGCAGGTATAGGCGCCTGACGAAGATATTGTAAAAAGCCCAGGAGATAGCGGCCCCCAAGGCGAGCACGTCACCCCACAGTCCCTCGCCTAAATTGAGATCCTCCCAGCCTAACAGGGCAATGCCGCCTAAGGCGCAGGCCATGCCCCAGAAAAAGGAGGGGTTGAGCCTGGTATGTTCGCCGATGAACCTGTCGAGCAGCCCCGAGAAAAAGGGCACGGTGGAGACTATCAGGGAGACATTGGCGGCGGGGGCCAGGCGCAGGGCGTTGTTCTCCAGCACAAAATAGAAGGTCACGCCAAAAAAGGCCGCGCCCAGTTTACAGAGCTCATCCTCCCAGGATCTGGGGCGCTGCAGCCTGGGATATAACACATACAGCACCGCGAGCCCCAAGAAAAAACGATCTATGAGGACCTCGGCGGGAGTGAAATCCTCCAGCAGCATTTTGGTGGACACAAAGGTCATCCCCCACACCAAAGTGGTGAAGAGCGTCAGAAGGTGTCCTGTGAGAGGTGAATTGCCCGATATGCTCATAAAAAAATCCGCGCGGTTTCGGCACGCAGATTTTAACAGTTAAGCGCCTCTTCTGTACACGGGCGCAGCGAGAGCTCAGGCTTAATCTCAGGCTCAGGGCAGCTTATTGCCGGCGGCGGTATACAGCTCGTACCACTCACGCCGGCTCAGACTTACCTCACAGGCGCGTACCGACTCCAAGACCCGCTGTGGCCTGGTGGTGCCGATCACCGCCTGCATGGACCCGGGGTAGCGCAGGATCCAGGAGAGAGCCACTGCGGTGGGTGTGACACCCTGCTCTGTGGCGATCCGCTCCAGCACCGCGTTTAGGGGCACGTAAGCAGGCGAGCCGATGAACACCCCTCCGAAGAAGCCGTGCTGCAGCACCGACCAGGCCTGAATGACGATGTCATGCAGCCTGCAGTACTCAAGCACCCCGCCGTCACGCCCTACGGCCGCCTCGTTGAACAGGTTCACGTTAAAGCCGTGATCGAGCATGGGCGTATGACACAGGCTCAGCTGCACCTGATTGGCACAGAGCTTGAACTTAAGGCCGCTCTGCAGCAGGTCAATCTGCGCGGGATTGAAGTTGGAGACGCCAAAATCCAGCACCTTGCCCTGCTCATAGAGCTGCGCGAAGGCCTCCTGTACTTCCTCAGGCTCCATCAAAGCATCGGGACGATGCAGCAACAGGCAGTCTAGGTGATCGGTCTTAAGGCGCTTTAAGCTGCCCTCCACCGCCTTGATGATGTGCTCCTTGGAAAAGTCAAAGTAGTTGAGGGGATCCTTGACAATGCCGCACTTGCTCTGCAGATAGAAGTCCTCACGCTTCATCCCCCGCGCGAAGGCCTGTCCCAACAGCTCCTCGGCCCTGCCGCGGCTGTAGATATCGGCGATATCCAGCATGTTGATCCCCGCATCCAAAGCAGTGAGCAACAAGCTGTCCAGGCCCTGCTCGTCAAGCTGCGGGATCCGCATCAATCCCAGCACGATCTGCGAGACCTGGGACTTGCTGTGACCGATTTCCACGTAGTTCATCATCTTTCCTCCTGCAGGACTCCCCTGCCTCATCTAACATCCTGCCTTAGGCACCGCCCGCAAGTGCAGGTCACTGAGGGGCGCGGCGCGGCCGATACCCCGCTCAGGTTGCGACAGCCTGCCGTGGCGCCTGCCGGAAGGCCTGCTCTCTTAGTTTTGGCTGACGCTGCCTGAGTTTACCGGGCGCGCCGTGCCGCCGCTGTCTAGCCTTTTTTCTGCTCGCCCTGCAGCACCACGTTGCGCAGCCCCTCTCCGGCGTAAAAAGCCCTGAGATTTGAGAGCAACAGCCGCACGATGAGATTGAGCGTCTCGCGCAAAAAGTAGTTGCCCGCCACATGCGGGGTGATGAGCAGACGCTCGCAGCGCCACAGCGGGCTGCTTTTGGGCAGCGGCTCCTGCGCGCACACATCCACAGCCGCCGCGCCTAACTGTCCGCTCTCCAAGGCCTCTATAAGAGTGCTCTCCACGATGGCACTGCCCCGCCCCACATTGATAAGCAGCGCCCCGCGTTTGCACAGAGCAAGAGTACGGGCATTGATAAGGCCACAGGTTTGCTCATTGCCGGGCAGCACCATGGCCACGATATCGGCCTGCGGCAGCAGGGTATCGAGCGCAGAGAGAGGATACTGCGCGTCAAAGCCCTCCGGCAGAGCCCGGTCTGCATGCTCGCGCACCCCCAGTACCCGGGCCGCTCCCAGTGCCTTGACCGAGCGGGCATAATAAGAGCCGATATCACCCATGCCCAGCACCAGCACGGTGCTGCCGCGCAACGAGATCACGTTGCCGCGGCTGCGCCAGCTACCCCTGAGCTGTTCGTCACGGTAAAGATGCAGGTGCCTAAGCAGGGCAAAGGTCAGCGCGAGCATGTGCTCGCCCACGCTAAGGCCAAAGGCGCCCACGGCGTTGCACACCGTAAGACCTTCAGGGAGCACGCCGCGGCTCTCATAGCCGTTAAAGCCGGCTGTGCCTAACTGCAGCAGCTCAAGAGCGCTGCCCGCCACAAGCTGCGGGGCAGGATTGCCCAAAAGCGCCACCGCCCCCTCAAGGTGTTCGGCCGCAAGCTCGCCTTGTTGTACATAAACGCACTTAAGGGGCAGTTTAAGCTCGTCCAACCCCCGTTCCAGATCGGCACGCTGCCCCTCATCCAAAGGCAGTGCCACCACCAGCTTTGCCGTCATAGGCCACCTCTCAGGCTAAGTTACGGGCCTCACGCTCCTCGCGCTCCCCGGGGTAGATCACCCCAAAGCTCGCGCGCAGCCTGTCCATCAGGCCCATCATGTAGAGCGTGTCGGCGTGCGGCATGGAAGGACACTCCAACAGGCCCTGCTCGATTGAGCTTACCGTCTCATAGAGCTCGTACTCATAGCCGGTGTACTGCGGCGGACAGCAAGTCTCCTCAATGAGCTCATAGTTTTTGTTGTAGATGCTGATCTTCTGGGGATTGTTGATGTTCTCGACCTTGATAAAGCCCTCACTGCAGCTGATGACGCCCTCGCGATCGCCTATGGCCAGTGCGGAGGCGTAGAGGGAGGCTAAGCGATGACCCTGCGGGTAGGTCAACGTGATGGAATCTGTAAGGTCCACGCCATGCTCGGAGAGCAGGCAGTGCCCGAAGGCCTCTTTGGGATGGCCGAAAATCATGTCGGCGAAGTTTAAGGTATACACCCCCACATCCAGCAGCGCTCCGCCGGCCAGGTTGGGATCGACCAGACGCGCGTTATGGGAGATGGCGTAGCACAGATTAGCCGAGATAAGGTAGGGCTCCCCCACCACTCCGGAGAAGATCTTGTCGTTGATAATCTTGCGCATGGGCTGATAGCGTGTCCAGATAGCCTCGGTAAGCAGCAGCCCCTTATCCTTAGCCAGAGCGCACAGCCGTTCTGCCTCATAATGATTACGGGTAAAGGCCTTCTCGCACAGCACATGCTTGCCGCCTTCCAAGGCCAGTTTGGCCTGCTCATAATGGAAATTGTGCGGGGTGGCGATGTAGACAAAATCCACCTTGGGATCGGCGCAGAGCTCGGCATAACTGCCGTAGGCGTGCGCCACACCGTTATCCTGAGCAAACTTTTCGGCCCGGCCCAAATCCCGGGCGGCCACGGCGTAAAGCTCGACTTCCCGGTGGCCGTCGGCCCGCATTTTATTGACCGTATCGCACAAGGTGACGGCGATGGATCCCGCACCGATAATTCCCATGCGTTTCATGACTTCACTCCAAGTTAAGGGGATAAAATGCGCCGCAGGTCAAGACCAAAGCGCCTACTGTTTACCGCAAATCATAGCAGAGTGGGGGCAACCCAAAAGGCTTGGTTGACATAAACCCGTGCGGATTCACGCTTTGGTTGGACAAATAGCTTAGCAGCGCTTATAGTGGGGTGGCTGGTTCTACTGCATCTGACAAGGAGCTTTGCATGACCCTCCCAGCCAAACTTCCCAACCCATCGAAATGCAGAAGAGGTGAATCCTTCACCGAAGAGGAATGGGAACAGTACTTTGAATACCGTAAAAATGACCGTCCCATGGCCACAGATGATCAAATAGAACTTATTAATCGGGCAAACAAAGCATATTTGAGCGGAGACAAAGAAACTTGGCATCGTCTGAGCGTGATGGTACCTCTAAGAGCTGACGTTGCCATGGCATCCAAGGCTGTCATAGGATTAAAAGCGATTCAAGGGTACAATCTCTATGAGGCAAAACAAAGGTACCCGGATGAATTCTAACGTCGCAGGTGGTTTCACGCTGATAGTGCGCTACCCCCTGAGGCTGCGCGATAAAAACTTCGCAGACAACTGAAGAGATAAAAAAACGACACCTCGTCTGCCCCAGCTCTAACAAAAACGCCTGAGCGGCAAGACCAGACATCATCATCAAGCTTGTTTTTTCAAGACTTTTAACAAATTAAGGCAGAAGATAAGCTTTATTGCAGAATATGACGGAGAGTAGGAAATATCTCCTAAATGAGATGGTGCCCAAGACGAGACTCGAACTCGTACTCAGTTACGAACTACCCCCTCAAAGTAGCGTGTCTACCAATTCCACCACTTGGGCACGGTGCTTTCTTAAAAGCGTGACTATTTTAGCAGACAAAAGCCCCATGTAAAGACTCTTGCCAGAAAAATTTCCCTGACGCGCAGACCTGCCTTTAAGGCTTACGTGCCTACCGATTCTGTCACCTGCGCCAATGCCGCAGCACTGCACCTTGCAAATTCCTCCTGCGGCACCATCTCCAGGGCCTGCGCCTCAAACACCAGCTGCTGTGCCTTGGGATTTAAGGGGCGCCAGGCCGGGGCACTGCGCCAGAGCGGGGGCAGGTACAAGCCACGCTCACGCAAAGAGGGGCCATCGTTAATCAGAGCCGCGCAGTGCTCCTCATAGTTCTCCAGCCTCCTGGCTATCCTAAAGAGCGCACGCTCAGGGTAGAGATCCTTAAGCCTGGGAAACTCCAGGTGAAAGACCAGTTCGGGTTTGTCATAGCAGCAGGCCACATGTGCAAGCGCCGTATCCACCGTCACCACCAAAGCTGCCATCTTGGTAAGGGCAAAAAGCTCAGTGAGCGTCTGAGAAGGGTAGACCGGCAGTTTGAGGTCCTGCGCCAGCACGCCCAAATAGCGCTGCTCACCGGTGAGCACCACCTTAAAGCGCCCCTGCAGTTCCTGCGCGATAAACCTAGCCTGCTCCACCGTCAGACATTTGCGCGAGCGCGTGCCCTGAGGATCACTGCCGTAGGGATTTAAGAGCGCCAGCGGCTTATCGCTCTTGCCTAACGAGGCCACAAACTTTTGCGCATGCTGCAAGGACGCCTCATCGGCAAAGACCTCATAGTGCAAATTCAAAGGCTCCAGGCTCGGATAGTCTCCTTTGAGGCGCAGCTTAAGTTCAGATGCGGCCGCCTGCAGCATGCCGGTGATGTGGGCATCCTCGGTATACCAGGGCAGATTGAGGTTGTAGCAGGGCAGCGCGGACTTGGCAAAGCCCAGCAAATAGCGGCATTTCACTGCGGCGCAGTACTTGGCATGTCTGGGGGCAAGTCCGCTTTGGTACTGCAGATCTATGGCCAGATCAAACTCATGCTTTGAGAGCTCCGCTAGGCTGTGCTCAAAGTCCCTGCCGTGATCGGCATAGACCAGGGTGCCCTTGACATGGGGATTGCCCTTAAGTGCCTGCAGGGCATAGGCACGCGATGAGACGTACACCTCAAACCCGGCCTCATCCAAGGCTCTGATCAAAGGAGTGGTCACCACCAGATCTCCGATGCGGTCATTGCGCAGCAACAGCACCGAGCGCACCCCCTCAAGCTCAGACACCGCAGCCTTGGCTCCTAAACTTTTGCCGCGCCACCAGGCCGGCAGCAGTCGCGCCGGCAGCCTGTAGAGCTCCTTGAGGATGGTTTTCAGCGCATAGGTCTGATTTAAGGTTTTGACTTTGAACATGTAAACTCCGCCGGCGCTTTTTCAGTCAATAAGAGCACCTCTGACATCTGTGGGTACTCTCAACGCTCTTGTTATTCTCGTCCTGGTGCAGGTACCTGTCACAGTTGCGGCACTATCTCCCCACGGCAGCTCAGATACCGTGGCGGCACCACCTGACAGTGCCCTGATCATCGTCTTGATAAGGCGCCCTGAAAACGGCAAGGGCAGCCTCAGCTGCCCCTTAATTGTACCCAATCCTGCGCCCCTAAATCTAAGGGGCGGCGCGGTGCGTACCTGCGCTAATAGTTAAACGCCAGCTCGTTGTTTTTGAGCACCGTCTTTTGCTCGGTACCCTCAATGAGCTTGCTGTAGATGGCATCATACAGCAGCACGTTCTGCACGTACTTGCGCGTTTCCTGGAAGGGGATATTCTCGATGTAGACCGCCGCGTCGCGTTTTAAGCCGTCCTTGGAGGCCCATTGGAAGATGCGGTTGGGCCCGGCGTTGTAGGCGGCCGCCGCCAGCACACGGTTGTTGCCGAACTTATCGAGCATGTTGCGCAGATAGGCGCTGCCCAAGCGGATATTGTTCTCCGGGATCAGCAGATCGCTCACCCCCTTGTACTGCCAGTGGTTCTTCTTGGAGACCAACTGCGCCGTACCCGGCATGAGCTGCATCAGTCCCACCGCGCCGGCCGGAGATTTCACCCAGGGCTGCATCATGCTCTCCTGACGGGAAATGCCGTAGAGGAAGGAGAGCGGCACCTGCTGCTGTCTGGAGTACTTGCGGTAGAGATCCAGATAAGGATAGGGGAAACGGTAGTTGAGCGCGTCCCAGCGCCCGCCGGAGATGGCCGTCTGGATGGCGTAGGTGGTGTTGGAGGTACTCAGCGCCCACTCCCCCATCAGCATGGCCACATCATCGGAGGCATGGTTGACCAGCTCCCGCCACTCGATGTCGGCGTTCTTGTCGCCCATGGCGTAGAGCTCAAAAAAGCGCTGTACCGCCGCATGGTGGGAGAGCTTGTCCGTCCACTTGACCGCGGGGTCAAGATGGCGGTGATTAAAGGGCAGCCTGTCGCCTAAATCCTGCGCGGCCAAAAAGCCAAAGAAACTGCGGTCACGGGCGACCTCCGCCATGATGGCGCGGCCCTGGGAGCTGTGCCCGGTGGCCATGAGCGCGCGGCCCTTCCAGTACTTCCAGTTGACCTCGTTCTGCAGGCTCTTGGGCATGGTGTTGAGCAGCGCGCTGACCTTATCCCACTGCGCGTACCAGATAGCCCGGCGCAGCCTTTTCTCCTTGAGCTCCTCGGTCCACATGGCCGCGGGGAGCCGCTGATCCACCCAGGCCAGATCGGCCTGACTTGACTGCCGCCCCAGCAGGCTGCCGGAGATGGTCTGCAGCACCTCCATGCGCTCGGCCTCGCTCGGGCGCACCTTATGCACAAACTCATCGTAGCGCTCCGAGGCAGCACTGCCATCTAAGTTAGCCAGGCGCTTGAAGGCCAGCACGGCCGCGTCATGCCCGGCGCCGCGTCCGCTCACTCCCGAGGCGGTAAACAGGCTTGCGGGGTCTTTGTAGAGTTTTTTGGCCCGCTCGATAAGTCCCTGGTAGTGCGGCTGACGGGCAAGTTCAGTGCCCAAAGAGCCCGTCAGGGCCTCATAACGGCGGGTCACATAGGCCTTCTCGTATTTCTCCAGCTTGATTTTGTTGGTGAGGTAGCCCTTGGTCTTCCACAGTGAGATAAGACCCGCGCACTTGTCGGGGTAGGACTTTAAATCGCTGTAGAGCGCGTGGGCAAAAGCCACCGCGTCCCCGCTGCCCTGCCCGGTATGCCAGGCGGCCTCATGATAGCGGCACTTGCGGATGGTGGCTTTCTTGCCGCCCTTATCATCCTGCGGATAGGGGGCAGCCTCATAGATCTGCCGGATCTTCTTGAACTGTCCTTTGTCGGCCAGGAAATCGACGTACTTATCGGCCAGGAGCTGCCCTAATTCCTTGTGCTGCCCCGAGCGGATGAACTTCAGGGCGCTCTCGTAGTTGCCCAAGGTGGGGTTGCTCGAGAGGTAGTAGTAATCCAACCAGATATTGAGCGGATAGTCCTTGAGTCTGCCGCGCTTGTAGGCGTTGACCGAGGCGATGTCCCCTGCCTTGGCCAGTTCACGGGCCTCCTTGAAGGCCTCGCGTTTGACATTGGTCTGCGCGTTGCCGGTGATGAGCGCCTGCGCCGGTGCGGTGACATTGGGAGTGGTGCTGGCCGCGTTGAGGTTTCCCGAGGCAAGGCACAGCGGCACCACCACCAGGGGCTTTAAATAGGAAATGGCGATTTTTTTGAGAGATATCATGATAAACCTTAAGCAAAAATAAGCACACAAGCCACCGTGCGCCCAGGCACGGCACCCCTCATGTTGCTGTAGTTTTGCTGTAGTTCTTAATGGTCGATACCGGTATGGACTCTTCTGTCTGCGCTCTGACGCCTTAAGGCTCGGCTTTATGAAGACCCGGGGTTACTCCCCGCAGCACCTTTGGTAATAAATCTCCCCGTCATCCTCAGCCTGTGAGCTCTTTTTTAGGTAAGGGCTCTAAAAGGCAGGCAGGGGAGTTATCAGGCGCTTTTTAGGTATCTTGAATTCGTGGGCTCAGTGTAGCATCCACCAAGCCAAATAATTTGTTAAGAGCATCAAACTTTCAACGCAAGCAGTGCTGTTTTCCAAGCATAATCATACGTATTGCCATACAGGGGACTGGCACGCGTCCCCTAATGGCACTGCCAAAGCCCGGGTTGCCGGCTGCCCGCGACCTGATCGCAGAGGCATGATTATGGCTCAGAGTGCTGCCACGCTCGGGGCTCCGGCCAGGGTCCTGACCTTGGCCCGGACCTTGGCCCGGACCTAGACCCTAGCAGCAGCTGCGGCTTGAGGGCAGGGGCACTAAGGCAAAGGAGGCGCCCACCTCCCGGGCAGGACAACTGTCAGCAACAGATACCATAGCCACAGGCACAAAAAACCGCCCAGGGCCTGCGCTCTGAGCGGTTCTTCTGCTGTCAGACCGCGCCCAGCGGCGCGGCTTGAAGGTTTAGGCTTAGGCCTGCTCCTCGTCGCGGCTGGGGAAGCCGTCCTCGCCGTCGTAGTCGGGGACCTCGGTCTCCTCGTGGCGACGGGAGGCACCCTGCTGAGCGGCTAAGGCCTTGATGGAGAGGCGGATGCGGCCGGTGTTGTCGATGTCGAGCACGCGCACCTTGACGGTATCGCCTACCCTAAGGTAATCGCCCACGTTCTCCACACGCTCCTCGGCAATCTGCGAGACGTGCACCAGACCGTCACGGCCCGGGAGGATGTTCACGAAGGCGCCGAACTCGGCGATGCGCACCACCTTGCCCTCATAGTCCTTGCCGACCTCCACGTCGACCAAGAGATCCTCAATCTGCTTGACCGCCGCCTTGGCCGAGGCCTCGGAGCCTGCTGAGATCTTCACGGTACCGTCGTCCTCGATGTCAATCTGGGAGTTGGTGCTGGCCTGAATGCCGCGCACGTTGGCACCGCCCTTGCCGATGACGTCTTTTACCTTGTCCACCGGTACCTTGATGGTGACCACCCGCGGAGCGAAGGGCGAAAGTTCCTCGCGCGGGGCCGGCAGAGCCTTCTGCATCACGTTGAGCAGATGGATGCGGGCGGCGTGAGCATCGGTCAGCGCCTCCTGCATGATCTCGCGGGTAATGCCGTCGGTCTTGATGTCCATCTGCAGCGCGGTCACGCCCTCGCGGGTACCGGCCACCTTAAAGTCCATGTCGCCCAAATGATCCTCATCGCCCATGATGTCTGTGAGGATGGCCACCTTGTCGCCTTCCTTCACCAGGCCCATGGCAATGCCGGCCACCGGGGCCTTGCAGGGCACACCGGCGTCAAACAGGGCCAGCGAGCCGCTGCACACCGAGGCCATGGAAGAGGAGCCGTTGGACTCGGTGATGTCCGAGACCACGCGGATGGAATACGGGAACTGCTCCAAAGGCGGCAGCACGGCGCGCAGCGCGCGCTTGGCCAGGCGCCCGTGGCCTATCTCACGACGCTTGGGCGAGCCCATGATGCCGGTCTCGCCTACGCAGTAGGGCGGGAAGTTGTAATGGAGGATAAAGCGGTCGGTGCGTACCCCGGACATGTCCTCAAAGGTCTGGGCGTCACGCTCAGAGCCCAAAGTACAGGTGCCGATGGACTGCGTCTCACCGCGGGTGAACAGCGCCGAGCCGTGGGTGCGCGGCAAAATGCCGGTGGCGATGGTAATGGGCCTTATCATGCGTCTCTCGCGGCCGTCGATGCGCTTTTCGCCTGCCAGGATACGATCGCGCACGATGGTGCGCTCGGTCTCAAAGAAGAGCTTGCCTATCTCATTTTGCTTCTCGGCCCACTCAGGCTTCAGGGCGGTCAGCTTCTCGGTTACCTGGGTCTTGATCTCCTCTAACTTCTGCTGACGCTCCAGCTTATCGACAATGCGGTAGGCCTCGCCGATGGCCACCTCGGAACTGCCCTTGACGGCGTTGGCAAGTTCCTGATCGCCCTCGGGCTTGTGCCAGTCCCACACCGGGCGGTTGGCCTTCTGCGCGAAGGTCTTGATCTCGGAGATGACGCTCTGCTGCTGCTCGTGGCCGTACATCACGGCGCCTAACATCACCGCCTCAGGCAGGATGTTGGCCTCGGACTCCACCATTACCACGGCCTTCTCGGTGCCGGCCACCACCAGATCGAGATCGGACTGTTTGAGCTCGGAGCTCAACGGGTTTAGCACATACTCGCCGTTGATGTAGCCCACGCGGGCGGCGGCCATGGGGCCGTTCCAGGGCAGACCGGAGGAGGCCATGGCCGCGGAGGCGGCGATCATGGAGATGATGTCGGTGGGGATCTCCGGGTTAGCGGACATCACCGTCACCACCACCTGCACCTCGTTGACGAAACCGTCGGGGAAGAGCGGGCGCAGCGGGCGGTCAATGAGGCGGGAGATTAAGGTCTCACCCTCGGTGGCCCGGCCCTCACGGCGAAAGAAGCTCACCGGGATGCGGCCAGCGGCGTAGGATTTCTCCTGATAATTCACCGTCAGCGGGAAGAAATCACGACCCTCCAACTCATCTTTCTTGTTGCACACCACCGTGGCGAACACCGTGGTGTCGTCCATGGAGGCCATCACCGCCGAATCGGTTTGCCGGCCGATGGCGCCGGTCTCCAAAGTTACGGTATGCCGGCCATACTGGAAAGTATGGATAATCGGTTTTAAATTCATCTACATGACTCCAATCTTCTAATCCGCCTCATCTGAGCAGCTCTCCACAGCGGATATCCATAAAAAAAGCCCGCCTGACCGGGCCTTAAGCCCTGCCCTGTGAGCTTTTGAAATTAAATTCGGGCGACCAAAGCCGCCCACAGCCAGCCGCTATTACTAGCGGCGGAGCTTCAATTTCTCAACGATGGCCTGATAACGGGCCTGATCGTTGGCTTTTAAGTAATCAAGCAGCTTGCGGCGCTGAGCCACCAGGCGCAGCAGACCGCGGCGACTGTGGTGATCCTTCTTGTGAGTCTCAAAATGAGGCTGTAAATCGGTGATCCTTGCGGTTAGCAGTGCAATCTGAACCTCGGTGTAACCGGTATCCTGGGGGTTACGGCCGAACTCAGCCACAATTTTCGCTTTCTGTTCAGTACTTAAAGACATTTCCAATTGCTCCTTTTGTGATGACCAGTAAATGTTTTCCTTCCAATCACAAACTCAGAAAGAAACGGCGTGGATTTTATCACAAAAAGGACGCCATCTTGACGTGTCAAGATCACAGTGCGTCATTTACGCTGCCCCGGGGGGTATCCGGGCCACCGTCTGGACCGCTGCCTGTGCCGCGGTCCTAGGCGTTGTCTATGGATTTGTATGCTATCTCTTCCAGCGCAGTTAGCTGTGACAACTCAGGGGGCTTAGTATTCTCAGCAGCCCCGGCAGACTCGCTCTCTATGTGCAGCAGAAACTTCCAGGCCGGCAGCACCTCGACCTGCAGCTCACCTGCCTGAAGCACTCTCTCCTCCTCGCAGGTCACCACGACGGCACGCTTAAGCTCAGGCACTGCCCGCTTGAGCTTGACCAGACCGCCGAGCTCCCGCGCTAAATTGTCCTCCTCAAGCATCCAGCTCACCTGTACCGCGAGCCCCTCAGAGGGCACATAAAAATCAACCTTGAAGCCTGCTCGCGCCGAACGCACAAAATACAGATCGGCACCATGACATCTGTACAGGGCAATTCCCACCAGGTTCTCCAGCAACATGCCCTCTTTACGGTGCAGGAACAGCCCCAAAAGACCGTTATCCTCAAAATAGTATTTGGGATTGCCTTCGCGTTCGGCCAAGGCAGAGTAGAAGTTGGTCACTTTAAACAGCACACAGGCATCCAGACAGTACGATACATAGTCAATTACCGTTTCTTTGCTAAGTTTAAGTCCCAGGGTGTTCAACAAATTATGCAGACGTGTGTAGGAGAGCTCCCGCCCCACCGCCTCGGCGATTTTACCTGCCAGATAGCGTATGGCCTGCGGCTGCCTGATCTGATGCCTTAAGACCACGTCACCTAACAACACCCTCTGAAGCAGGCTGTGCAGGTATTCTCGGTGATCGGTTTGCCGGAGGATTTCCGGTAAGGAGCCTGAATAGAGGATAGAGAGGAGAGCGCGCTGTATCCTGCCCTGTGCCGACTCAGAGAGCACCCCCGCGGAGGTCCATAAGTTCAGCACCTCAGTCATACCGGCGGCCTGAAGATACTCAACAAAACTGTAAGGCCACACCTTTCTTATCAGGTAGCGCCCGCCTAAGGCAGAGGCTATCTCCGTGCTGAGCATGGCGGCATTGCTGCCGGTAATGAATACTCTCTCGTGGCGATCGGCCAGGCGGCGCGCGAATCTCTCCCACCCGGGGATGTTCTGGATCTCATCAAAAAAGAAATAGGCCTGTTCCACACCAAGCTCTGCGGGCAGGCAGAGCAGATCGTCAAAATCCGTCCGGTCAAAGCCCAGGAGGCGATCATCCTCAAAGTTCACAAAAATGATCTGCTCCCACTTGCAGCCTGAGGCTACCAGTTCACGAACCCGCTGATAAAGGAGCGTGGATTTGCCTGCCCTTCTGATCCCGCACAGCACGTAGTTAGCCTCAGGATTGAAACGGTGGTCCCGGGGCACAATCTGAGCTTTTTTTATCACTTCCTGCTGCCCCTGAATAACTTCTTTGAGTAACTCGTGGTTCATTGCTTCATAACAATCTGTTTGTTCGCAAATTTAGGCCCGGGCAATCCCGGCATTACCTATATTATAGACTATACTTTACATTGATCCATAATTTTGTCCAGTATACTGGACAATATGATAGTCATACTGTATAATGCAATGTACGCATTGCTTACCATGTCGTCCGATATAGTCGGGGAACATTTAGGCGAGGAGATACTGCTGTGCAGCGTAAATTTGAATTAAGTTCCAGCACCGGCGTGATTACGTTGACGGCGCGATTGAGCTAGAATTGATCAGAGCCTGAACCTTACCGAGGACCTACTATGGGCGCTGCACTGTTTTCTTCAACCGAGCTGGCCCGTTTGCCACTGGCCGCGGGGAGTTTCTCCGAAATACGCACAGCTGATCAAATCTATGTCGACAAGACCGCTCTCGTGTACCAGATAGCGGTAAGCAGAGCGCCGCACTTTCTCTCCCGTCCCAAGCGTTTTGGCAAGTCAATGTTGGTCTCCACCTTTGAGACACTGTTCTCCAAAGGCCTTGATGCCTTTGAGGGGTTGGCCCTCGAGAAGCTCTGGCATGAGGATAAGACCTACAAAGTGCTACATCTGGATTTCTCACAGTACGCTGACCTGAATGCAGACAAACTCTCTGCCATGCTCTCCCAGCGCATAACGGATCTCATGATAGATACTGCTGAGGTTAGCCCTCTGGATGCCAGAGGAGATTTCATGGCACCGGGTTTAGTGCTAGAGCGTGCCTGTGACAAGGTTCCCATCTCCTCACTCGTCCTGTTGGTCGATGAATACGATGCTCCCATCACCCATCATCTGGATGATCCCGTCATGAGAGAGGCGATAGTGGGTGTCATCAACAATTTTTTTGCTTCGCTCAAGAAATGCAAAGAGAGCTTCCGTTTTATCTTCGTCACCGGCATCACCAGGATTGCCCACGTCAGCCTGTTTTCGGTCTTCAACAACCTCAAAGAGCTGACGCTCACCAAGGGCTCGGCTGAGCTGGTAGGTTTCACCGAGGAAGAAGTGCACCGCTACTTTCACCCTTATGTGGAGAACGCCGCCGCCGTGCTGGATATGACGGTGGAGGATGTCTACTCCCGCCTCAAGACCCGTTATGACGGCTACCGCTTTACCCTGGATGAAGATGGACAGACACTCTACAACCCCTGGTCGGTACTTTCATTCCTCGCCGCGCCCGAGGAGGGCTTTGACAACTACTGGTATCTCTCGGGCGGCGGTACTCCCAGCTTGCTCTTGGAGAATTTAAAAGCCCATCACGTGAGTTT
>JAFUGP010000112.1 GCA_017469335.1 Succinivibrio sp. | reverse complement strand
GACCTAACAATGTTCTTGCCTTCAGCCAACAATTCTTGGCGATCCTGTTTGAATTTACGAACGAACATGGCACTTACCTCCGGTTAAGAGGATAGTACCATAATTTTCGCTCAAGCTCTAATAATTAACCGCGCTTACTATCCCAGCCTTAAAACACCAAGGGGGCCTGCGGCCCCCTGTTCATGCTCGGCGTATCCCCAAGACCCGTGTCAGAACTGGTAATTGGTAATCACCAGTTCCTCCACCTCGTTACGCCCTTCCACTTTGGAATTGACCAGACGCGCGGCCGTGATGGTGGAAATGCGAAAGCCCGCATAGAGAGTCCTGATGAGCGGTGCGGTGGAGTTGCTTTCCATAAACCTGATGCCGCGGCGGTCGAGTTCCTCGCAGAACTGCGCCAGACGCTGCTGGTCCTCGGTGCCCCAGGCCCCCGGTACATAGGAGGTGAAAAAGGAGGTCTCACTGATCGGATGATAAGGAGGGTCGATGTAGACAAAGGCATGGCGGGGGATCCTATCGAGCAGTTCCCAGTAATCGTCATTTAAGATCTCGGTAGGCCGCTCCTTAAGATAGTCGCGTACCGCCTGCAGATTTTTCAGGTCGATGATCACGGGATTGGTGTAGCGCCCGAACGGGGTATTGAAGTAGTTACGCTTGGAGACCCGGTACAGGCCGTTGTAGCAGGTCTTGTTGAGGTAGATAAAGCGCGCCGCGCGCTGTGCGGGATCGCGGTCATAAAAATCCTTGCTGCGGTCCCAGGCCCTGATCTCCAGAAACTGCTCTTTATCATAGTGCATGTCCTTAAGATAGCTGAGCATACCCTCCAGGTTATCCCGGATCTGCACATAGGCGTTGATGAGCTCGGAGTTGGAGTCATTGATGATGGCCTGCTGAAACTGCAGCCCGAAGTACATGGCCCCACCGCCCACACAGGGCTCGACGTAGACCTCAATGTCCTTGGGAATAAAGGCCTTTAACTTGGGCACACTTTTGCCTTTACCGCCCACCCATTTGACAAAAGGTCGCACATCACTGTTCTGAGGCATGCCTGACTCCTGCTGTTTCCGTACAGTGCCCGCTGCACTGTGTTCAATTGCACAAAAAAAGACGGTACCTTCATATGATACCGCCTTTTTGCATTTTCTTGGGCGTCACCTGGGGCGCTTATTTCTGAGGCACTACCTCAAGGACAATCTCAGTGGTCACATCCGGGTGCAACTGCACCTGGATCTGATACTCACCTACCGAGCGCAGCACACCCGAAGGCATCTTGACCTCACTCTTGTGCACTTCCACCCCGGCATTGGTGATGGCCTCGGCGATGTCGCGGGTACCCACGGAGCCGAACAGCTTGCCCTCGTCACCGGCCATGGCCGCAACCGAGAACTTGCCGATCTTGGAGATCCTGTCGGCCCTATCCTGAGCGGCTTTGAGCGTGGCGGCAATCTTGGCCTCAAGCTCGGCGCGCTGAGCCTCGAACTTCTCCAAGTTCTCCTTGGTGGCCATCACGGCCTTTTTGTTGGGCAGGAGGTAGTTGCGGGCAAAACCGTTTTTGACCTTAACCTTGTCGCCCAGACCGCCTAAGCGGCCAATCTTGTCTAACAGAATAACTTCCATCGTAAACTCCTCGCTTAACGTCCCTGCAGATCAGTGTACGGAAGCAGGGCCAGATAGCGGGCGCGCTTGATGGCGGTGGCCAACTGACGCTGGTATTTGGCGCTGGTGCCGGTAATGCGGCTGGGCACAATCTTACCGGACTCGCTGATGTAGTTCTTCAGCAAAGCCACGTCCTTGTAATCAATCTCTGCCACACCCTCGGCGGTGAAACGGCAGAACTTGCGGCGATGAAAATAATGAGCCATTTTTTATCCCCTCTTATTCAGCTTGCTCACCGGCATTTTCGGCATCGGCAACGCCCTCGGCATCATTCTCTTCGCGATCATGCGTCTCGGCGTCACGGTTAAACTGTCCCACTCCCTCATCGTGGGAGCGGCGCTCCTCACGGCTCTTGAGCATGGGCGACTGCCCGGTCACCGGACCGTCAGTCTTGATAATCAGGCTGCGCAGCACCGCGTCGTTATAGCGGAAATTGTTCTCAATGCTGTCAATCACCGACTGCTCGGCCTCGATGTTCATCAGAACATAGTTGGCCTTGTGCTGCTTCTTGATGGGATAAGCCAGCTGACGGCGTCCCCAGTTCTCCAGGCGGTGCATCTTACCGCCGCTCTTCTCGACTTCACTTTTGTAGCGGTCGATCATTCCGGTAACCTGATCGGCCTGATCAGGATGAACCAGGAATACTATTTCGTAGTTGCGCATTTAACATGCTCCTTTCGGTAAAAATCTGCCTGACTCAGTCACAGTCGACAGACAAGGAGGCTCCGACGGGCAAGCCCGCCTGACTGAACCGGGGTGAAATTATACACTGATTGTGATGAAAATGGCAAAAATATGGCATAAAAGCCCGGGTTACTTTCCCGAGTGCTTAGGCCTAAGAGATGACCGCAAGACGTTTCGCGGCTATCAAAGTTGCTTGTTGGCTGTGCGCAGATGCTTTGGTTGTCTATGTAGACCAACCTCTATTTTGTTTCAGCAACCTCCTGCCACAGGGTTATTTTGCGCTCGTCCTTGGCGGCACTGAACACGGCGGCAATGCGCAGGAGCTCACGGCCGCCCAGGCTCTCCCGACCGTAATCATTCTCATCTATCTGCTTTAGGGCTTGGTTAAGCAGGGATTGCGCATTCCTGCCGTCCTGGGAGAATTTGAGTTCCAGGACAATGCGGCGGCGCTTGAAGTTCAAGATAAGATCGGCGCTGCCGTGCGCGTTGTGGCTCTCGGCTCTTACGTCAACTCTGCTGCCCTGCAGATACAGCTGCAGCACGGAGCGCAGGGTGCTTTCATCCTTGATGGGATACTTGTCGTAGACCACGGAGGCAAGCTGCTCGTTCAAGATTGAGATGAGTTGTGAGGCGTCGCAGTACTCGAGGATGTTTTGGTCATTTTGATCGAGTAGATCTTGGGTCTTGTCAAAAATCTTAAGCGAGAGCAAAGCAGAGAGAGCAGATTCAGTCTCACGATTGGCAATGCCCAGCCTGATGTTAAAGCGCCCCGGAGCCAAACTTGACCTTAAAGTCAGATAGCCGGTCTGGCACATCAACACGCTTTGATTGATGGAAGTAAGCGAGGTCGGGTTTTTAAAGTCGTTGTAGGAGATCAGGATCTCTTCTTGCTGCAGTACGGCTACATCCAGAGTATGCTTTTCAAGGTAATTGGCGAGGATGGAGGGCACGCCGCCCACGTCGTACCAGTAGTCCCCGAAGATCACTTCATGATTGTTGCTTAAGGCCTGCAGGAAATTGTTCACCGACCAGGTGGAGAAGACCTTGTCCTTGCAGAGTTCATCAAAGCAGTAGCCGTCATAGTGGTAAGCCATGCGGTCTAAGAATTCTTCCACCTGCTTTTCGGTGACATCCTCAGGTTTAATCTGCTTATTCTGCTCATAGCAGACACCCAGTTTGAGATAGTCGCGATAAAAACGCTTAATCTCCTCGCGGGTAAAACCTATCATCTGACTGAAGGCAGACTCATAAGTCAGATCTTTGATGTCCGAGCCTGCCGAAAAGATGGAGACGTCCTTGAGACGGGTCACGCCGGTGACGGCCATGAACTTGATTTGTTTGTTGCTTTTGAGGTTGGAGTAAAAATTCCTGATGCAGAGTCTGAACTCCTCATAGAGCTCACGGTTATTGATGTTGGCCGTCATCTGATAGTCATACTCGTCAATTAGGATGACTATCCTCTGCTTCTTGTGTTTTAAGGCATTGAGCAGTTCAAGGACGGCCACGTCAGGCTCAGTGCTGGTAACCAGTCCGTTGAGTTCTTGCTCGTTGGCAAAACCGATTATGGCCTTGGAGCAGAGCTCTTTGAACTCTGACACGCTCTGGGCGCGGTAATTCTGAAAGTTAAGTCTCAGCACCGGGAACTGCCCGAAGGTCCACTTATCGTAGATCCAGGTGCCCTTGAAGTAAGGCTCCACCCCTTCCTCATACAGAGTGCCGATGATGTTTAAGGTCAGGGTTTTACCGAAGCGGCGGGGCCGGGAGAAAAATACGCGCTTGTATTTTTTGACCAGCTTATAAATGTACTCAGTCTTGTCTACGTAGATGTAGTCATTATCAGCAAAATCCTCAATGCCGTCGGCCTGTGAGATTTCTTTCATCTGAGCGCTCTCCAGTTTTCAGATCAACACCTGGGTCAGATACCCTCATCATGTCACTATGTACAGGCCAATTCAACCAGGTGGCGTGGGCATACCCTGCAGTACGCTTTTCTGGGTAATGGGGTACTTGTCATAAGCAATTGAGCTTGGCTGATCGTTCAACAGGCCAATCACAAGTGGCGGCATCACAGCTCTCCTCCCGCCATACGCTGATTCTGGCGTTTTAGTTACGGGCCAGGCGCTGCCGCACCACCTCATAGAGCGCAATGCCGGCAGCCACCGAAACGTTCAGGCTCTCGGCCCCGCCTGAGAGCGGAATGCTCAGCAACACGTCGCATTTCTCGCGCGTAAGATGCCTCAGTCCCTTATCCTCTGCGCCTAATACCAGGGCGGCAGGTCCGGTGAACTGATGGTCAAACAGGCTGTGCTCCGCCTCCCCGGCCAGACCGGCCACCGTAACTCCCTTCTCCTTTAAACCCTCGATGGTGCGCGAGAGATTGGTAACCACAATAAGCGGCAGTGCCGAGGCGGCACCGGCCGCGCTCTTGCGCCCCTCGGGGGTGAGGGTGGCGGAATGATCCTTAGGCACCACCACTCCCTGAGCCCCCGCCGCCCAGGCACAGCGCATGGCCGCGCCCAAATTACGCGGATCGGTGACCCCATCCAAGAGCAGCAACAACAGCTGATCCCCTTCCTTGGACACCAGCTCTTGTAAAAAATCCTCCCGACGCGGCGGCTCGGCTAATACTTCGATGATGATGCCCTGATGTACCCCGCCCTGGGTTTTCTCGTCCAGAAAATGCGGCAGCGCCTGCTGCACCCGGACACCGCAACGCTCCAAATCAGCTTGCAGACGCTGCATACGGCGGTCATCCTCACGGCCTTTGGCCAGCCAGGCACAGGTAATGCGCTCGGGATTAGTGTCCAAAGCCGCCTTCACGGCGTTGACGCCATAGATCAGTTCACGATTGCTCTTGCCCATATGCTCCTCTTCCGGTATGGTGAGTGCGCAGTGTCCTCCGGCACGACCTCAGCGCAACCAAGAAAGCGCTCATTTGCGTTTTTTCTTGCCCTTTTTGGCTGAGCGCTCATATTTATCTGCCTCGATTATCTCAGCTGCCGCAGGGATCTTGAGTGGATTGGCATAGTTATCCGGCGCGGACAGTTCCTGTCCCCAGTGTTGACTGGTTTTGGGCTTTTCAATCATATCCTCTTCACCGGCCCGCACGGGTCTGGCGATATCCGCCAGGCGATCCAACAAACTTTGCTGCGCGGCCGCAGTATCAGCGTGGTTTGCCGTACTCCGTGCTTTACCTGCCTTGCTCTGAGCCTGCTTGCCTGCCCTGGCCTCACGCTTGGCGGTATACGCCTCCTCTCTTTTTTTGGTCTTCTTGAGCCTCTGAGACTCATACTTGCTGGGCAGCAGCAAATCTATCTTGTGTTCCTGGGCATTGACCGCAGCCAACAGCACCTTAATCTTCTGCCCTGGACCGTACACCCTGCCGCCTCCGCCGCTCTCCAGGGTCTGATGATGATCGTTGTACTCCATGTACTCGGGGAAATTGCCGATGTAGATCATGCCGTCCACACCCACCTGATCCAGGTGCACAAACACCCCGAAATGAGTGCAGGCGGAAATGGTACCGTCAAATTCCTCACCTATGAACTGCTCGAGATAATGACAAGCCAGCTCGAAGTCAACCTCCTGCTCGGCCTGATCGGCCGCCACCTCCCGTTCGGTGCATTTCTCGCCTAAGATCTCCAGCTCCGCGCGGCTGTAGGCGCGCGCGCCCAGCCCGGTACCGTCCTTGAGGGCGCCGTCATGCTGCAGCAGGCTCTTGATGACCCGGTGCAGCTGCAGATCGGCATAGCGGCGTATAGGGGAGGTGAAATGGGCATATTTTTCCAGCGCCAGCCCGAAATGTCCGATGTTTTCGGGAGTGTACTCAGCCTTGGACATGCTGCGCAGCAACAGTTCGTTGACAAACCGGGCATCCGGCCTTGAAGCCGCCTCCCGGCTTAAGGCCGCATAATCCTGCGGCCTGGGTGCCTCGGAGTTTTGCAGATGCAGTCCTAAGTGGTCTAACTGCCCGAGCAGGGCGCCGAGCTTTTTTAAGGTGGGAGCGGCGTGCACGCGGTAGAGGGTGGGCTTTTTGCGGGCAGCGACGAAACTTGCCGCCGCCACGTTGGCGGCTATCATGCACTCCTCGATAAGCTTGTGCGCGTCGTTGCGCACCACAGGCTCAATCCCGGTGATCTTGAGTTCCTCATTGAAGATGAACTTAAGCTCCTCGGTCTCCACATTCAGGGCACCGCGCTTTAAACGCTCGGAGAGCAGCGCCTGATACAGGCGGTGCAGTTCCTGCACCAGCGGCACGGCAAATTCATGCTCCTCAATGGCGGCACTGCCCTTGTCAATCATGCGCCAGGCCTCGGTATAGGTCAGGCGGGCATGCGAGCACATTACCGCAGGATAGAAAGTATATTCCCCCAGCTTGCCCTCAAAGCTTACATGCATCTCACAGACCATGCACAGGCGGTCTACCTCGGGGTTTAACGAGCAGATGCCGTTGGAGAGCGCCTCGGGCAGCATGGGGATCACGAAGTTGGGAAAATAACAGCTGTTGCAGCGCTCCAGCGCCTCGCGATCCAGCGCCGTACCCGGACGCACGTAATAGGAGACATCGGCGATGGCGACATACAGACGCCAGCCGCCCTTTTCAACCTGACAGTACACGGCATCGTCAAAGTCCCGGGCATCCTCACCGTCGATGGTCACCAGAGGCAGCGCCCGCAGATCCCGGCGCTCCCTGAGATCTTCAGGTCCCACACTCTGCGGCACTTTCGCGGCGGCACTTAGTGCCGCCTGCGGCCAGCTGCTGGGGATCTCGTTGCGCAGAACCGCCATAAGTATGATATTGCTCAATGAGCCGATATCCTGCACCACCTCACGCACCCGCACCAGGCATTTGTTCGCGCTGCGCTCCTTAATCTCGGCTATCACCACCGAGCCGGATTTGGCCTGCCCCAGATCGGCAGCGTCCTCAAACTCAAAGCTGAGTGCGGAGGCCAGACTGGGCTCATCGGGGGTAAGCAATGCGGTACGTCCGCTCTTAGAGCCGGTGAACATGAGCCTGCCCAACACGCACAGCCGCTTTTTGGTGATGCGCAGCGCGTAGGCACACTCTGAGCCGGTCAGGGCACAGACCTCCGCCTCGTCCCCCGGCAGCAGCACCACATGACTTTTGAGGTAATAATCCTGTCCTTTGGCATCGCTGACATAGAAAACGTAGATCTTGTCCTCATCTGAGTTCACAAGATCCTGCTCAGGTCTGGAACGGACCGTGGCGTTGAAGCGTTTGACCTGTCCGGGGGCGGCGTATACCTGATAGGGCTTGACCTCCACCAGCGCACCGTCACTGACCAGCTCCGTGAGCACGCGCTGATAATCGTCGATGCTGTAGCGGGAAAGATCGCCCTTAAAACCTATCTGTCCGAGCAGACTCGCGCACAGCCCCAGGTTGCCCACCCCCTTGATTTCCACGTGGTACAGGCAGGCCACCAAATAGAGGGCGGTCTTAAAATCATTGCTGCGATCTCCTTTAGGGGCATGCTCTGCCTGAAGCAGTTTCTTGATATTCTCTGTTTCTGCGCTCATAAATCATCCACCATCAGTTGGGGAGCAGACCTGGTTAGGCTGCGCCGTAAAAACGGTAACATCAGATTACAATGATTCAGAGATTAACAGAAAATTCAGCATCAAAGCCGCACAAACCGGGCAAAAGATATCTGTTCTTTTAGGCGCTCCGCATTTATCCCCTTCGCAGGTACTGCCCAAAAGGCCCCACTGCCCCGCCCTGTCTGTCCCAAGCACGGTTCAGAGAAAGCGCTCGAGCAGCGTATTTAAGAAGCGCCGTCCCAGGGCCGTAAGCTCGTAGCCGTTTTCATCCATGACCAACAGTCCCTCCTGCGCACACGCTTTTAGTTTGCTCTCAAGCAGTGCAAAAGGCAGGGCGGTGCAGCGCGTAAAATCACTTTGGGGGATCCTCTCAAAGAGCCTCAGACGATTGAGCAGGTACTCAAAGGGGACATTGGTCGACGGTACCGCCGTGAACTCTCCCCGCGCGCCCACACAGTAGGCCCGGGCATCTTCAGGATTGCTGCGCCTTAGGGTTTGGCCCTTAACAAACAATTTGCTGTGAGCTCCCGCACCCAGACCCAGATAGTCATGAAAACGCCAGTAATTTTCATTGTGCGCACAGCGATACCCCTCCCGGGCAAAGGCCGAGATCTCGTAATGGGCGAAGCCCTGGCGCCGTAAGAGCTCAAAACCCTGATCTTCCATCGCCGCAAGCTCCTCTTCAACGGGCAGCTGAGGTCTCTCCTCGTAGAGCAAGGTGCCTTCCTCTAAGGTGAGCTCATACCAGGAGAGATGTTCAGGCCCAAGCTCAAGCGCTGCCCTGAGATCCACCAGTGCCTGCCGC
This sequence comes from Succinivibrio sp., assembly GCA_017469335.1. Lineage (GTDB taxonomy): Bacteria > Pseudomonadota > Gammaproteobacteria > Enterobacterales > Succinivibrionaceae > Succinivibrio. The sequence goes on along the minus strand of JAFUGP010000112.1, from coordinate 72,590 downwards.
ACGCTCTGCCCCGGCAGACCATGCATGAGGTCAAGATTTATGTTGTCAAATCCTCCCGCGCGGGCTGCCGTCACACAGTCTTTTATCTGACAGGCGCGGTGAATGCGCCTTAAGCGGCGCAATAAGCGGTCGTCAAAGCTCTGAGCGCCTATGCTAAGACGGTTCACTCCCTGCGCGCGCACGGCCTCAAAATAAGCACTGTCCACTGATCCCGGGTTCAGTTCCAGGGTAATTTCGGCCCCGGCGGCAAGACAAGGTGCCAGAGTCTTTAAGATCTGCCCGATAAGCTTGGGACTTAACAGAGAAGGCGTGCCACCGCCCAAAAAGACCGTGGACACGTTGCGCCCCGCAAGATGGGGTTTTAAGGCTTCAAAATCCTGCAGCAGGGCCGTCACGTAGCGCTGATCGCGCTCTTCATCGCGCGGTGCGGGGAGGGAGAAAAAATCACAGTAAGGGCATTTGCGCAGACACCAGGGGTAATGCAGGTACAGCCCTACCGGCAACATTGCCCTCCCCCGGGCCGTCACTAAAACAGCGCCTCGCGGCCTTTTAAAAGTGCCAGCAGGCGGCGCAAGGCCTTGCCGCGATGCGAGAGCAGGTTTTTGAGCTGCGGGGGCAATTCGGCGGCGGTAAGTCCCCGCCCCTCCACCACGAACAGCGGATCATAGCCAAAACCGTTGTGCCCGCGCATTTCGGTGCCGATGCGTCCCTGCCAGATCTCGGTTACCGTCAACGGTACGGCATCCTCAGCGCTGCGCACCAGCGCCAGAGAGCAGACATAGTGAGCGGTGCGCTCCTTGGCGGGCACACCATAGAGCAGATCCAGCAGCTTTTCGTTATTGGCCGCGTCATCGCCGTGCGTGCCGGAAAAGCGCGCCGACAAAATCCCGGGTGCGCCCTGCAGAAAATCCACGCACAGGCCCGAGTCATCGGCCAGAGCAGGAAGTTTGGTCCTGGCACTGACATAGCGGGCTTTTTGCAGGGCATTTTCCAAAAAACTCTGTCCGGTCTCCTCGGGTGAATCAATCCTAAACTCGCTTTGCATTTTCAAGGTGATCCCCAGCGGGGACAGCAACTGAGCAAACTCCCGGGCCTTGCCGGCATTGGCTGAGGCCAGTACCACCAGACGCCCATGGTTGTTTGGGGCGGTATCAGACATAATGTTCCTCTTTGCTCGTAATAAAACCTCAGGCCAAGGCCTGCCGGCGGCGACTCATGGTTTCGCAGGCATGGCGGGCCGCCTGCGCGATGGCTTCCTCGTCCGAGAGGTGCAGAAAACTAAAATCGGAGAGCTCATCGACAGTGACCTCCCGGGCGATGGCCAAAGCCAGAAGCTGCGCAATGTGATGAGCCTGTCCCGAACAGATCTCAGCGCCCAGAACTGCCCCGGACTCCTCATCGGCATAAAGGCGCAGAATGCCGCCGCTGTTGATGCCCAGACCGCTGAAGGAACGCTCGAATCTGCTCTGTCCTATCACGAAGTTGCGCCCGGTACGCAGTGCGCGCTCCTTCATTTCCTCCAAGGAGAGCCCGGCGATGGCCAGTTCCGGATCGGTCATGACCGCGCGCAGCTTGATACGCCGCGGCAACGGTCGCAGCTGCGGGAAGGAGGCGGCATTGATACCGGCGTAATGCCCCTCGGTCTCGGTTAAGGCGGTGGATTGATCCTCGCTGCACACCCCGCCTGCGGCGAAGATATGCGGCACGGTGGTCTGCATGGTCTCGCGATCGACGATGATACGCCCGCTGCGGCTGACCTTTACCCCGATTTCGGAGAGATTGAGCCTGCTGATATTGGGCACTCGTGAGGAGGCGGCGATAACCCCGGCGGTATGCAGGTAGTTCTCATAACGTCCGTCGTCTATGTAATAGATGTCATAGCCCCCGCCCTGGGATTCAATGGAGGTAATAAAGGAGTCCACCGCCAGGGGAAAACGCTCGGAAAACATATTCAGGGCAGTGCTGAGCACCGCATCGTCGGTCAGCTCCCACAAACGTCTCTGACCGAATACCATGGTCTCCACTCCCAGATAGGACAAAGACTGTCCCAGCTGCAAACCCACGGAGCTGGACCCAAACACCGCCACCGAGGCGGGGAGATCGTTTTGTTCGTACAGCTCGCTGGTGGTGAGAATACCCGGGATGCGCGACTGTTCGTAGGTCACCAAAGGCTCGGAACCGGTGGCAATCACCGCACTTTTAAAATGCACCAGGGTTTGACCGTTGACGATCAGAGTATGAGGATCGCTGAAAGAGGCGCGGCCGTGCAGGCGGCGCTCCTCGGGAATGCAGTACATGAAGGACAGCACCTCGGAGGTGGAGCGCGAGCGCTCGCCGCGTATGGCCTTTAACAGTCCCGAGGTATCAAAAGAGGTGGCGCTGCTGCTGATGCCCAGCCTTTTCAACTCGTTTAAGGCACGCATGGACAGGCCGGCGTACATAAGAAAGGACGCAGGCAGTTCGCCGTTGCGCTGGGCCGAGGTGCCCAGAGGCCCGTCGTCAACCAGAATGCAGATCCTGCCGCTGCGCTCACAGGCTCCGCGGTAAGCTTCGACACCGGCAGTTCCGGCACCGATCACCACGGTATCACAATGCAGTTCTTTATGACCCATGCGGCTTATCTGCCTCAGAGCGCGGTTTCTTCAGCTTACCGCCCTGGGAAAGCTCTCCACCCTCAAGCCTATGGGGGGGATATCTGACCCGTACTTAGTGTTCCGCAACAGGCTGTTTCAAAGAAATAGTCGAGATCTTGTCTTTGTAAATCAGCTGTTGATTACCCTTTATATCGCTGATACCGATGGTATAGGAGTCATAGTTGGTGAGCCGGCATTCAAATTTAACACCTGAAATCAAGAAGACGCACACCGTAGCTCCGCTTTCAACCAACCACTTAAGAGCGCCATCCTGACCGCCGGCAACAAAGGCGGCGGCCAAGCCGCTGCGTGATTTGTTATTAGAATTATCCTCTTTATTATTTAAATCTTTAAACACTTTGATTGTCCCTTGTTCTTATGGCTTTTGTGAGGACTTTTTGTTTTAGGCTTGCACCCAGCTGTGCAATAAATGCCACGCGTGGATCATAGCATACAAAAGTCACGTCCCGTTAAACTTAGTTTCATGAGCTGAACATGTAGATTGCACCTGTAATCGTTTTCACGAAAGTCGTCTCCTAATCTCTGTCAAGAACGCAATCGCCTGTTTTTACAAAACTGTTATCAGTATGTAAAAATCAGGCGGAGGGTACTTCTAATTTGGTTTATAGTTGAAAATCGTTGGATAACCGACACCATTTGTTTCTGCAAATGGCTAGGTTATCCCCAGTATCTCATATTTTTACTAATCTTTGAATTTTCTTTTCATCTACGAGACAAAAGTCACGAAAATAATCCGGTTGCAGTCTGACCGCGACAACAAGGAAGTCATGCCCCACAGCTCAGACTGTTTGGGACTCATCAGAGACAGGAAAACACCGCCGGACAAACCAAACCACATCGGCGATAAACAAAGATAAGGCGGAACTGAGAGTTGAGAGTGGTGCCCAGAGACGGGATTGAACCGCCGACACGGGGATTTTAAGTCCCCTGCTCTACCAACTGAGCTATCTGGACAACGTTGCGTATTTAATCACTTCTGCGCGGCGATGTCAACATCTTTGACAGCGCCGCCGCAGGACCACCAAACGGCGTCTCTTGTCTAAACGAAACGCCCGTGACAGTTCTTGAACTTTTTACCGCTGCCGCAGGGACAGGGATCGTTGCGCCCGACGTGCAGATCGGCATATTGTTTGGCCTCACGTTTGAGTTTTGACTCCAGGGCCTGCTGCCGTTCCTGCTCCTCACGCCGCTCCTGCTCGGCTTGTCTGCTCTCCTGCTCACGCTGTTCATCCTCAGGCGATCTCAGACGCACCTGCAGTCTGCAGAGCATGGATACGACCTGAAACTTGAGATTGTCCAGCAGTTTGGTAAAGAGTTTGAAGGACTCAATCTTGTACTCGCTTTTGGGGTTTTTCTGCGCGTAGCCCTGCAGGCCGATGCCCTGACGCATGTAGTCCATGGCGGCCAGATGCTCTTTCCACAGGCTGTCGATGCACTGCAGCATCACGCTTTTCTCCAGGCTCTTGCGATTGTCCTCACCGATCAGATCGCACTTCTCTTTATAGGCAGCCAGGGCCTGCTGGGTAATGCGCTCGCGGATATCAGACTCCACCAGCTTGTCATTTTCCTTGACCCACTCGCGCACCGGACAGGACAGCAGGAAGGCGGCCATCAGGCGCTGCTCCAGTTCCTCCAGCTTCCAGGTCTCCGGCAGGGAATTGGGTTCGATGCAGCCGTCTATGACCTCGTTGACCACATCCCCGAAGATGGTGTGAACGGTCTCGCCGATGTCCTCGCCGTCCAGCAGGGCGTTGCGCTCCTCGTAGATGACCTTACGCTGCTGATTGGCCACGTCGTCAAATTCCAAGAGGTTCTTGCGGATATCGAAGTTGCGCGTCTCGACCTTGCGCTGCGCGGACTCGATGGCGCGGGTGATGAACTTGTGCTCCAAAGGCTGTCCGTCGTCCATGCCCATCTTCTTCATAAAAGCCTTAAGACGCTCGGAGCCGAAGAGCTTCATGAGGTTGTCATCCATGGAGAGATAGAAGCGAGAGGAGCCCGGATCGCCCTGACGACCGGCACGGCCGCGCAGCTGATTGTCAATGCGCCGCGACTCGTGGCGCTCGGAGCCTATGATGTGCAGGCCGCCCGCCTCCACCACGGCGTTGTGACGCTGCTGCCACTCCTCGGTAAGACGCTGCACCGAGGCCGGATCGGGATTATCCCCCAAGGCATTGATGTCGGCCTGCAGATTGCCGCCTAAAATAATATCGGTACCGCGGCCGGCCATGTTGGTGGCGATGGTAACCGTGCCGGGACTGCCGGCCTGCGCGACGATCTGCGCTTCCTTGGCGTGGAACTTGGCATTGAGCACCTGATGTTTGATCCCCAGTGCACTTAGCATGCCCGAGAGTTTCTCGGAATTCTCGATGGAGATGGTACCCACCAAAACGGGGCGGCCGGTTTTGATGGTCTCCTCTATATCCTTGATGATGGCCTGATACTTGTGTTCCTCGGTCAGATAGATGAGATCGGGCAGATCCTTTCTGATCATGGGTTTGTTGGTAGGCAGCACCACCGTGCGCAGCCCGTAAATCTGCTGGAACTCGTAGGCCTCGGTATCGGCCGTACCGGTCATACCGGCGAGCTTGCGGTACATGCGGAAGTAATTCTGGAAGGTAATGGACGCCAAAGTCTGATTCTCTGCGTGGATGTCCACCCCCTCCTTGGCCTCAATGGCCTGGTGCAGACCGTCGGACCAACGGCGCCCTATCATCTTGCGGCCGGTATGCTCATCGATGATGATGACCTCGCCGTTGTCCACCACATAGTCCACATCGCGCTTGAAGAGCGTATGGGCTCTTAAGGCGGCCATGACATGGTGCAGCAGCACGATGTTGGCCGAGGAGAAGAGTTTGTCACCTTCCTTGAGCAGTCCCTTGCGGGTGAGCAGTTCCTCAATCTTGATCTGCCCGCGCTCGGTGAGGTAGGCCTGCTTGATTTTAAGATCCAACGTATAGTCGCCGTCGCCGGTGTACTCCTCGGTGTCTTCCTTCTCCTGATACACCAGATTGGGGATGAGTGCGTCGACCGCCTGATACAGCTCACCGGTACCCTGCCCGGCACCCGAGATAATAAGCGGCGTACGGGCCTCATCGATGAGTACCGAGTCCACCTCGTCAACCAGAGCGTAATGCAGAGGACGCTGCACACGCTGCTCGGCGGCGTAGGCCATGTTGTCGCGCAGATAGTCAAATCCGAACTCGTTGTTGGTGCCGTAAGTGACGTCACAGGCGTAGGCCGCGCGCTTCTCATCGGCGCTCATGCCGGGAATGTTGCAGCCTACGGTCATGCCCATGAACTCATAGAAGGGACGGCACCAGTCACTGTCACGGCGTGCCAGGTAATCGTTCACGGTAACCACATGCACGCCCTCACCGCCTAAGGCGTTTAAATAGCAGGGCATTAGGGCAGTCAGGGTTTTTCCTTCACCGGTTTTCATTTCGGCTATCTGATTGTCGTTGAGCACCATGCCGCCCATGAGCTGCACGTCAAAGGGCCGCAGTCCCAAGGTACGTTTGGCCGCCTCGCGCACCGCGGCAAACACCTCAGGCAGGATGTCCTCTAATTTGCTGCCGTCTTTTAACTGCTGACGGAAGGTGTCGGTAAGAGTTCTGAACTCTTCGTCCTTGAGTTCCTGGTATTTGGGCTCAAGGGCATTGATACGCCGCACCACCTTGCTCAAACGGCGCACGATGCGCTGATTGCTGGTGCCGATGATCTTGGTAACTAAACTGGTGACAAGAAACATGGTAATTACCGCTGAATGACAAAAAACTGGGTGCTATTCTAGCATGTTCGGCCGCGCTGCGCCGCCAGGGCAGGCACAGGGCGCCTCACTAACTAGCGCCTTGAGTGGAATAGACTTTGAGCCGAAAACTCAGGGCAGGGTATTCTGTCTGGTGTCCAGACTGTGCTCCCAGAAGGCCGCGGCACGCTCAAGCCAGCCCTCGGCCACCGTGCCCTCTCCTAAGCCGAAACCGTGTGGCAACTTGGGGAAGATCTCAATTTGCGCGGGGGTACCCTGAGCTTTGATCAGTTCGATGCGCCGCTGCATTATCTCGAAGGGAGCGATGCGGTCGGCCTTGCCCACGCAGTTATAGGTAGGCGGCTCAGTGCCGTTCACCTCAGAGAAGCCCGTGTACTGCATGATGACAGCCGCAGGCTGAGGGTAGGAGCGTTCCCCAAAACGCGCGGTGCCCAAAGAGCCCAACCAGGCTGCGAGCCTGGCACCGGCCGAGCCGCCCCACAGGGAATACCCCTCAGGGTCAAGCTCAAGCTCGGCTGAGTGCTCATGCACAAAGGCGATGGCCCGGGCGAGATCCTCGCAGCCTTGCCGGGCGTCGGGACGGTAGATGAGCGCGAGCGCGTTGTAACCTGACTTGGACAACTCCAGAGCCTGCGGAAAACTGTCGTGCAGTGCCCCCACATAAACAAAACCGCCGCCGGCACACAACAAGGCGGTTTTCGCACCCGGTCTGCCGCGAAAATAGAAAAGACCGGTCTCACGTTTGCGGGGATCGGCCGCCTGCTCCTCCTGTGTGTAGATGCTGTAGAAGATCTGCCTGCCTGAGAGTGCCTGATCTTTTAAGTAGTTAAGTACTTCCGCCGCTTTGCGGGGGTTGAAATGGCTGTACCAGGGCAACAGCGCGTCGGCGCCGCGCACGGTCAAATCGGGACTGATGGCACTGTGCAACGGCAGCAGCAGCCGCCCGTATGAGGCGAAAGCCGGATCTTCTATTACCTCGGCCAGTGCGGTGTCCGGGGTAAAACCGTGAGTAACGCTCTTTTGCGCTTCCATCTGCACCTCCCTTTCACCCTGCGTTTGTGCACCGGCAGAGGCACTCTCTTCACGCCCCACCGCCAGTGCAGCGCACCGGGCACTCATCCCGGCTAAACTCCACAGCAGTGCTGCCATGACCACTGTCCTGACTGCCGGAGAGAGCAGCCTCAGGGCATGAGTCAGACAGCAGCCTCTCCTGCGTTGCCAGGGCTCGCATGAAGGTGTGGCCACTGCATCATCTCCTCGACAATTATCTGCGATGTGGGTTAAGGCGGAGAAACGAGCTGCTGCCCGTATGTTTGCAGGGGTTGCCGCACCCCCTACGTTTTCCCTCAAAGAGGAAAGGGGCTTAAAACAGCTATGGGCAAAAACAAAAAAAGCAGGCACAGGGGCCTACTTCTTTTCTGCGAATCACTGGAGCGGGAAACGGAATTCGAATCCGCGACATCAACCATGGCAAGGTTGCGCTCTACCAACTGAGCTATTCCCGCTTGCAGTGGCGTTAATTATAGCCCAGAAATTTTCTGTTGCAAGGCCGCAGGCAAGATTTTTTCTATAAAAGCGAAAACACATTGATTTATAATGTAAATTTTTACTTCATTTGACTTCTTGCCAGCTCTTTTGCGGCGCATTTGCTATACTGCCACCACCAATACAGGCTTTTTTGAGCCCCACCGGCGGGAGTTTATTATGTCTTTGAGTTCACTTATGCTGCAAAGCTGCGAGGGATGTCTGCCTTTTAAGACACTGACACAATTGTCCGGCAGGCTGGCGCAGGCAAAAATGGGAGCATTCACCACCTTATTGATCAAAAATTTCATCCAGACCTTCAACATCAATCTGGAGGAATGCGCCAATCCCGATCCCGCCGCCTATGCCACCTTCAACGATTTTTTCATCCGCAAATTAAAAGAAGGGGTTCGTCCGGTTGCTCAAGACTGTAAGGCAGTCTGCCCGGCCGACGGTACCATGGGCGCGAGCGGCATGGTGAAGGAGGGCACTCTCATCCAGGCCAAAGGCATCGATTACGCGCTCATTGACCTCGTAGGCGGAGACAGGCAGGACGCTGCGCTTTTTGAAGAGGGCGGTTACGCCACTGTCTACCTCTCCCCCAGCAACTACCACCGGGTGCACATGCCGCTTAAGGCCACGCTTTTGCGCACCGTGCACATCCCCGGCAAACTCTACCCGGTGGGGCAGCGCAACATAACGGGCATGCCCGGCCTCTACACCAAAAACGAGCGGCTGGTGTGCTTTTTTGACTGTGAGGGTGCCACACTGGCCCTGATTTTGGTGGGAGCTGCTCTGGTAGGCAGCATCGGAACGGTCTGGGACGGCACCGTGATCCGCACCGAGCAGGTCGCAAGGCAGGATCTTAGGGAGCGCCGGCTCACCTTGGAGCGCGGCGCGGAAATGGGACATTTCAAATACGGCAGTACCGTCATCGTGCTGTGGCCATCTTCCTTAGGCCGCTGCAGAGCCGAACTTACTCCCGGCACCACAGTGCAGATGGGGCAGGCACTGGTGGTCTGAGCCCGCCCCCTATCTACCGTATCTTCCCTGCACTCCCGGCGCGGGTGTCATCCCGGATCGCCATGCCCGCGCCCCCTCAACTCTCCACTTCACCCAAAAAGCCTGAGCCGCGCTCTTCAAAGGGCGATTCAAATCAAAAAAATAATCAGCGTCTTTCGTTATAATCTTGATGATTTTTTGCTTGCTGTTCGGAGCGCCCTGCACTGTGCGGTTTCAAGCTTCGGACTTTAGGAGACTCACGTGGAAAAATATCAAGCCGATGTAGCAATTGTAGGAGCCGGCGGAACCGGCCTGAGAGCTGCCATCGCTGTGGCTCAGGCCGATCCGAAACTCCGGGTCGCGCTCATCTCGAAAGTCTACCCCATGCGCTCGCATACGGTAGCCGCCGAAGGCGGTGCCGCGGGCGTGGTGAGGGATGACGACTCTTACCAGAAGCATTTTGAGGATACCGTGGCCGGCGGTGACTGGCTGTGCGAGCAGGATGTGGTGGATTATTTCGTGCACCACACCACCGAGGAGCTCTATCAGTTGGAGCACTGGGGTTGCCCGTGGAGCCGTAAGCCCGACGGCAACGTCAACGTGCGCCGTTTTGGCGGCATGAAGGTGCCGCGTACCTGGTTTGCCGCTGACAAATCCGGTTTCCACATGCTGCACACCCTCTTCCAGACCTCCATTCAGTTCCCGTCCATCAAGCGTTTTGACGAGCACTTCGTGCTAGACATGCTCGTCGAGGATGGGGTCTGCCGCGGTGTGGTGACCTACGATCTGCAGAACGGCAACTTCGTGCAGATCAATGCCAAATGCGTGTTTATGGCCACCGGCGGCGCCGGCCGTGCCTACATCTTCAACACCGACGGCGGCATCGTGACCGGTGACGGTCTGGCCATTGCCTACCGCCACGGCGTACCGCTGCGCGACATGGAGTTCGTGCAGTACCACCCCACCGGTCTGTTGGGCTGCGGCCTGCTGATGACCGAGGGCTGCCGCGGTGAAGGCGGCGTGCTCTACAACAAGGATCACTACCGCTACCTGCAGGACTACGGCTTAGGCCCGGAGACCCCGGTAGGACAGCCCAAGAACAAGTACATGGAACTGGGGCCGCGCGACCGCCTCTCGCAGGCTTTCTGGAACGAGTCCAAGAAAGGCCGCACCATCAAGTACCCGTTAGGCGAGGCCGTGCATCTGGATCTGACCCACTTAGGCGAGAAATACCTGCATGAGCGTCTGCCGCTCATCTGCGAGCTGGCGCAGACCTACTCGGGTGTCGATCCGGTCAAGGAGCCGGTGCCGGTGCGTCCGGTGGTGCACTACACCATGGGCGGCATCGAGACCGACGGCCGTACCGCGACCCGCATGGAAGGCCTCTATGCCGGCGGTGAGTGCGCGTCCGTGGGTATTCACGGCGCCAACCGTTTGGGTTCCAACTCCCTGGTGGAAACCGTGGTGTTCGGCAAGGCCGGCGGTGACGCCATGGCCGAGCGTGCACATCAGGTCAAGGACTTCGACAGCCCCGAGCTGGCCCGTCAGGCCGATGAGGCCGAAAAACGCGCTCTGTCGCTGTTCGACGTGCAGGGCGGCGAGTCGTTGGGCAAGGTGCGCAACGAAATGGGCGAGACCATGGAAGCCGGCGTGGGCATCTACCGCGAGGAAGAGTCCATGCAGAAGACCATTGACACTCTGAAGGTTCTCAAGGAGCGCTACAAGAAGATCGCCTTGACCGACCGAGGCAGGATCTTCAACACCGAGTGGATGAACCTCATCGAACTGGGCTACACCCTGGATGTGGCGCAGTGCATGGTGGCCTCGGCCATCAACCGCAAGGAGTCACGCGGCTCGCATCAGCGTCTGGACGGTCCGAACGGTGCCTACAAGGAGCGCGATGACAAGAATTTCCTCAAGCACTCTCTGGCCATCCTGAACAAGGAGACCGGGTTGCCGGATATCAGTCTGAGCGACGTGAAGATCACCACCTTCGCCCCGGCCAAGCGCGTCTACGGCGCCGAGGCCGAAGCAGCCGAGGCTGCCAAGAAGAAGAAAGAGGAGCAGAAGTAAATGGAAGACATGCAGCAAAAAACCATGAGAATGACTGTGCTCCGCTATCGTCCGGAGCAGGATAAAGAGCCGTTCTACCAGACCTTCAACGTGCCCTATCATCATGGCACCTCTCTGCTTGAAGCGCTGTTCCACATCAAGGACAACTTCGAGCCGAGCCTGTCGTTCCGCTGGTCCTGCCGTATGGCGGTGTGCGGTTCCTGCGCCATGATGGTCAACAATGTGCCGCACTTGGCCTGCAAAACCTTCCTGCGTGACTACGAGGGCAAGGAGATGCTCATTGAGCCGCTGGCCAATTTCCCGGTGGAGCGCGATCTGGTGGTCGATCTGTCCGATCTCATCGAGAAAATCGAGCGCATCAAGCCCTACATCATTCCCTCCGAGAAAGATGCCAAGATGCCGCTCAATCAGAACTTCAAGCAGACTCCGCAGCAGATGGAGGCCTATTTGCAGTTCGCGCAGTGCATCAACTGCGGCTGCTGCTACGCCGCCTGCCCGCAGTACCGCATCAACCCCGAGTTCATCGGTCCGGCCGCGCTGACCTTGCTGTACCGCTACAACATCGACAACCGCGACTCGGGCAAGAAGCAGCGTCTGCCGCACCTCAACGCCGAGGAAGGCGCCTGGAGCTGCACGTTCGTGGGCTACTGCTCCGAGGTCTGTCCGAAGCACGTCGACCCGTCCTCTGCCATTCAGCTGGGCAAGAAGATGAGTGCTACGGACTTTGTCATAAAAATGTTCAAGCCGGAGTAATGAAATGAGCGAAGCAAAATCTTTCCGTAAGCCTTACATCCGTCCGGTTTCCGCTACAACCTGGTGGCTGAAGAATCCCTTCTACACCAAGTACATGCTGCGTGAGGGCACCGCCGTAATGGCGCTGTTCGCCACCTTGGAGATCGTGTTTGGCGTTTTTATGTTCGCCCTGTCCACTGACGGCGATCCGCAGTGCTACATGTGGTGGGTACGCTCCTTCCTGGGCAATCCGGTGATCATTTTGTTGAACATCCTGGCCCTGGGGGCACAGATCTTCCACATGATCACCTGGTTCAACCTCATGCCGAAGGCGGTCAGACTGTTCATGAACAAGAACAGCACTGAGCGTGTTCCGGATGCCGTTACCAAGATCGGCCTGTACTGTGCCGTGGCCGGTGCCACGGTGGTGATACTGGTCGCCGCTTTCGCCACTATGTAAAGGAGGACATATCATGCATCAGACTCTTCCTACCCGCTCGGATGAACCCATTTACTGGCTCATGTTCGGCGGCGGCGGCATGATTGCTGCCATTGTGCTTCCGGCGATTTTGGTGATTATGATTGTCGCCGGGCTGATCTCCCCGTCCATCAATGATGGTCTGCTCAGCTATGAGCAGGTCAGCGGCCTGCTCTCGAACTGGCTGCTCAGCCTTATTTTGTTCGGCGTGGTGTTCATGCTCAGCTTCTACGCTCTGCACCGTATGTATCACTCGACCCATGACTTTGGCATACACTCCAAACTGTTCTGGTTCGCAGCGTACGGCGCGGCCGCGGCGATCTCCTTCATCTGCCTGGGGCTGCAGCTGCTCATTTACGTCAGACTCTTCTAGCATCTGTTAGAAGATCACAAATCACACAAAAGGTCATGCTCCGCATGGCCTTTTTATTTTGATTTGCCCCCAAGATCAGCTTATTGAAAAAGCACCCTCTGCTATAATTTTTCACGCTTTAAAACTCTTATTTCAGGCGCGGCGGCCACAGTGCCCAAGGCGCCCCACACCTTTCTTGGAGGACAAGCGGCCGCTCGCTCCGCCGCCCACATGCTTATGAAGAAAACCAAAATTGTCTGCACCATCGGTCCGAAGACCGAATCCCGCGAAATGATGGAAGCTTTGCTCAACAACGGCATGAACGTCATGCGTCTTAATTTCTCCCATGGCGACTACGAGGAGCACGGCCGCAGAATCGACACCATCGAGCAGATCATGCGCGATACCGGCAAGGTCTTCGCGGTGGTGCTGGACACCAAGGGTCCGGAGATCCGCACCTGCAAGCTCGAAGGCGGCAATGATGTGGAGCTCAAAACCGGGCAGAAGCTCACCATCACCACCGACTCCTCGGTAGTGGGCAACAGTGAGCGCATCAGCGTAACCTACCCCAATTTCGCCAAAGATCTGCGCCGAGGCGACACCGTACTGCTCGATGACGGTCTCATCGGCATGAAGGTCGTCTCCACCTCCGAAACCGAGGTGGAATGCGAGGTGCTCAACAACGGCATGCTGGGCGAGCACAAGGGCGTGAACCTGCCCAATACCCATATCTCCATGCCCTTCATGTCGGAGAAGGACAAAAAGGATCTGCTCTTCGGCATCGAGCGCAAGGTCGATTTCGTGGCCGCTTCGTTTACGCGCAGCCGCCGCGACGTGCTGGACATCCGCGAGTTTCTGGACGCGCACGGCGGGCAGGACATCAAGATCATCTGCAAGATTGAAAACCAGGAAGGTCTTGACAACTTCGAGGACATCCTGGCCACCGCCGACGGCATCATGGTGGCCCGCGGCGACATGGGTGTGGAGATCCCCGCGCAGGAGGTAATCTTTGCCCAGAAGCACATCATCAAACGCTGCAATGAGGTGGGCAAGACCGTAATCACCGCCACGCAGATGCTCGATTCCATGATCAAGAACCCGCGTCCCACCCGTGCCGAGGCCGGTGACGTGGCCAACGCCATCCTGGACGGCACCGACGCGGTGATGCTCTCCGGCGAGTCAGCCAAGGGCAAATACCCGCGCGAGGCCGTGAGCACCATGAACAACATCTGCCTGCGCACCGACTGGGAGATCCCTGCACGTATCGACGATCCCAATGAGCACAACGCCCCGGTAGGGATCTCAGATGCCGTCTGCATCGCCGCCGTGGAGGCCTCCGAAACCCTGAAGGCCCCGCTCATCGTGGTGGCCACCGAGCACGGCACTTCGGCGCGCAATATCCGCAAATATTTCCCCACCAGTCACGTATTGGCCCTGACACCGCTGATCAAGACTGCCCGGCAGCTGTGCCTGGTGCGCGGAGTGCAGCCGCAGCTGGTGGAGCGCATCAATTCCACCGATGAGTTCTTCAGGTTAGGCAAGAAACTGGCCGTGGAGCTGGGTCTGGCCAAACGCGGGGATACCGTCATCATGGTCAACGGCGCGTTGGTACCCTCAGGCACCACCAATACCGTATCGGTGCACACCATCGACTGACAACCCGCACCCCTGCCCCGGGCAGGTCAAAAAGCCCCGGGGTGAGGTCAACAAGATCAAAACAGCCCTGCCAATTTGGCAGGGCTTTATTTACAGAGAGAGAAAGGTGGTTAACTACAGACCGGCTAAGGCTGCCTGCTTTGCAGGATCTTGGCGTTGGTCTCCTGCTTGATATTCTCGGGGATGCTGTCCCAAGCCTGCTTAATCGGCATCACCAGCTTGATCACCTCATCGATGGGCGCGGTCTCCAATGTGGTGGTGGCCACATTAAGGCGCTCTTTCATATAGGTGTACAAGGCGGACATGCGATCGCCCAACTCGGGATCTTTGCTGCGGTCCAGGGACATCTGCAGCCCGTTGATGATGCCCACGGCCTTGGAGATACGGTCGGACTTATAGGCAAAGTCCTTACGCTCGATGGCTCCCTTGGCCTGGGAGAGGCGCTGCAGCAGTCCCTCAAACATCATCTGAATGATGCGGTGAGGATCGGCCACCGACAGCTCTGCTTCAAGATTGGTTTTCTTGTAGGCTCGTAAGTTACGTCCGTACATTGATTCCTCCTGCAAGCTCCATTTTACAGAAGTTTTCCGTTCGCTAAGATGTATATCGTCAAGTTTTCAGAATTTTTAAGCGCACTTTTTTCTCCCCAGAGAACACTCGTGCGGCAGCACCGGCAGCCTTAGGTGAGGGCATCTTAGGCTAGGCCTGGGAGGCCTTGATTTCCTTGACTTCGTGCTCAGTGGCATAGAGCACCACATCGGCACCGCGCCGGGCAAACAGCCCTACCGTCACCACCCCGGGAATATTGTTGATGGCGCTCTCCAGGGCCGCCGGATCCTGAATGCGCAAATCGTGCACGTCCAGGATCTCGCACTGGTTGTCGGTTACGCAGCCCTCTCGCAGTACCGGTCTGCCGCCGGTGATCTCCTTGAGCACCCTGGCAACTTTCTCGCGGGCCATGGGGATGACCTCCACCGGCAGCGGGAACTTGCCCAGTTCCTGTACCATCTTGGACTGATCGACGATGCACACAAATTTTGCCGCCATGGAAGTGAGGATCTTCTCGCGCGTCAGGCAGGCCCCGCCCCCCTTGATCAGGCGGAACTTGGGATCGACTTCATCGGCGCCGTCAATGTAGACCTCATAATCCGTGACCTCGTTGGGATCGAGTACCTTGACGCCCAACTCGGTCAAAAGCTGCGTGGTCTTGTTGGAACTGCTGACCGCCGCCTCCGGGAGCACCTTGTTCTCCTGCATCTGCTCAATGAACTTGACCACGGTCGAGCCGCTGCCCACGCCCAGCACCCCGCTCTTGGGGACAAAGCGCAGCGCCTCACGCGCCACCAGTACCTTAAGTTCGTCCTGCGATTTCATGTCATTCCCTCACGTATGTGTCAGCTCTGCGCCTCGATGGGGCTTTGCAGCGTAATGCGGGCATAGCGGCGCTTGCCCACCTGCCAGACCGCCTCACCGGCGGGGACTCCCTCGCCTTTGGAGGCTATTACCCTGCCTTCACATTTTACTGCATGCTGTTCGATAAGACGCATGGCCTCGGAGGTGGATTTACACAGCCCCGCGTCCTTGAGCAGATTGGGAATGCTGCGTGAATTTAGGGTCAGCTTTGGCATGTCCTCGGGCAGCGCCCCGGCGGAGAACTGATTTTTAAAGCCCTCCAGGGCCCGCTGCGCTTCATCCTCACCGTGATAGCGCGCGACTATCTCACGTCCCAACTCCAGTTTGGCGTCGCGCGGGTTTAATTCATCTTTGCGGCAGCGCTCGCGCAGGGAGTTGATTTCATCCAATGACTTTGCCGAGAGCAAGGTGTAGTAGTTCCACATCAGCTCATCGGAGATGGACATGATCTTGCCTAACATCTCCTCAGGCTGCTCGGTGACGCCGATGTAATTGCCCTTGGATTTGGACATCTTGATCACACCGTCCAACCCCACCAACAGCGGCATCATCAGCACGCACTGCGGCTCCATCCCCTGATCTTTTTGCAGCTCCCGCCCCATGAGCAAGTTGAATTTCTGATCGGTGCCGCCCAGTTCCACATCGGCCTTTAAGGCCACGCTGTCATAGCCCTGGAATAACGGGTAGAGAAACTCGTGAATGGAGATGGGCTGACGTTCCTGATAGCGCTTGGCAAAGTCATCGCGCTCGAGCATGCGCGCCACGGTGAGCTTGGCTGCCAGGCGGATGGTGCCGGCCGCCCCTAACTTATCGCTCCACTCGGAGTTGTAGCGGATCTCGGTCAGGTCCTTATCCAAGATCTTGAAGGCCTGTTCGGCATAGGTTTTGGCGTTCTCCAGGATCTGTTCGCGCGGCAGCTCGGGGCGGGTGGCGTTCTTGCCCGAGGGATCGCCGATGGCAGCGGTAAAATCACCGATAACCAGCACTATCTTGTGTCCGAGCTTCTGGAAAGTGCGCAACTTATTGAGGATCACGGTGTGTCCCAAATGCAGATCGGGTGCGGTCGGGTCCATGCCCAGTTTGATGATAAGCTGACGGCCGCTTTCCAATTTCTTTTTAAGTTCCTCAATAGGTATGATCTCCTCGGCGCCGCGGGAGATCTCCTCTAATGCCTTCTCAATGTCAGCTGACATGCCAAATATTCCTCTTTTGGTAATTGCGCAGGCTAGATTGCAGTCTGCCAGGCTGTGCCTTCTCGGCACCATGAAAACCGAGGCCTGAGGCCAGGTCTTAATGTAGCAAAAACATTATAGTCAGCAAGCCAATTATTGCAACCTTACGGGCCTGAGTTAAAAGTGCCAATAATGCTACAATGCCCTATCATTGTCGGGCAAAGTTTTGCTCTCCTTTTCCAGAAAATTCTTCACATGATGGTGCACCCTTGAACTCTGAGCTCTACATCGGCCTCATGTCAGGCACAAGCATGGACGCCTTAGACGGCTGCCTTATTGATTTTTCCACTCAGCCCTATCCCCAAGTGCTCGCCCACGCCTCCAGGCCCTGGGGGGCGCTGGAATTGCGGCTTTTGCGTGAGTTAACCGGCCTGGAGCGCCACAGCACCAATCTTACCAATTACGGTCGGGCCGGCAATCTCATGGCCATTGCCTCGCGCGAGGTGGTAAACGAGCTGCTGCACCGCGCCGCGGTAAGCAATGTGGAGGTCATCGCCATCGGCTCGCACGGTCAGACCGTGATGCACCGTCCCGATCTGCACTTTTCGGTACAGCTTGACAATGCCCCCTACCTGGCCGCCTTGACCGGCATTGACGTGGTCAGCAATTTCCGCTCCGCCGATCTGGCCCACGGCGGGGAAGGCGCACCGCTGACCCCGGCTTTCCACGCCGGCATGTTCGCCCAAAAAGATCATGCGGCGTTGGTGCTGAATTTAGGAGGCATCGCCAATCTCACCGTCATCAACGCTCAGGGAGAGGTGTTAAAAGGCTACGACACGGGGCCGGCCAATACTCTGATGGACCTGACCTGCCGCACCCTGCTTAACATTCCCTATGACCAAAACGGGGAGATAGCCCGCTCAGGACAGGTGCAGGAAGACTGGCTCAGCCATTTTCTAAGTTACCCCTATTTCCGCCGTCCCGCCCCCAAATCCACCGGCACCGAAGAGTTCGGCGCGGCTTTCATCGCCGCGCAGCTGCAATCCTGCCGGGAGAACCGCCGCCGCGCCCAGGATCTGCTGCGCACGCTGCTTGAGCTCACCGCCCAAAGTGCCCTCTACAACCTGCCGGAGTTTGTGTCCGCGGGGACCATAGACAGGCACAGCACCCTTATCGTGTGCGGAGGCGGGGCTTTCAATACCCTGCTAATGGAGCGTTTGACTGAGCTGGCCGCACAGCATTCCCTTAAAACCGTCATCAGCTCCGAGCGCGGCATCGACCCTCAGATCATCGAATGCGCCGCCTTTGCCTGGCTGGCCAGACGCTGTTGCCTGGGTATTGCCACCGATCTGCGCTCAGTCAGCGGCGCACGGGAGTGCTCTATCTTGGGCACCCTCTCCCCGGCCTTGCACGGACACTACCAGCACCAGTGCCTGGGCCACGCTGATAATTAAGGCTAAGAGCGCCCAGGAGTTTTGTCATGAATCTTGTTTTCTATCTTTTCAGGCTGCACCCGCTCATCATGGCGCTGCTGTTGTTGTGGCGTTTTGTGCTGCCTCTGAGCATCAAATGGTACTTAAAGCTGCCACTGGGGCTGGTCGTATCCTTATGCTGCTGCAAACTCTACGTTTACTACCTTACCGGCGGAACCATGATGGACCCGCTGCTGTCGCGCTATCCGGCCATGCTGGTGGACGTACTGGGCTTTGCCGCCATCATGCTGCTGTTGCTCACCATAGGTCGCGATCTCATCAACGTGATCTTCAAGCTCATCACCTTAAGGCTCTCCACCTACATCATCTCTCCGCACTCCCAGGTGTTGGGTACCCTCTTTATAGCTCTGTCGCTGCTGTTCGGCCTGGTAGGCACCTGGGGAGGTTTTTCACGCCCGGAGCTTGCCCGTTACAGCATCACCATCGATAAGCTTCCGCCTCAGGCCGAGGGCTACCGCATCGTGCTGCTGGCCGATCTGCACGTCAGCTCCCCTACCTCCAAAGAAGATTTGGAGTACATCTACCGGGGGGTGCAGGCCTTAAAACCCGATCTCATCGTGCTCGCCGGCGACTACCAGGACGGAGAGATTTTAAGGCTCGATGACAAAACCGCCACCATCAGCGCCTTGCAGGCTCCCGATGGGGTCTACGCCGTTTCCGGCAACCATGAGTTTTACTCAGGCTACCTGCAATGGCTTGATTATTATCAGCAAAAGGGTCTTCAATTTCTGGAGAACCGCGCGGTGACCATACGCCGGGACGGCGCGGCGCTGTTTAATCTGGCAGGCCTGATGGACAAGGACGGAGCGCGCTTTGGCTTTGAGGGGCCAAATCTCGATAAGGCGCTGTCCGATACCGATCCCAATCTGCCCACCATCCTGCTCTCTCATCACCCCGAGTATGCCAGGCTGCTGCAGGATAAGGTGGATCTTTATCTGGCCGGTCACACTCACGGCGGCATGGCGCCGGGGCTGCGCACCCTGGTGGCAGCTTTAAACGGCGGCATGGTCTCGGGATTGTATAAGTTAGGCAGGGAGCGGGTCATCGTCTCCAACGGCACCATGATCTGGCATGGTTTTGCGTTGCGTATCGACGATCCGCCGCAGGTGATCGAAATCACTCTGCATTCACGCGCTGCCACGGCGCGCTGAGCTCACCGTAACTGGCCGCATAGAGAGCCTTAAGTGCGGCCAGCGTGGTCTGCAGACGCACCTGTTGCCTGGAGCCCTGAAAGTGGCAAATCTGTCCCACCGGACACTCACCGCGACGGCAGATGCCCAGGTACACCGTGCCCACCGGATTTTGAGCTGTGCCCCCGTCTGGACCGGCCACCCCGGAGACAGCCACCGCAATGCGAGCCACGGAACGCTGAAGAGCTCCCTGTGCCATTTGTGCCACGCACTGCAGACTCAGCTCGCTGTGACTTTCCAGGGTGAAGTCGCTCACCCCCAACATCTCCTGCTTGGCCTTGTTGTTATAGGTGACAAAACCCCGGTCAAACCAGGCCGAGCTGCCGGCTATTTCCACCACGCTGGCGGCGATAAGTCCCGCCGTCAAAGACTCGGCCGTGGCATAGATGGCATCGCTTTCAAAATGTGCCTGTTTGAGAGCTAAGGCCGCCTCATGGATTTGCCGTTGCAGTTCCTCTTGCGACTCAAAGAATTGCTCTGACATGGGATTGCACCTCACAAGTGCAGAACTGAGGGCAGCCTCAGCGGGTACGGCGCAGGGTTTGTTTCTTGCCGGGTATGCCGTAGGCATCGCGAGCTTTGACGCTGGCCACCGGGTGGGAAGGTGCGGCCACGGCTGCGGCAGGCGGTGCTCCGGCGCTTGAAGCGGCGGTGCCGGCAGAGGCGGTTACCACTTTGACCGCAGCGGCAGCGCCTTGGTTGTCCTGAGCCTCAGCACCCTTGCTGTCCTGGGTTTTGGCCATGGCTTTGTTTAGAGCGTGAACCGTATTAAGCAGCTCGACCTCATTTTTGGGCAGTCCGGTACGTTCGGCCACCTCATCAACCGACAGACCCTGACGCAGCATGCTGCGCGCTTCCATGATGGGCTGATTCTCCGGCGTATGCTCGGCAATAGTCTTATCCTGCTGTTCTATGCGGCTGTTGAAGTTGTCAAGCTGTGAGGTAAAGCGGTTGATTTTCTCGCCCACCTCGGCCTGTCGCTCACTGACGCTCTGCTGATTGTCCGTCAGATACTGTACGGTGCGTTCGGCCGCCTGCAGACGGCGGCTGACGCTCTCCAACTCGCTCTGAGCCTTGATACGGGTGGCCTTTTCGGCCTGCAGTTCGGAGGAGAGTTTGGCAAGACGATCTTCCAGGGCATTGCAACGGCGGGAATTGAGAATGAAAGAGACAAGGATGATTATCAGCAACACCACAGCGCCGCCGATCACACACAACATCGACAGATCTAAATAAGTCTGCACCCCTGACTCTCTCGGGAAGGCGGCAGTGCACCGCAGTGATGGAAACCGCCTGCAAGAACAGGCGGTCGTTGCTGTTAACGGTTAAGTCCGGAAACCTCTTCCCACTCCTGATCGGTGAGAAGTTTGGTCAGATCGATGAGAATGAGCAGATCGTCCTTACGGTTGCAGACACCGCTGATGAACTTGGCGCTCTCTTCGGTGCCGACGTTCGGCGTATCGTCGATGTCAGCCGTATTGAGATCGGCTACCTCAGCCACCGTGTCGACCAGAATGCCGACCACGTGCTTCTCGGACTCAATGATCATGATACGGGAATCGTCAGTGACCTCAGCCGGCGGCAGACCAAAACGCATGCGGGTATCAATCACGGTTACCACGTTGCCGCGCAGATTGATAATGCCCAGCACATAGGATGGTGCGCCCGGCACCGGAGCGATATCGGTGTAGCGCAACACTTCACGCACCTGCATCACGTTGACGCCGTAAACTTCCTGTCCCAGACCGAATGTAACCCAGCGCAGCAGTTCGCCCTGTTTCTCGCCGTTGACTCCGATCACGGAGCTTTTCTTCTCGGCGTTCTGACCGGCATCCTGAGCCGGAGCTGGTGCTGGAGCTTGTGCTTCATTAGCCATCTGTCAACTTCCTCGTTATTAATCATTTACGCCCGGGATCGCCATGCAGTCCGAGCATGTCACATTGTACAATGGTTTAGGCAAAATATAACCGCTATTTGCTGAAAACTATACGGATCTCTCGTTACTGTGGCAGAGTTTTCAAATCGAAGCCTTTCTCAAACATGGAGATCAGTGCATCCACATGCAACAGGGCACACATTTCCTCTTTGACGATGCCCGCCAGCCAGGGCCGATTCCCCGCGCTCTGACGCCACTTTACGTGGTCGCGGTTGAGGATTTTGTTGCCCTCCAACACATCGCAGCCTACGGCCCACATGCTGGTGCCCAGTAGGATCATATAACGGTAATCCCCGCCGTCGGTAAATCCCGGCTTGACCCAGCTCAACGTATCCACCACATTAATCTTGCGCCCGCGGATGTCGGCCATGCCTTTATACCAGTGAGGCTTGCCGAACAGCGGGGTGAGCTTTTCCATCTCGAAAATACCGCCCAGGTCGACCAGCGGCACGGCAAATCGCACGCCCTTGACCAAGAAGAACAGTGCCTGAAAATCCTCCTGAGTCTCTATGTTCTCCCACTCGAAAGCGGCGTCTTTGGCCGGGGCCTGCTCTTGAACCTCAATCTGCGCGGTCTGTGTGACCTCACTTTGCACTTCCTGCTCGACGACGGGCTCAGCTTCCGCCGTCTGTACCTCAGTCTCTTCCGCTGTCTGGGTGACGGTGGCAGTCTGGGGCTCCTCAACGGTGGCGGTATGCGGCTGCACGGACTCCAGGAGCGACTGCAGGCTGGAGCCTTCCTGATATGGCCGCTGCTCGGTGACGCTGGCCGTCTGCACCTGCAGCTGCGGGGTCAGCGGTTCGTAATCTTGTGCTGTGCGCGGATCGCCGTCCTGGGCATAGTAAGGTTCAGCCGGCTCGGAATAGTCTCCCTCCGCGTCCTCCTGCCAGTTATCCTCAACAGGCAAGTCCAAGGCAGGCTCCTGAGTGTCTGAGGCAGCCGTCTTTGGACCGTCTTCAACCGGCACGCTCTCGGGGCTGGTTTCGACTTCAGCAGCAACCCCGATTTCTGTCCCTCTCTCAACTTCAATCTCACCTGCTGCTGCCAGCTCAGATGTGGCTGCATCTTGCGCCGCGGCTGAGGCGGCATCCTGGGTTACTGCGCTCTTTGCAACACTCTCAGTCTCGCCCTCCGGACCGCGCGCACTGAGATCTTTCACACTCAAGGAGTCTACGGGAATTTCCTGCGGCCCGCTCTCTTCCAAAGCGGGTGTCTGCTCCGCGACAGCCTCCTGAGTCGTGACAGCGGCGGGCCTTTGAGGTTCGCTCTGAGGCGGCGCTGCCGGCGCAACACTTGCCGCCTGCTCCTGCGTGCTCACTCGCGGTGTCGGCGCACTCTGCACCTCGGGAATGACAGGCTCTTCCTCATCTAAAGCAGCCGTCTCATCAAGCATCTGCTTGAAGTAGGCGATGAGGGTCTCCTCTTCGCGGTCGTAATGACGAAAGGACATTATGCACCCTCCCCGGCAGACGGCTGTTCCTCCATCATGGCCCCCATGGATTCGGCCAGCGGATCGCCTTCTTCTTTCTGGTGGGTCTCACCGTCCTCGTCGTCAACAGTGATAATGGCGGCCACTGCCGGCGACACCAGATCGCGGTTGTTTCTGAGTTCACGCTCAATAAGTGCCAGCAGCAGCTGTCGATAGGCCTGAGCGCCGCGGCATTTATCATCCATCATGGGGATGGGCACACCCTTCTGGCTGGACTCCCGAAACAGGGTATCCACCGGGATCACATCTGCCCACATGGAAGTGTTGTAGTGGGCGCGCAGATACTCAAGGCTGTTTTGCGAGGCCTTGGTGCGCTTGTCATACATGGTGGGGACGATAAAGAAGTTGCTGACGTAACCCGGATCGGCGTTGTGCATGATCCTGAAGGTTCTCACCATGCCTTCCAAGCCTTTGAGAGCCAGAAACTCGGTCTGAGTCGGTACCAGAATGGTAGTGCTGGCCACTAAGGCATTGACCATCAGCGCGCCGAGCACCGGCGGGCAGTCTACCAGCACCACGTCATAACAGTCCTCGACCAACTGCAGTGACTTGGAGAGAATGCGTCCCACGCCCACCCTGCCGGAGAGCTGCCGGTCGATGGTGGCCAAGGCCATGGTGGAGCCGATGATGTCCAGACCGGGAAAACGCGTATGCGTGATGGTGCGCAGCACATTCTCGCGACTGAGCTGTTTGGCCGAATAGAGATCGTAAAGATTGTAATCCAGTCCCTCGTCCTCAAATCCCAGATAGCCGGTCAGGGAAGCATGCGGATCTGTGTCGATGACCAGCACGCGCAGATGCTCGCGCTGCAACCACCCGGCCAGTGAAGCCACCGTCGTGGTTTTACCTACGCCGCCCTTCTGGCTGGCAATTGACCATATCAGCACCCTGCGCTCCTTAATTACGAAATTCCAGTCGTATGCCGTTCTCATCGCTGTGCACGATATCCACCTGGCCGCTGCCGGCCCGGTCCATTTTCTCCTCATAGGTACCGCCGCCGAAGCCTTCCACCACCGGCAGTTCCGAGCGCACCATGGCATAACGGGAAATGGCAATCACCACGCGCCGGTTGCGGGCGCGGCCGGCAGCCGTGGCATTGGACACGAAGGGTGAGAACTCGCCGTAGGCTTCCACCGCCAGACGACGCGGGTTGAGACCGTCGTTCTGCAACTCGTTGAGTACACTCATGGCACGGGCCGCCGACAGATCCCAGCTGTTTTTGAAGATGCCGTTGGGAATGAAGCGGTTGTCGGTATAACCGCGCACCCGCACGTAATTGTTAATGGAGGTCAGGGCAATGGCAATCTTGGCAATCAGGGGCCGGGAGGCGCTTAAAATCGAGGCGCTGCCCTCGGCAAAAAGCATGCCTGAGCTGATGTTGATGGTCAGCCAGTGGGCGTCTTCCTCAAAAGCGATGTTGGAGTTTTCGCCTAGTTCGGCGATGGCATCGGAGATGGATTTTTTGACCGCGTCAAAGGGGAAACCGCGCTGTCCCTCGCCCATATGATCGGCAATGTTGTTGGTCAGACCACCGTCAGCTACCTTGTCGGCATCGCCGCCGGGGGTAAAGCCGCCGCGCCCGCTGTCAGAGCCGCCGGTGGGATCCTGGGAGTGCTGAGCCTGCTTGGACTCGCGTATGTCAGCGGCGATCAACTCGCCCGAGGAGGTGGTGGAATCGGCTACGTTCTGTCCGTTCTCATTGGTGTCCGACCCGGAAGTGTCGTCCTCCGAAACCGTGCTTTGAGAGGTGGTCTGAGTGGTCATGAAGCTCATCATCAGACCGCCGTTTTCCACGATCTGCCGGTTGTCGGTCTGGGATTCAGAGCTCTGCTCGCTCGAGGAGTTCTCAGCCTCATTGTTCATCTGGGCAGAGAGGTTGCCCGGTACCACCAGCATACCGCCCATATTACTGATAATGCTTTGGGAAAAAGCCTGCGCAATCGACTGCATCATTGACTTGGCTTCTGACTGCTTGGACATGGCGGTGGCGTAAAGCACCACGAACACCGCAAAGAGCAGAGTCATGAAGTCAGCGTAGGATACCATCCACCGTTCAAGGTTTTCGGGCTCTGGCGGCTTCTTCTTTACGGCCATAGGGGCTAACCACCTTCAGCGGACTTGCCGGTGTAGACCGCCATACGCCGCTTGAGCATCATGGAGTTCTCACCGGAGGCGATGGATACCAGCCCCTCCAAGGTCATCATCTTGTAGAGGGCCTGTTCGCCCAGAATGGTCTTAATGCGGTTACCCGAGGGAATTGAGATCAGATTGGCCAAAATCAGTCCGTAAATGGTGGCCACGAAGGCCACGGCCACGGCAGGACCGAGCAGATCAGGACGTTCGAGCAGGGTCATGGCGTGGATAAGACCGAGCACGGCGCCGATGATGCCCATGGTCGGCGCGTAACCACCCATGGTTTCCCAGAACTTGGCGCAGGGCTCTAATTTTTCCTGCTCAATGGCAATGGCGTTTTCCAGCAGAGCCTGCAGGCTCTCCTTGTCCACACCGTCCACCACCATCTGAATACCGTCGCGGGTGAAATCATCATTGGCCGAGCCGATGGAATTTTCAAGCGCCAGCAGGCCCTGCTGTCTGGCCGTGGTGGCCATGCTGATAAGCAGTTCCACCTGAGCGTCGAAATTGATATGCGGCGGAGCGATGATCCAGATGAAGCACTTGAGGGCACCGATAATCACGGGCAGCGCGAACTGCACCATGCAGGCGCCGAAAGCGGCGCCGCACACCACCAGGAAGGCCGGGACATTGAGCAGGATGCCGGGGGATGTTCCCTCCAGCATCATGGACGTGATGATGCAGCCAATGCCGACGAGTACACCTAAAAAGTTCATGCTCCGCTCTCTTGCAAAGGCGGCTTAGGCCGCCGCTAAAATGTGGTACGCGCCCTGTCAGAACTCCTTGACAATGTCAGCTGCGATTTCATCGAGCGGCAGCACCAGATCGGCCACGCCCGCGTTGACGATGGCCTGCGGCATGCCGTACACCACGCAGCTCTCCTCATTCTGTGCCCAGATCACCGAGCCCTTCTGCTTGAGCATCCGGCAGCCCTCGCATCCGTCCGAGCCCATGCCGGTGAGGATCATGGCCAGCACCTTGCCGCCGTAAATACCGGCCAGCGAAGCGAAGGACACATCCACACAGGGGTTATAGGACACCTTCTTGCCCGTATCCTTGAGAATGTGAACCCGTGCGCTCATGCCCTGGCGCTCGAAAATCATCTGCATGCCGCCCGGGGCGATGTAGCACACGCCAGGCTGCAGCACGTCACCGTCTTTTGCTTCCACCACATGCAGCTGTGAGATCCCGTCGAGACGCTGCGCAAAGGTGGTGGTAAAGGAGGCCGGCATATGCTGTACGATGACCACCGGCACATTGAGCTTGGGTAGCTTGGGAATAATCTGCTGCAGGGCAATCGGGCCGCCGGTGGAACTGCCGATGGCCACCAGCTGATGGGTCTTGCCCGAGCGCTTGAACATCGTGGTCTCATCGGAGTGATCGCCGAAGGAAAACTTGCGGGCCGCAGCAGGCGTACCCTGATCATTGCTGAGCATGCTGTGAATGCGGTTGAACTCGCCGATGGCCGCCCCGTTTAAGCGTGAAGGCGTCGTGGCCTGCACTGTGGGCGCCACCGCAGCCTTAGGCGCGGCAGGCGCGGTGCCGCCTAAGGGACGCGCGGTCGTGGCGGCGGGGGCAGCCGCAGGACGGGCGGCAGGCACGGCGGCGGCCGGACGCGGCACAAAACCGCGCACCCGGCTGCGGGACACCGCCTTGATGGTATCGCGCAGAGTCTTTAAGGCATCCTCGCGACGATGGGCGATATCATCGAAATTCTTGGGCATGTAATCGACCGCACCGGCTTCTAAGGCCTTGAAGGTCGAGTTGGCACCCTCATACGTCAGAGAGGAGAACATCAGGATGGGCGTAGGGGCCTTCTTCATGATCTCCTGCACTGCGGTTATGCCGTCCATTACCGGCATTTCCACGTCCATGGTGATGACATCCGGCCGCAGTCTCAAGGTCAGATCCACGCCCTCCTTGCCGTCCTTGGCCTCTCCACAAACCTCCATGGTCGTGTCGGCATTGATAATTTCAGTCAGACGCTTTCTGAAAAAGCTTGAGTCATCAACAATTAATACTTTGATTGCCATAGTTATGTCTCTTGATGCATAGCTATTACTAAAACAATGAAACTAGAAGCGCTCCATGGTCTTGTGAGCGTAGGCCCTCATCAGTCCCGGAATATCCAGAATCAGCGCGATGCTGCCGTCGGAGGTAATGGTGGCGCCCGCCATACCCGGGGTATGGTTGAGGATGCTGTCCAGAGGCTTGATCACCACCTCTTCCTGTCCGATGAGCTCATCGACCACAAAGCCCACCAGCTGCGAGGCCGAAACCTGTACCAACACCACATGAGCCTTGCGTTTGATGTAATCGGTGACCGGCGCGTTCTCAAACCACTGCTTGAGGAAGAACAGCGGGATGGCTTTGTCTCTGATCACGATGGTGTTGAGACCGTCCACGTTACGCATGGACTCCAGGCTGATGTAGAAGATCTCGGAGACCGAGGTCAACGGCAGCGCGAAGGAGCGCTTGGACAGGGAAATCATCAGCGTGGGCAGAATGGCCAGAGTCAGCGGCACCTTGATTTCGATGGTGGTACCCTTGCCGAAATCGCTGAGCACCCGCACCGAGCCGTTTAACTTGGCTATGTTGGTCTTCACCACGTCCATACCCACACCGCGGCCGGAAATATCAGTCACCACGGTATTGGTCGAAAACCCCGGGGCAAAAATCAGGTTTAAGGCATCGGCATCGGACAGACGCTCGGCGCTGGCCTGATCGAGCACGCCCTTGCGCACCGCCACGGCCCTAAGCACATCCGGATCCATACCGGCTCCGTCATCGGAGATCTGCAGCAGAATATGATCGCCCTGCTGCGAGGCGGCCAACAGCACCACCCCGGTCTCCGGCTTGCCGGCGGCCACACGCTCGGCGGGCATCTCAATGCCATGGTCGCAGCAGTTGCGCACCATGTGCACCATGGGATCGGCCAGAGCGTCCACCAGGTTCTTGTCGAGCTCGGTATCCTCACCCTCCATGCGCAGCTCAATCTTCTTGCCCAGCTTGCGGGCCAAATCGCGTACCACGCGCGGGAAGCGGCCGAACACCTTCTTCACCGGCTGCAGACGGGTCTTCATCACCGCGTTTTGCAGATCGCCGGTGATGACGTCCAAATTGGCGATGGCCTTGGTCAGCTCGTGATCGGCACGACGCGACACCATATTGACCAGTCGGTTGCGCACCAGCACCAGCTCACCTGCCATGTTCATGATGTCATCGAGCACCTTGGACTCCACACGCACGGTGGTATCGGCCTCGGCTGCCGCGGCGGCGGCAGGTTTGGCGGCTGCGGCGGCCTTAGGTGCCGGAGCCGGAGCGGCCGGTTTGGGCGCCGCAGCGGGAGCTGCAGGTTTGGGAGCGGGAGCCGGCTCCGGAGCCGCGGCAGGTGCCGGGGCGGCCGGCGCGGCGGCCTGGGCTTTTTGGTATTCCTCGGCCGGAGCAACCTTCAGCTCACCTTTGTCGTCTTTCTTGTGAACCTCGTCCTCGGCCTTCTTGAGCATCTCGTCAAAATCGGCATCGGTGGCATCCGCGGCGGGATCGCCGTCCTCACCGGGAGCCTTGCCCTTGCCGTGCAGCTGATCGAGCAGCGCTTCAAATTCATCCTCGGAAATATCGTCGATGGACCCGGAATCAGCCGCAGCCGGTTCAGGCTTAGGCTCGGGTTTGGGCTCGGGTTTGGGTTCCGGCTTTGGCTCGGGGGCCGGAGCCGGAGCGGCTTGGGCAGGAGCGGCAGCCTCGGCAGGGGCCGCCCCGCCGCCTATCTTGCCGGCGGCCAGATCATGGAGCTTGTCGATAAGATCCTTTGGTGCTTCCGGCACTTCCTCGCCGTTCTTGACGCACTCAAACATCACGTTGATTTCGTCATAAGCCTGCAGAATGGCGTCCATCAGCTCCGGAGACATGCCGATACGGCCATTGCGCAGCTCATCGAACAGGTTTTCGCCGGCATGGCAGACCTCGACCAGATTGGTCAGTTGCAGGAAGCCCGCACCGCCCTTAACCGTATGGAAGCCGCGGAAAATGGCATTTAGCAGATTATTGTCATCGGGGGTCTTCTCAATCTGAACTAGCTGTTCGTTGAGATTCTCGATGATCTCGCCTGCTTCGACTATAAAATCTTGCCGAATCTCGTCATCCATCTCATCTTCTCCGTCATTCAGAAGCCCAGTGAAGCCAGCAGGTCATCAACGTCATCCTGCGAGGCTGCCACGGCGGGCGCCTGTTTTTCCTGTTCCATCAGCGGGCCTTCAACTTCGACGCCGCCCTGGTGAATTCCTTTTTGCTCTTCGTCATCCTGCGGCTTGCCAAAGGAGACCAAAAATCCTACCAGTCTGTCCTCGACCTCGGTGACCAGTTTGATGACCTTCTGAATCATCTGCCCGGTCAGGTCCTGATAATCCTGTGCCATCATGATGGCATTGAGCTGCGCTGACAGATCATTGGCACTGTTCTGGGTCTTCTCTATGAGGTTATCGACCTTATGACATAAAGCCACAAAAGTGTAACGGTCAATTTTCCCGTTCATCAGCTCTTTCCAGGCCGGCAGCAGATTGTCGATGGTCTCCATCAGGGTATGCAGCATGGGCTCGCAATTATCCACCGCATCCAGAGTCTTGGTAGCCGCATCGCTGGTCATGGAAATAATGTACTTCAGACGCTCGGAAGCATCCGGCATCTCCACGTTGGCAATCACGCGCAGCCGGTCGTCATCTACAAAATCGGTGAGGGCGTTATGCAGATCACGGGTCAGCTCGCCGACCTGGGAATACACGGAATTCTGCTTTAACCGTCCGGCCAGCTGCACCAGACGATCCTCGGCTTCATCCTGCATGCCTGTTTCCAATAAGTCACGGATGTCCTCGAGCTCTTCTACGGTAAGCATGCCCGCTTCGTCAGTCATCGACGCTGTTCCTTATTCGAAACGCTCAAATATCTTATCCAGTTTGGCTTTAAGAGTGGCGGCAGTAAAAGGCTTGACAATATAGCCGTTCACACCGGCCTTAGCGGCCTCCACAATCTGATCGCGCTTGGCCTCGGCGGTCACCATCAGCACCGGCAGAGCCTTCAGCTTGGGACTCTTGCGGATATTGCGCAACAGGTCAATGCCCTGCATGATCGGCATGTTCCAGTCGGTAACGACGAACTGGAAGTCACCGGCCTCCAGCATGGGCAGGGCCGTGGCGCCGTCATCAGCCTCGTGGGTGTTGTTGAATCCCAGATCGCGCAACAAGTTCTTGATGATGCGCCGCATTGTGGAAAAGTCATCAACAATTAAAATCTTGATGTTTTTGTCCACGATAGTCTCCTCACAAATTTATCTGTAGACGTTGGATTTGTTCATGTTTTCCAGGCCGACCCATACAGACCCGCATGAATTATTCCAGAAAAACAAACTGTATACTATAACCAGCCTAGCAAAATATACTAATCAGCACCCCAGACAGACAAATAAAGTTATTTTTTGAGCCTCATCTCAAGAAATGACCTAAGTCTGGCACATATATTGTCTTTCAGCTCAGCGCTCCCGCCAGTCTTTCAAGGCCGCCCTCAGTCTGGCCATGGACTGAGACATGATCTGACAGACCCGCGACTCGCTCAGTTCCAACACCCGGCCGATTTCCTTGAGGTTCAACTCCTCGTCATAGTACAGCGACAGCACATACTGCTCGCGCTGCGGCAGTTTGGAAATGGCCACGGCCAGAGCCTGTTTGAACTTAACCGACGCCAAAAGCTCAAAGAGTTTGTCATTATGGTTGTTGTCACTGTCGGAGATAACATCTTCGGTCACCCCCAGATCCTCAATCCCAATCATCTGCGAGGTCGAGGATTCCATCAGCATCTGCTGATAGCGCTCCAACGTAACATTAAGTTCGGCGGCAATCTCGGTGTCACGCGGTTCGCGACCTAAGCGGTGCGAGAGGCGGTTGATGGCATCGGCAATCTGCCGGGTGCTCTGATGCACGGAACGCGGTGCCCAGTCAGACTGTCTCATCTCGTCTATCATGGCGCCGCGCACGCGGATGGTGGCATAGGTCTCAAAACTGGCGCCATGTCCTTCTTCGTAATGCGCCAGAGCATCCAGCAGACCGATCATGCCGGACTGAATCAAATCATCCAGTTCAACGTTAGGCGGTAAGCGGGCCTTGAGATGCAGGGCGATGCGCTTGACCATGGGAGCGTACTGCTCTACCTTGCTGCTCATCTGATCGCGTGATGCAGCCTGGTATACCTTTGCGCCGTTCAACATTCCTGCCATCCCAACCTAAAAATGCCCTGCAGGGCATGTTAGGAACTAACTATTTGCTTTTTAAGCAATTATTATAATACCGCCTTGATTTTAACACAATTTATCAAAAGTTTGTGTGCCTCTCAGCCCGCCTTTGAGTTGTGACTTACTAAATTTTCTACAAAAAATTCCAAATGACCACCCGCGACCTCCGGCACCGGCCAGCGCATGATGGAAGTGGCCAACACCTTGAAGACGTGGGACGCCGGTGAATTGGGGAAGGCTTCCACCACGCAGCTGCGCTGGCGTATGGCCTTGCGCATGTTCATATCCGCCGGCACGCAGGCCACCAGCTCCAGGGTAACATCCAAAAAACGCTCGGCGACCATCACCAGTTTCTGGTACATGATCTTGCCCTCTTCCAAGGAATGCAGCTGATTGCCGATGATTTTGAACTTCTTGACCCCGTAATCATTGGAGAGCACCTTCATCTGGGCATAGGCATCGGCTACCGAGGTGGGTTCATTGCACACCACCATCAGCACATCCTGCGCGGCCCGGCAAAAAGAGAGCACCATGTCGGAGATGCCGGCCGCCGTGTCCACAATGAGAAAATCAAAATCTTCCCTGAGACTGGAAAAAGCCCGGATGAGCCCGGCGTGCTGTTCGATGGACAATTCGGCCATTTCCTTAAGACCTGAGGAGGCCGGCACTATTCTCAGTCCCTGCGGTCCCGTCTGCAGAATATCCTGCAGCTCACACTCACCCTTGAGCACATGACCTAAGTTCTGCTTGACCTTAAGTCCCAGCATCACGTCAATGTTGGCCAACCCCAGATCGGCATCAAAGAGCAGCACTTTCTTGCCCTGCTGACACAGCGCCACCGCCAGATTCAAGGATACGCTGGATTTGCCCACCCCGCCTTTGCCGCCGGTGACGGTTATGACCTTCACTCTCCTGTTTGCGTTACTCATCTTTTAGTCCTTCAACTCAATTCTGCGCCTCAAAGGCGGACTGCGCCGCGTCGTTTTCCACCGCCGACAAAGCCCGCAGGGCCAGTCCCTTGGGCTCGGGCACGCTGAGATCCTCGGGGACGCGCTGACCGTCAGTCACGTAGCTGAGCACCAGATCATGCTTAAGACACAATGAAAGGGCATCGCCTAGGCTGGAGCTCTCATCTATCTTGGTGAGGATGACGCCTTTGAGACCGACATCGGAAAAGTGCCCGTAGGCCTGTTCGAGCACCCGCCGCTGCGCGGTGGCCGGCAGCACCAGATAGTGCTTGAGCTTCAGCTTGGACTGCATTTTGAGCTGTGCAAGTTGTGTGCCAAAGCGCTCATCGCTCAGTCCCACCCCGGCGGTATCCACCAGCACCAGACTCTTGTCCCTGAGTGAGTAGAGCATCTCGGGCAATTCATTGAGAGACTTGACCGCAAAGGCCGCGCACCCCATGATGCGCCCGTAGGTTTTAACCTGATCGATGGCGCCGATCCGGTAGTGGTCGGCCGTGACGATGGCGACCTTGTCGGGGCCGTAATTCATGACGAAGCGGGCGGCGAGTTTGGCCAAGGTGGTGGTTTTGCCTACACCGGCAGGACCGATTAAGGTGATCACACCGCCGTCGGTGATGATCTCATCTTCACCGACCTTGATGGCGCGCTCCAGCACCTCGGCCAATTCACGCCAGGCAAAATTAAACGAGGCATCTGCCTCAATACCCTCGCTGAGCTGCGCGGCGATGGTCTCGTCAAAGCCCGAGGAGGAGAGCAGCCTGCGCACCATGGCCTTGACCGGCTGCTCGCGCGAGAGCGAGTCATGCATAAGTCCGGCCAGTTGAAACTGCAGCAGCTTTCTGATTTCGTCAATTTCCTGACGCATGCTGCCTAAATTGGCGGCGGTGCCGGGATCCAAAGCCGTTCCCGCAGTGGCCGGTTCGGCGTAGGAACTGATGCCGTGTACCTTCTCGGTACGTTCCAGTTCCTCCTGTCGCGCTTTGAGTTCCCGGTCGATGAGTTCCTTGAGACCGCTTTGCTCGGCCAGTGGCGCAGGCGCCGATTTTTTGACGCTTCCCCGTCCGGCAGGCGGCTCAGCAGCTTCTTTTTCGTCATTTTTTTGACGTTCCAGGATCTCCAGCAGGCTGCGCGCGAAATTCTCGTTCTTGCCACCCGCAGAAGAGTGTGCGGCACCTTCACTGCTCCCTGCGGCGAGCCCCGCCGCCTGGGTACGCCTGACATCAGTCTGTGCTGCGGACGCTGCACCGGCTCTGGCTCCGGAAGGCCGGCCTAAAGTGACCTCGTCATCTTTGAGATAGCGGTTTAAGGGGCTGTCGCTTTCCCGGGCCCGGGCGGTGATGGGCGATTGCGCCGCTGCAGCAGCAGACGGGGCGGGCGCTGAGGCGACCTTATCCACCCCAGCGATAATCTCCACCCCGGTTTTGGTGCGCTTGTTGGACATGATCACGGCCTCAGAGCCCAGCTCTTCTTTGATTTGAGCCAGTGCCGTGCGCATATCCGGAGCCACAAAGCGTTTTAATTTCATAATATTCCAAGCTGCTCAGCTAAAAACGCGCGGACATTTTTCACTGCGCCGTAATTAAAAAATTAAGCTTAAGTCACTAAAAAATTATGCCATATTATCAGAACTTAGAAGCTCAGAACCAGTAATTGAGCCAAAAACTGCTAGCGGAGCTGCATATTTGGTTGATTTTGATTGGCTCCGCCCACCACTGTGACAATCTTGATCTGCTTGTCGTCGGGGATTTCCTGATAGGACAGCACCTTTAAAGCCGGGATGGTGTTCTTGACAAAGCGAGCCAAGGTGGAACGCAGAATGCCGGAGGTCAAAAGCAACGCAGGCTCGCCCTCCATCTCCTGATTGGTGGCAGCTTCCATGAGCGACTTCTGCAGACGGTCGGCCAGACCAGGCTCGATGCCCACGCCTTCGGCTCCGCCGGTCTCCAGCGACTTGGTCAGCACGCGCTCTAAGTCCGGGGCTAAGGTAATGACCGGAATGAGATTCTCGCCGCCCATGATGTCCTGGATGATGAGCCGCCTCAGGCCGATGCGGCAGGCCGCGGTAAGCACCTCGGGATCCTGACTGCGCGGAGCGTACTCCACCAGGGTTTCCAGGATGGTGCGCATGTCCCGCACCGGCACGCCTTCATTGAGCAGATTCTGCAGGATATGGGTAAGCAGGCCCAGGTTCACCACCGCCGGCACCAGACCGTTCACCAGCTTGGGCTGACTCTTGGCCACGATGTCAAGAATATTCTGCACTTCCTCCTGTCCCAGCAGCGAGGCGCAGTTGTTGACCAGGATCTGCGAGAGGTGGGTGGCGATGACCGTGGCGCAGTCCACCACGGTGTATCCAAGACTCAAGGCCTTGTCGTTATCGGGCTTGGCGATCCAGATGGCATCAAGACCGAAGGCCGGATCTTTGCCCTTTAAGCCCTGAATCTCTCCGAACACCTGACCTGGGTTGATGGCCATGTCCCGGTCAGGCTGCACCTCTGACTCGCCGAAGGTCACTCCCATCACGGTGATCCGGTAAAAATTAGGACCAAGGTCGAGGTTGTCGCGGATATGCACCGGCGGGATCAAAAAACCCAGATCCTGCGAGAGCTTCTTGCGCACGCCCTTGACGCGGTTGAGCAGCTCGCCGCCCTGGGTCTTGTCCACCATGGGGATGAGACGGTAACCTACCTCCAGGCCGATCACGTCCACCTCGGAGACGTCATCCCAGGACAACTCCTTCTGCTCGGGTGCGCCCGGTGTTCCGGGAGCGCCTTCTTTGGGCGGGGCCGCCGCCGCGATGGCCGCCTCCCGTTCCTGACGCTTCTTCATGTAATAACCGATGCCGCCGCACAATGAAGCCAGGGTGAGAAAGGCGAAGTGCGGCATGCCGGGCACTATGCCCATGGTACCCAGAATACCGGCCACAATGAACAAAGTCTTGGGCTTGCCCAAGAGCTCGCCCAACACCTGCTGCCCCATTTCATCCTGTGAGCCGGTCTGACGGGTGACGATGATGGCCGCCGCCACGGACAGCAGCAGCGAGGGGATCTGAGCCACCAGACCGTCACCTATGGACAAAATGGTGTAGATACGGGCACTCTCGGCGACCGTCAGACCGTACTGCATGGTACCGATGAGGATGCCGCCGATGAGGTTGATGAACAAAATGAGCACACCGGCTATGGCGTCGCCCTTGACGAACTTGGAAGCGCCGTCCATGGAGCCGTAGAAATCAGCCTCGGCCGTAACTTCCAGGCGGCGGGCGCGGGCCTGATCCTGGTCAATCATGCCGGCATTGAGATCGGCGTCAATGGCCATCTGCTTGCCGGGCATGGCATCTAAGGTGAAACGGGCCGACACCTCGGCGATACGTCCGGCGCCCTTGGTGACCACCACGAAGTTCACGATCACCAGAATAATGAACACGATGATGCCCACGGTATAGCTGCCGCCCATCACCACGTTGCCGAAGGATTCGATGACGTGCCCGGCAGCGGCGGTGCCGTCCTGACCGTTGAGCAGAATCACACGGGTAGAGGCCACGTTCAGCGACAGGCGCAAAATGGTGGTAAGCAGCAATACGGTAGGAAAGGAGCCGAAATCCAGCGGTTTTTGAGAGTAGATCGCCACCAAGAGCACAATCATGGACAGCGAAATGTTGAAGGAAAACAGGATGTCCAGCAGAGTCGGCGGCAGAGGCAGCGTGATCATGGAGAGGGCACACAATACCAGGATCGGGGTGCCCAGCTTCATCACCCGCACGCGCTGGAAGGCGGTATTGCCTATCTCCAGCCCCTTGGCTACCCGCGGGTTGGCTTTGGCCCGGCCGAAAAACGTGCTTAAGGCGGCCGGCATTTTGAACTTGCTTAAGGCTCCGGACTCTGCCACTTCTGTATCCGTCAAAAAAATGTCACAGGTTTTTTGCTACCTGACAAACTCTTTAGATTATAAGATGTTCCCGCTAAACTCTGCAATATCCGCGCCAATCAGGCCAAAAAGGCGTCCAGGCGGCGCAATGAGCGCAACAGACTGCGCAGTTCCTGCCAGCGTCCACGGTAGTACTCCTCGGCTAAGGTATGCACCAAGAGTCCCCGCGGCAGGTCCCCTCCGCTGTCGTTAAGCTCCCTAAGCTTTGGCAGCAGCAGGTACTCCAGCCATTCGTGCAGCTGCATGGTGTCCAGAAAAAAGGGGGTCTGACTTAAAAACGCCTCGCTCGGAGGTCTTTTGTCAGCCCCTCCCCATAAGCCGCACTCCTTGAGACTTTGTTCCACCGCCTCAAGCAGCGCGCTGAGTTCCTGCCTCTCGGCTGCCATCCTACACCTGCCTGAAATACTGCTCCAAAATGAGCATCGCACTGAGCGAGTCAATGCGCTCCTTTCCCCTGCGTCCTGTCAGCGCCTGATACCCGCCCCTCTCAAAAAGTTCTTCCTTGGCCGCTTTGGAGGTCAGCCGCTCATCCTCCAGCACCACTTTAAGTTGCAGTACCCGCTCCACATAAACGGCAAACTCGCGGGCCTTAAGGGTGATGGGCTGTTCGCTGCCGTCGGCATTCAAGGGCAGCCCGACCACTATGAGCTCGGGCTGCCATTCCCTTTTGAGCGCGGTCAGTCTGCCCTCATCAGGGACGCCGTCGCGGGCGTTGAGCGAGGGCAGCGGTGAGGCCGTGCCTAAAGTGCTCTCCCCGCAGGCCACGCCGATATGGTTTAAGCCAAAATCAAAAGCAAGTACCCGGGCCATGACGCTACCACTTGTTGCGGCGGCTCTCGCCTAACAGATCGGCCCGCATGCCCTCGTAGCTGTGCAGGGCATCGGCACAGTAAAGTTCCATGTATTCGTTAACCGTGGCACCGACCTTGGGGAGAGTAAGCACCAACTCTCCGCCGTGCTCATAATGCTGCGTGCACAGTCTGCAGAGCACTCTGTTCTCAAAGGGAGTCAGAGGGGTATTGCCCAACACCAGGGGATCGATGATAAGCAGAGCGCACTCCACCAGAGCGCGGTACTCCCCAAAGCGCAAACCGGTGAATTCATCTTCGCGCTCGCCGGCACTGAACCTGAGTTCCTTGACGGCCGCAAGACTGGTATAGCAGACCCGTCTGCCGGTATTCTTCATGTAATAGTTGGCCAGAGCGTTGCACAGCACGGTCTTGCCGCTGCCGGGGTTGCCGGTTACCACCAGGATACGCTGCGGCGCCACGCCGCTGGTATCACAGAAGGAACGCGCGGCACTGATGGCCTGAGAATTAAGCTCGTCGTGCTGGATCTGCTCAAAAGTCCACTCGGCCTTGACACGACCGCTCAGCTGCAGAAGCTGGGTATAGCTCTGGCTGGCGCCTATCGCCTTTTGCCGCAGATCCCGCGTGGCCGCTTCGTGATCGCGTTCCATCTGTTTGGCGAGATCTATTTTGCGTTCAAAGTCGATCTCTGCGGCCTTATCCTGACCCACCAGGTCGGCGATGGCCGAAAACAGATTGCGCTCGACACTGCCCTGCGGATCATTTAGGGGTGGAGCAAAATCGCTCCGCGCCGCCTTGGTGTTATCGCTGGCATCGCTAAAATCGAAGATATCCGTCTGTTCCATATGCGCCTCGCTGTGCAAATTGTATCATCTGCGCTCCGACTTCAGTGCCCCCCAACTTGAGGTCAGCGCAGATTGAGCACAACAAAAAGCCCTCAGGATCATCAGATCTTGAGGGCTTGCCGCTTATCCGGAGCGAAGATTACAGTCTTGCAAACTGCGCGCCGTTGCAGGCCTTGGTCTCAAAGATGGTGGCATCAAGTCCCGAGATGGCCTTGTACTGGGCATTGATGGCGTCGGTGACCTTCTGCACGTTTTCCGGCTCCACCACCGCGACAATGCTGCCGCCGAAGCCGCCGCCGGTCTGACGGGCGGCATGCTTGCCCTCGCCCAGGGTCTTATGCACAATCTCCACCAACGCGTCGGTCTCCTTGACCACGATCTCAAAATCATTCTTCTCGGAGAGATGGGACTGGTACATCAGATCGGCGAGCACGGCCAGATCACCCTTGGCAAAGGCATCCATGGCCTTGAGCACGCGCTCGTCCTCGGTGATGACATGGCGGGCACGGCGGTAGGTGACCTCGTCCATCTGATCCTTGAATTTCTCCAGCAGCGCCAGATCGGCGTCGCGCAGCAACTCCACCCCCATGATCTTGGCGGCCTTCTCGCAGCTTTCGCGGCGATCGTTGTACTCCGAGCCCACCAACTGATGCTTGACGTTGGAGTTGATCACCATCACCACCAGGTTGGACGGTACCGGCACCTGGGTGAGCTTGAGGCTGCGGCAGTCTATGCACAGCGCGTGATCGGCGGTGCCGCAGGCGGAAATGGTCTGATCCATGATGCCGCATTTCATGCCGATATAGGCCTCGGCTGCCTGTCCCATCAAAGCCACATCCTGCAACGCTATGCCCAGTTCAAAGGCGCTGGAAACCAGGTGACCGAAAGACACTTCCAGCGAAGCCGAGGAGGAGAGTCCGGCACCCTGCGGGATATCGCCGCAGATAGCCAAATCCAGTCCCTTGACCTTGCCGGGATACTTCTTGGCGATAAGTCCGGTCATGCCCCGCAGATAGTTGACCCACAGCTTGTCCGGGTGCTTGGGAATGTCGGCGCCTATCTCAAACTCGTCAAAGTCATTGTTGATGTCGCAGGCGAGCACCCTCATCTTGTTGGTGCCGTTTTCGCGGGCGGCGATACCGGTGCCGTACTTGATGGCACACGGCAGCACGAAACCGCCGTTGTAATCGGTATGCTCACCGATAATGTTTACGCGGCCCGGCGCATAGGCACTCATGGTGGGCTCGGTGTTGAATTTGGCTTTGAAGGCACTCTTGGCCTTGTCGATTACCTGACTCATGATGTTTCCTCAATTAAATTCGCCGCACCGTCTCCGGGACTTAAGTATGGGGACGGTGCCTGGGTTTGATGTATTAGCGCTCGCTGTAGTGGGTCTCGCTGAGTCCTCTTAAGCGATCGGCTGCCTGCTCTGCGGTGAGATCGCGCTGCTTCTCGGCCAACAGCTCAAAGCCGGCCACGAACTTCTTGACCGTGGCGCTGCGCAACAGCGGCGGATAGTAGTGCGCGTGCATGATCCACTCGGGGTGCTCCTCGCCGTCGCAGGGAGCGTTGTGCCAGCCCATGGAGTAGGGGAAGGAACACTCAAAGAGGTTGTCGTAACGGGTGGTCAGCCGTTTGATGGCCGCGGCCAGATCGTCTTTCTGGGCGTCGTTGAGCTCATTGATGCGCGCGACTTTGAACTTGGGCAGCAACATGGTCTCGAACGGCCAGAAGGCCCAGAAAGGTACCAGCGCCACGAAATATTCGGTCTCAAAGATGATGCGCTCGCCACGTTTGAGCTCGCCCTGCACATAGTCCGTCAACAGAGGCGCAGCGTGCTTGGCAAAGTAGGCTTTCTGCTGAGTCAGTTCCTTGGAGATCTCCTCGGGGATGAAGTTGCAGGCCCAGATCTGCCCGTGCGGGTGAGGATTGGAGCAGCCCATAATGGCGCCCTTGTTCTCAAAGAGCTGCACATACTTGTACTCTTTGGAAAGCTCGGTGAGCTGATCGCCCCACAGATCCACCACCTTGCGGATCTGCTCAACGGGCAGCACCGGCAGTGTCTTGGAGTGGTCGGCCGAAAAACACAGCACCCGGGCAGTGCCGCGCGCCGGCTCGCACTTGAACAGATCATCGTTGCCTTCCACTTCAAGCGGCGTATCCGGCGTGAGAGCCGCAAAGTCATTGGTAAAGACAAAATTGCTCTCGTACTTGGGATTCATATCGCCGTTGACGCGCTGATTCCCGGGGCAGAGATAGCACTTGGGATCGTAGGAAGGTTTGTCCTCCGGCGGCACTTTTTCCACCTGCCCCAGCCAGGGACGTTTGGCCCGGTGAGGCGAAACGAGGATCCACTCGCCGGTCAAGGCGTTGAAACGGCGGTGCGGATGGGAAGTGATGTCAAAATTGCTCATCTGATTCCTGACTCCTTGTAGATGTTTAATCGTCATACCCGTTGGGGTTGTTCTTTTGCCAGTTATAGGAATCCGCCGCCATCTGATCTAAGTTCTTCTTGGCGCTCCAGCCCAGCTCTTTTTTGGCCAGCGCCGGATCGGCGTAACACTGCACCACGTCTCCGGCACGCCGCGGCGCAATCTTATAGGGCAGTTCGCGTCCCATGGCCTTGGAGAAAGCTTTGACCATATCAAGCACGCTGTAGCCGATACCGGTGCCCAGATTGTAAATGTGCACCCCCGGCACGTTGAGACAGTGCTTTAAGGCCGCCACATGGCCCTCGGCGAGATCCACCACGTGGATATAGTCGCGCACGCAGGTGCCGTCCGGGGTCGGATAGTCGTTACCGAAGACGTTCAGGTGC
The DNA here is from genome assembly GCA_017469335.1 of Succinivibrio sp. Classification (GTDB taxonomy): domain Bacteria; phylum Pseudomonadota; class Gammaproteobacteria; order Enterobacterales; family Succinivibrionaceae; genus Succinivibrio. Next base: position 31,880 of record JAFUGP010000112.1, on the reverse strand, counting down.
GGCAGACGTCCCACCGCCACCTGGCAGAGGTAAGGCATGAGGTTGTTGGGAATGCCCTTGGGATCCTCACCGATAAGCCCGGACTCGTGAGCACCCACCGGATTGAAATAGCGCAACAGCACCATGGAAAACTCCGGCGCGGCAATCTGCAGTTCCTGGCACATGTACTCGATGTCTATCTTGGTCTGGCCGTAGGGGCTGTTGGCACGCTTGACCGGAGATGACTCGGTAAGCGGCACGCTGTCAGGCTCACCGTAGACGGTGGCCGAGGAGGAGAAAATGAAGTTGTGGCACTGGTATTCGCGCATCACCTGCAACAGGGTACGGGCACCGTGAACGTTGTTGTCGTAGTACTCCAACGGTTTCTTGACGGACTCGCCCACCGCCTTGAGACCGGCGAAATTGATGACGCCGTCGATCTTGTACTGCTCAAAGACATTCTCGATCTGCTCGCGGTTGCGGATGTCACCGCAGACAAAGGGAATGTTCTTGCCCAAGATTTTCTTGAGGCGTTCCAGCACAGTGGGCTTGGAATTCGAGAAATTGTCGAAAATCACCACGTCATAGCCGGCGTTTACCAGCGCTATGACGGTATGACTGCCGATGAATCCTGCTCCACCCGGTACCAGAATGGTTGCCATATTGTTCCTCCCATGTACGTTACTGCATAAAACTGCCCGGCATTCACCGGGCCTGTAGTCTTAGTTCACGCCGTCTTACGGTGCCTGATTTACCGTGTGCCGTGACAGCGCACAAAAGTGTGATCTCGATCGGTTATTATCATTTGCTCAGGCTAAGTAAATGATTTTTGCTTCTATTTTTTGAGAGCTAGGTGCCAAAAACCACCCGGCAGCGCCTTGAAAACGATTACTAACAATCACTATACTAGACACTAGTCCGTCAATCTTAGACCATGGTCAGGTTTATGCCGGGGTCTGAGTTTTATTTTTTCAACGAACGTCAACAAAAAATTCCTGCGTCAGGACGGGAGTGTGCGGTCGGGCGATCCGGGAGTACCCGAAGGCTTTGCCTCAGTGCCCGGGGACTGCCTTAAGACCAAGATCGCCGAGGAGTAGATCAGACATGGCCACTATCAAGGATGTCGCCAGGCTGGCCAATGTGTCGGTTGCCACCGTCTCACGGGTGCTCAACGGCACTGTGTTTGTCAGAGAGCCCCTGCGTCAGGCCGTTCTGGAGGCTCAGCGTCAGTTGGGGTTCTCCCTCAACGTCAACGCGCGCGATCTGGCGCTGAAGGTTTCCCGCACCGTGGGCGTGCTGGTGTCAGATGTGTCCGATCCCTATTTCGGTATTCTGGCCAGCGCCTGTGAAAGCATCTCGGTACAGCGCAAGCAGAGCATGCTGGTAGCTCAGGGTTATCACAACGCCGAGCAGGAGAAAGCCGCACTGGAGAATCTCATCGCTCACCGCTGCTCGGCTCTGGTGGTTCACGCCATGGCTCTGTCGGATCAGACGCTCCAAGAGTGCATGGACAAGGTACCCTCCATGGTGGTCATCAACCGCGTGCTGCCCGGTTATGAGAGCCGTTGCGTCAACGTGGACAATCAAAGCGGCATGCGCGAAGCGGTCAAGCACCTGTTGGACTGCGGACATACCAGAATTGCTTTCATCGATTCCAGCCACGGCATTTTGGATGCAGTGGAACGCTACCGCGCCTACGAGGACATGCTCAGAGCGCAGGGCTGCCCGGCCGATCCCCAGCTTAGGATCACCGTCGATCCCACCATGGAGGGAGGAAGACGGGCGGCGCTGAGGCTTCTGGAACAGCGCGGCCGCTTCTCGGCGGTGGCCGCCTACAACGACCAGGTAGCCGCCGGGCTGATCGCGCAGTTTCGTGAGGCCGGGCTGCGGGTGCCCGATGACATTTCGGTCACGGGCTTTGACGATCTGGGACTGGCCGGCTGTCTCAACCCGCCGCTTACCACCGTCAAAAACCCGGTGCGGGAGATGGCCCGTTATGCCACAGAGCTGTCCTTGTCGCTCTACGCAAAAGAGGACTGCGGTCCCCCGCCGCCCCTGCTCACCACCTTGGTGGTAAGAGAGAGCGTACGCAACCTGGGGGCAGGTGAATACGAGTTTTTCCACACCCAGCCCTAGCCTGAGCGCTTAATTTACGGCACACACACCCTGCCTGAGGCGGCGCCTTGACATGTCACAGCGGCGCCGCTGTGATAACATGAGTGCTGAATTCATCTGCCCGAGACTCTCCTTGAGGCGGATATTAAGCCAGAGGCCCTTGTGCAAGACGACAGTTCAAAGCAGAAATCTCTTCACTCCGATTACGGCGAACAATCCCGCGAACGCGAGAAAGGGCACCGCTTCTCCCTGACCGGCTCGGGTTGGGGTAAGGGGTTTGTCAGTGAGGCCAGGTTGGATCGCCGCATGCTCAAACCCTATTTCTGGCCCAACTGGTTGGGAGTTTTTCTCTATTTCCTGCTGGTAACCGTACTGCCCTACCGCCTGCAGATGTTGCTGGGCAGAGTGCTGGGCCGTCTTTACGGCCGCCTCACCCCCAACCGCACTTATGTGCTCAGGCGCAATCTGGAACTGGCCTATCCGCAGCTTGACGAGGCACAAAGGGAGCGGCTTAAGGAAAGGGTGCTGGAGAGTTCGGGCATGGCCATTTTTGAGGTGGGCATGGCCTGGTTCTGGCCTGACTGGCGTTTAAAGCGCCTGGCGATCATCTCCTCAGAAGATCTCGCACGCGGCCGCGCTCTGGCCGCGCAGAACAAACCGGTCATTGTCCTGACCTGTCATTATGTGACCTTGGAGATCATGGCCCGGCTCTATGCCCTTTACATCAAGCCGGGTATCGGGGTCTACCGCCCCTCGGACCACCCGGTGTGGGAATACACTCAGGTCAAGGGCAGGCTGCGCAATAACCTCGCTCTGGTCAACGCCAAGGATCCGCGCAGCATGATCAAGGCTCTCATGAACCGGGTTCCCATCTGGTATGCTCCCGACCAGGACTACGGGGCCAAGGCCTCGGTGTTCGTACCCTTTTTCGGCGTGGACAAAGCGGCCACGGTAGTGGGCACCCACAACCTCGCCAAGGTCAAAGACACCGTGGTGCAGCCCTCATTCACCGTCCGCGAGCACGGCAAATACCACCTCTACGTCTGGGACACGCTGGAAAATTTCCCCACGGAGGATGCGCAGGCCGATGCCCGGCGCTGCAATGAGGTGCTGGAGAAAATGATCAGCCTCGCCCCCGAGCAGTACCTGTGGCTGCACCGCCGCTTCAAGACGGTCCCCGATGGTGAGGACAGCCGCTACCCCGATCTCAAGTAGCCCCGTGTCCTTAAGGGAGGGCAAACACTTCCTGCCAGATCCTCTCCACGTCCGCGCACTGCGCCGGGCGGTCCGCTGCAGCCACCACCCGCGGCAGATCGGCCAGAGAAATGCGGTGATACAGACCGCGGATTGCCAGATAAGCCTCCTTTAGCTGCGTACAGGTTGCCGCACTGATGATCCCCAGACGGCTGCACTCCTCAAAAATCCTCACATTGTCGCTCCACAGCACCATGTCGGGGTGAGACGGCGCCTCGCGCAGCACCAGATACTGGGCAATGAACTCTATGTCCACCATACCGCCTCGACTGTGTTTTAAGTCATAAAGACCGTTTTTGCCGCGATCGAGGCTCTCGCGCATCTTGGCGCGCATCTTCAGCACATCCTCCCTGAGCTTGTCAGGATCGCGCGGAGTGCGCAGCACCTGCTCGCGCAGCTGCAAAAAGCGCTCTCTGAGGCCGGATGAGCCGGCAATGGGCCGCGCCCTGACCAGAGCCTGATGCTCCCAGGTCCAGGCTCTTTTGCGCTGATACTCGGCATAGGCGGCCATACTGGTGATAAGCAGCCCGCTGTCCCCGTCGGGACGCAGCCTGACATCCAGATCGTAGAGCACCCCGCCTATGGTGCGGGTGGAACTCAAGTGCAGCAGACGCTGCACCAGGCGCTGGTAGAACATGGCGCAGGGTACTGCCTTATCCCCGACCGTCTGCCCCTCGTCATCGCTGCGGATGAAGACGATGTCCAGATCTGATTTATACCCCAGCTCTATACCTCCCAACTTTCCGTAGGCGATGACCACCATGCCCGGATCGGAAATAAAGCAGCCCGGTGGAGCGCCGTAACGCTCCTCGCACTGCTTCCAGGAGAGCAGACACAGCTCACGGATGAGCGCCTCGGCCAGCCAGGTCAGACAGTCGCTGATTTTCATAAGCGGCAACCGCTCGGACTTATCGGACATGGCCACACGCAGAATCATCATCTTTTTGAACAGACGCAGCTCTTCCATCTGCAGTTCCAGATCATCGGGATCCAGGCGCAAAAGCCGCTCCTGCAGCATCTGCAGAAATTCGTCGGCAGACGGCGGGGAGTTGAAATACTGGGGCACCAACAGCTCGTCAAGCAAAATGGGATGCGCGGTGATAAGCTCACTGGCCAGGGCATTTTCCTTTAAAAGCTGCACGAAGCGCTCTAAAACCTGACGGTTGTCGTTTAAAAGCTGCAGATAGGTGGTACGCAGGGCCACGGTCTCAATCAGTCGTCCCACCTTGACAAACAGCGTGGCCGGCTCCTGATCTTTGCAGACCATGTTGATGACGGTCGGCATCAGATTGCGCAACGTCTCGCGCCCCACCTTACCCACCGGCATGCGCGCAAGCTGCGAGCGCAAACGTACAATCTCGACGGCTAAAGCCTCCCGCACCCCCTCCTTGGGGAGTACCTCCGAGAGCAGCGCCGCCTGCTCCTTATCGTCGGCAGAGTTATCCCACAGCTCGTATTGAGCATCCGCAAGCTCGTCATTCCTGTCACTGGCAAAGATGGCCACGAACTCGCCGTGCACCGCCTGCATGACAGTGGCTATCTCAGAGAGCAGGCTCGCGTAATCGCCTGTATGATTCATGGCCAGCAAAAGACGCTGCTGCTCACGCTCGGCGGAGGGCAGATCCTGAGTCTGCCGGTCGGAGAATTCCTGCACCGCGTTCTCCAGCCTGCGCAGGTACACATAGCAGGTATCAAGCATTTCGCAGACACGATCGGGCAAAAGCTCCAGCTCTCCCAGGGTTTTTAAGGTCTGACGCAGCGAGCGGCTGCGGAGCTCACAGATCCGGCCGCCGCGCATGAGCTGAAATACCTGCGCGATGAACTCCACCTCACGGATCCCCCCCGGCCCGAGCTTGAAGTTATGCTCCAGGTGGCGGCGCCTGGCCTCCGACTCAATCAAGAGCTTAATCTTGCGCAATGATTCCACCGCGCCGTAGTCCAGGTAGCGGCGGTAGACAAAGGGCCGGAGCAGATCATTCAGATCCCCCGCCCAGTGACCGTAGGCTTCATCCCCGCCCAACAGCCGGGCCTTGACCATGGCATAGCGCTCCCAAGTGCGCCCCTGCGTCTCATAGTAATCGCTTAAGGCATCAAAGGAATTGACCAGGGCACCGGCATCGCCGAAGGGCCGCAGACGCAGATCGATGCGGTAGCAGAAGGAATCGGCGGTATTATCCGCCAGCAGGTTGGCCAGATGGCGCACCTGCTGTGAGAAGAAATCCTTAAAGGAGGTGCTGCGGGCCCCGCCGCGGGTCTCACCCTCGTGGGGATAAACAAAGATGAGATCCAAATCAGAAGAAAAATTAAGCTCCTCACCGCCTAATTTGCCCATGCCCAGCACCAGCAGCGGCAAACTCTCACCCTCCTCGGTTAAAGCATCCCCGAAGAGACGTGCCAGAGCAGCCCTCACCACCTGCATGGTCCTGAGCACAATAATCTCGGCAATGGCGCTGGTGGTAGACAGCACCTCCTCTAAGCTCGCCCTGCCGGTCAAATCCCGCCAGGCCACCAAACTCAGCAGGCAGCGCCGTATCATTCTCAGGCGTTTTTTAAGCTCGGCATCGGAGAGTCCCGGCAAAATCAGCTTATGCACCTCATCGCGCACAAAGGGCACGGACAACGGCCGCTCCAGGGCGCCTGCCCCCAGATACTTACGGCATGATCCCGGGTAGGAGAACAAGGTGCCGGCGATGAAATCCGACAGACCCAGCACATAGTCAAAGCCGCTTATGGCACTGAGCGCGTCAAAATCCTCCGCCCCCAGATGTTCTTTTAAGCGTACGCGCTGGCGTTGGGACTCGGCTGCAAGCAGTTGAGGCAGCTCCTTCAGTGCCTGCGGATCGGGGTTGATCTGAAACAGCATGTGCCCTCCCTTAGGAAGCTTTTCCGGCGCAGCGCAAACGTCTTTTAAGAAACCAGCAGTGAGAGCAGCATGCGCAGCTTGAGCGGTATGACGAAAATGCGGTAATGCCGCTCCATGCGTCTTAAGTTGGACATCAGGGCGTCCATGGCCTCGGCATTGGCACTTAGGGCACAGTCGCATACCGCCTTTTGCAGGCGATCTAATCTTAAGGCAAAGGATTTGAGGATACTGATGATGACCTTGAGGTCATCGCGGTAGGGCAGCGGGTCGCGACTTTCGCTGGTAAAGGCCGCCCGCCCGGAGCGGCGCAGCATTTTCAAGGACTTGATCAGCATTTTAAGGGCGGCGATGACACAGCCGAAAACCAGCGGATCGTGCTTGATGAGAAACAGACCGTAAAGATTTTCAAAGGCCAGCAGCAGCGAACGGATGTATGCTCCCAGATCGCCTGCCGCCTCCAGGGGTCTTAAATCCAGGTAGTTACGCTCTCCGCCTAAGAGTACGGCGGCGCGGTGCATCTTGGAGAAAGGCTCCAAAACCAGGGGCATGTCCTGCTCGGCAAAGCCGGTGATCAGCGCGGTAAACACCCGCATGGTGTCCTCCAAACTGCCCGCACTGTCCTTTAATTCAACCTCCAGCTCGTTGATGGGGTGGCTCAGTCCTTCCCCCAGCAGAATGCCGCCTTGATCGTAGTCCACCTCGAACTGGCAGTTCAGTGCCCTGAAATCGAAACTGCGCCGTTCAAAGTCGATGTGGCAGATGGGACGCAATTTTTGTTGGATCTGCGCAAGTTCCAGTCCCTCGGGCAGTACGCCTGCGGGAAAACGCGACAGATCGGGCACCTGCAACTCGTTGTCCACCGGGACATTAAGCTCGCCGCGGCTGTGCAGTCCGCCGATGTTCTCGCCCTTAAGCTTGAGTGTCATCTCGCACTGCGTACCGTTTCGCCTGAGTCTTAAACCTATTCCCCTCTCAAACAGCGCGTTGTCGGCAGTGTCAAAATAAATGTTCTCCAGACGGCGGGAGTGCTCATTGCTGACGGCGCCTAAGGCTTTAAAGCGTTCAGGCAGATCATCCAGAGGGCCCACCACACCGAACTTGATTTCCTCTTCAAGCGGCAGCCTTTCCTGACGGTCTGCTTCCTGCGATGACTCAGCGCTCATGTTATCTCCCCCTCAAGCCGCACACACTCAAAATTAACTTGTTTCTGCGCATAAAGCACAGCGCAGGCCGTCCAGGCGGCCGCTCTTATGCTCATTTTAGAGTACCTCCAGGTGAGGGTAAAGAGAGAGCCGCGGCATAACTCAGTTTGTGTCAATATTGTCGCCGCTCTTGATGATTGAACAGGAAAAAACTAGAATTGTGACGTCGCGAGCCCCATAACAGATCGCCCGCACCAAATCAGCCCAACCTAGGCAAAGGATTGACATGACCTCTAATACTAAAAACCTAATTAAGCTCGCAGGATTATTCATCGTTGCCGCCTGTATGGTACACGCACCGTATGCCGTGGCCCTACCGGCAGAGCAGGCCACCACCGAGACACCGACCGCTCCTGATGGAGAGAACAGCTCCCAAACCGCCCTGGAACGGCCGCAGGCCGATGAAAACGGCTATTACCCCGGAGCCAATATCTACGTCTCGGATCGGGCCTATGTCTGGCTGAGATCCGGACCTGGCACTCAATACAAAATAACCGGCTCCGTTCACCCCGGCGATTCGGTCAGTTTCAAACGTTACAGTCAGGACAAACGTTTCATAGAAGTGCAGCATGGTAACGGCAGTTACTGGATGCAGGCTCATGATCTGCAGGCAGAGCCCTGCGGCAAGGCCAAGGAAGCCATTTTGCAGGAGCAGATCAACGCTCTGCAGAACAAGCTGGAGAACTATGACAACGAACTTTCGCGTGACTATAAGAACATCAAGGCCAGACTGGAGAAACTGGAAAACGAGAACAGCGGACTGAAAAAAGCCGTGGCCGATAAGGACACCACCATTCAGGAACTCGATGAGACCAGACGCAAGTATGCCGACAAACTGGAAACCAAGGAGCTGGACATGCAGATGCGCTGGTGGCTGCAGGGAGCAATGATTGCCACCGGCGGTGCCTTTATCGGTATTTTGCTGGTGTTCATTCCCAGGCCCAACCGCAAAAAACGCGAGATCCGCTTCTGAGAACCGACCGCTCCTTCACGCAGCTGCCCGCGGCGGTGGCAGCCTAAGGTTGCCCCGCCGGGGAGTCCGCTGCGCTCAGATCTACAAAGCGCAGCTCATAGTAGTGCCGTCCGGCCGCTCTTTTCTGACCCTTGCAGGACAGCAGAGCCACCGGGGCGCTGTCCTCACTGCCGGGCAGAGTCTCGGTCTCCAGGTTCAGGGGCAGGGGAAAGACGTCGGGAGACTCATCGCGTTCGCACGCATAAATCTGCGCGGCCTGACTTAAGCTGTGGCTTAAGCGCTCTTCAAGTTGCGCTCTGCTTTCCAGGAAGTTGCGCTCAGAGAGCACGAAATAGGCGGCAAAGCCCACACTGGCGCAGGCAAGCATATACCAGAACAGACACCAGGCCTTGGCCGGAGTAAAAATAACCTCCGAGAGCAGACGCTGCTTGCGGGTAGGCGCTTTGCTCATCTCACTGTCTCCTGGGCTGCTCCGTCCGAAACCTGAGAGTACTGATAACTGTCATCCAGCAGATAGGGACCTGTCTTTGAGGCGGCGTCAAATACCGCCTGAGCCCCCCGGCGCTCGGGATAGCGCTCATAAAAGGTCTTCATGGCCGCCTGCAGTTCCTTGCGCGTGGTGATGTGGGTAAAAATCTCGGCACGGGAGAAAATGCGCTCAAAAACCGGAGCCAGGATGCTCAGTTCTTCTTCTGAGAACTCACGCCCGGCCCGGGGCAGCCTGGTACGGATTATTTCATATTCCCCATCAAAGACATGCTTAAGATAGGAGGTCTTGACCGCCCACAGCCGGTTGCCCACGATGAGTTCGGCGTTCTGCCCGTCGGAGGATAAATGCAACAGCACCCCATAGAAGGGGTTCAGGCTGTCATCACGCAATGAGAGTACCGCCGGCCGGTTATGACGCGTCATTTCCTCGAAGTTACCCTGCAGCGTCTCACAGCGCAGATTGGTGGACGCCAAATCCTGGCAGCGGGTCTTTTCATCATCAGCGCGTCGATACCCCCAGATCTTGATAAGCGTGTCCACCGCGTCGCTGCGAAACACCGCTTCTCTGACGGAGATGTTGAACAGCTCGCTCTCCTTGGTTCTGGTTGAGCGTCCGCGCAGCATGCCACGCAGCAGCTCATCATGAGCTTTCTGCACACTCTCCTCCCGCTGTACCATCAACTGCAGGCTCTCGCGGCCGCTTAAGTGCGGCAAAAAGAAATAAGCCAGTGCAAAAGCAGCCGCGGCCGTGGCAAATCCCAGCAGCGCCACCGGCAATTTGCGCACAAAGAAATTGCGCCCGCCCTGACAGAGGCGTCTTAGGGTATGACTTAAGATACCGCGCCCATACCGTATCTCACGCACGGCCCGACGGGCAATGCGGCCGGTGACATATGAGCGTTTGACCTTGGCCGTCAGCTCCAGCGCGCGGTCGGCAATTGAATTAATCAGACGCGGCAGGCCGTTACTGCCGCGATAGATGGCACTGATGGCCTTTTGCGAAAACAAAGGCTCGTGACAGCCGGCCTGCTGTAGCCGAAAGGAAATATAGGACTGCAACTCGGTCTTTTTGAGCGCTGAAAGCTCGGCAAAGGCCCGTACCCTCCCCCAGAACATCTTGTGTTCGTTTTTGGAGAGGTGCGCGATGAGATCCTCCTGCCCTGCCAGCAGGAAATTGATCATCTTCCCTTCGCTGCACTCAATGTTGCTCACCAGCCTGATCTGCTCTATCACTTCATCGGACAGGCCCTGTGCCTCATCTAAAATCACGGTGGTGATGCGCCCCTCGGACAGCGATTTCTCCAGCAGGCGCCTTAACTTCAGGGTCAGCTCGGCAATGGATTCAAAGGAGGTGGCAACCACTCCGCAGGAGCGCAGAATGGTGGCCAAAAGCATATGGGCATCAAGCCTGGGATCCTCGATGGACACGATGCGCATGCTGGTGGGCAGCGAGCGCATCAGCATGCGGATCATGGTGGTCTTGCCGCAGCCTGAAGGTCCTGACAGCACGCAGATGGCCCCGCTGCGCGAGAGATTCTGCAACAGCAGATCGAGTGCCTGATGCTGGGTATTTCCGACATAATAGAAGCGCTGATCGGGCAGTCCGTCAAAGGGCAGCTCGGAGAGGGAGAAAAATTCGGTGTACATCTTGCGCAAAAAGACTTGGTTGGGCTGTTTCTGCTAATATTCTAGCATGCAGGCATCAGAACGGGGTGTTTTGCCCTGTACCGCGCTCAGGTGGCGTCCCGCCTTAAAGTGCCTCTTGAACGAGGATCTTCGGGCGTGTCGGTGCAATAAGGAGCTTTGGAACATATGCAGACTTTCCTGGTAGGAGGCGCAGTGCGCGACAAACTGCTCGGCGTGGCGGTTTCCGACCGTGACTTTGTCGTGGTCGGTTCCAGCGCCGAGGAGATGCTCGCGCACGGCTTTAAACAGGTAGGTCATGATTTTCCGGTGTTCCTGCACCCCAAGACGGGCGAGGAATACGCCCTGGCCCGCACCGAGCGTAAAAGCGGCAGCGGTTATCTGGGCTTCACCTGCGACTTCAGCCCCGAGGTGACCTTGGAGGAAGACTTAAGGCGCCGCGATCTCACCATCAACGCCATGGCCGAAGATGAAAAGGGGAACATCATCGATCCCTACGGCGGCAGGGCCGATCTGCAGCAGCGGGTGCTCAGACATGTCTCTGCGGCCTTTATCGAAGACCCCCTGCGGGTGTTGCGTGTGGCCCGTTTCGCCGCCCGCTACCGCTACCTGGGCTTTACCATCGCCCCCGAGACCATGCAGCTGATGCGGGAAATCGCCTTAAGCGGTGAGCTCATCTCGCTTACGGCCGAGCGGGTGTGGCAGGAACTGTTGGGGGCGCTCCAGACACATAATCCCGAGGTGTTTATCCGGGTGCTGCGCCGCACCGGCGCACTGCACAGCGTGCTGCCTGAGGTCGACGCCCTCTACGGGGTACCCGGCCCGGTAAGATGGCACCCTGAAATTGACTCCGGCATCCACACCTGCATGACGCTCTCCCGGGTGGCCATGGAAACCGAGGATCCCCTCACCCGTTTTGCCATGCTCTGCCATGATCTGGGTAAGGGCTGCACTCCGATCAAGCAGTGGCCTCATCATAAGGATCATCATCTGCTGGGCTTAAAGCCGCTGCATGAGCTGTGCACCCGTCTGAAGGTTCCGACCGAATACGCCGAGTTTGCCGCCCTGGTGGTGCAGTATCACAGCGACATGCACCACGTCTACCGCAACGGTCCTGCCGGAGTGGTGGATCTGCTTGACCACCTTGACGCCTGGCGGCGTCCGTGGCGCATCAAACCCTTTGTGCAGTGTTGCAAGTGCGATTTCCTGGGCCGCAAGGGCTTTGAGAACCGTCCCTACCCGCGCGCGGACTATTTCTTGGGTATGTTCAGCCTGTGCAGCCAGGTAAGAGCCCAGGAGTTTGTCAAACTGGGCTTTAAGGGCCGGGACATCAAAGAGCAGGTCCGGTTGCGGCGCATCGAGCTGATGAGCGAGTATTTCACCACCCTGCCGCGCACCGAGCTTGATGACAGCGACAACGAGATGCCGCCTTACGTGCTGGCCAGTCTCATGATAGAACGGCGCGGCGTCCCTCCCCTGGAAGAACATCCGCACTGATGAGCCTCAATTTCGGCAGAGTCGCCTAGAACATCCACAGCAGCAGGGCGCCCAGCAGCAGACGGTAAATCACGAATACCGCCATGCCCGAACGCGAGATATAGCGCAGGAACATGTGAATCACCACCAGCGCCACTAAAAACGAGATAAACCCGCCGATGAGCATGGACACCACGTCCGCACCGCCTAAATCCGGCACCGTATAGAGTTTGTAGCCCTCCAGCAGACCCGAACAGAAGATCACCGGAATGGAGAGCAGGAAACTGAAACGGGCGGCCGCCTCGGGCCTCATGCCCAAAAACATGCCCGCGGTCAGGGTAACGCCGGAGCGCGAGGTGCCGGGGACTATAGCCAGCGCCTGGGCGCAGCCGATGATGATGGCCTGGTTGTAGGTCAGATGCCTCAAGGTATCGGCACGCTCCCCCTCCACGCTCAGCACGGTACGCCATACCAGGTGGCGGTTGACATAGGATGCCAGTCCCAAAAGCAGCCCAAAGCCGATGGTAGTGTAGGCAATGACGTCAATGGCACGGGCCTCGGTGGAGATCTTATCCTCAAAGAGCAGTCCGCAGATCCCCGCCGGGATAGAAGCCAGAATGAGGCAGAACCCGACCCGGGCCACCGGCCCGACCCGCCCCTTGAACACCGCCTCAATGGTATAGGTGGCGATCTTCACCAGATCGGCCATGTAGTAAAAAATTACGGCCAACAGCGTGCCTACATGCACCGCCACGTCAAAAGCCAACCCCTGATCGGGCCAGCCAAAGAGCTTGGAAGGAAAAATAAGGTGAGCGCTTGATGAAACCGGCAGGAATTCAGTCAGGCCCTGAATGATGGCCAGGACCGTGATTTGCAGCATACCCATGTTCAGTCCCCGGCTCTCCAGGCTGGCGCCTCAACGCTCCAGTCAATTTCAGTGCGTTTTACCTGCATCTGCTCGGGCAGGCGCGGCTCCATTTCCTTCCACAGATCTCCCACCGGGATCTTCAGGAGCGGATGCAACAGTTCCGGGGCCAGCTCACACAGCGGACAGAGCACAAAGGGATAATCCTGAATGTCATGACGCGGCACCTTGCAGGGTGCGGTAGTCACCAGCTGACCGAACAGCAAAATATCGATGTCCAGTCTGCGCTTCATACCAAAATTGGTACCGTGGTTGAACATGGGCTCTTCACCTGCCTGCCTTTCTATGTCCTGCAGCTGTGCGTAGAGTTCCTCGATGGACTGCTCTGTCTGCCCCTCCATCACCATGTTGAAGTAGTCAGGCTCGGCTGCCCGCACCGCGTGACTGATCCAGATGGAGGAGCAACGCAGCTTGGTCAGCACCCCCTCCAGCCTGGCTTTGGCAAAGCGCAGGGCATTTTCCCGGTTTAAGTTGGAACCGACCCCTAGATATACCAAGGTACCCATCTCAATCTCTCCCTTTCACTGTTGGGTGTCACTGAGCTGTCTGTGAACTTCTATGCCCGGGCAGCCAAGACCGTTTAAGGCCTGTGGTTTGCGCAGTTTAAGCCTGACGGCTTCAGGCCTAAAATCCTGCAAAATCATATCACAAAGTTCCACTGCCAACTCTTCTAGCAACCTGGCCTGACGCCGCTGGGCAAAACTCATGATGGCCGTGGCGAGCTTGGCGTAATCAATGCTGTACTCAAGCTCCCCGCTGCGGCCGGAGTGTTCCAAGGACAGCATCAGCTCCGCGTCAATCAGCAGCGGTTGGGCCTTCACCCGTTCATCCGGCAGCACCCCGACGATGCACTCACAGCGCAGTCCGTCTATAAAAATTCTATCCATCACAATCCGGGCAGATCACTTAAGGACCAGCGCGGGTGCACCTTTACGGCATAGGTGCCGCACTGGCCTGACAGAAAGCGCTGCATGCCGGCGTAGGCTACCATGGCCCCGTTATCGGTGCAGAACTCACGTCTGGCAAAGAACACCCTGCCGCCCACTTCGGTCATAAGAGCGCTCAAAGACTCCCTGATCATGGAGTTGGCGCTCACCCCGCCGGCCACCACCAGATTGTGGCAGTGGCAGCGCTTTAGAGCCGCCCGGCACTTGTGGGTCAGAGTATCGGTGACGGCCTGAGTAAAGGAACGGGCAATGTCGGCGTAACGTGAGCTGTCCCCCTCAGGCTGCGCTTCAATGGCCAGAAGTACTGCGGTTTTAAGCCCGGCGAAGCTGAAATCCAGCTCTTTGGAGTGCAACATGGGACGGGGAAAATTAAAGGCCGCGGCATCTCCCTGCAGGGCAAGTTTCTCCAGCCCCGGACCTCCCGGATAGGGGATGCCCAGCAATTTGGCGGTTTTATCAAAGGCCTCACCCACCGCATCATCCACGGATTGCCCCAGCACCTGGTATTCGCCGGGGTTTTCAACCAGAATGAGCAGAGTATGTCCGCCGGAGATAAGCAGCGCGACATAGGGTAGAGAGGGCTTAACCTTCTCAAGCATGGGGGCTAACAGATGTGCTTCCATATGATGCACCGGCACGGCCGGGATCTTAAGCGCATAAGCCAAGGCCCCTGCGTACATGGCACCGGTGAGCAGGGCTCCTATAAGCCCGGGGCCTGCGGTATAACAGACCGCGGCCAAATCTTGCTGTCCGATACCTGCCTGTTCAAGTGCCAGTCTGGTCAGGGGCACCAGACGCTTGATATGGTCGCGGCTGGCCAGTTCGGGCACTACCCCTCCGTATTCGGCATGCATGGGGATCTGAGTGTGCAGCACATGTGACACCAAGCCCGGGTCACGGCCGTAAACCGCCACTCCCGTCTCATCACATGAGCTCTCTATTCCCAGAATATACATATAGTTAACTCTTAATTTGCCACCCCAAGACAACCCAGCCTGGTTTGACGGCACAAGGTCACATTATAGACAATTTGTAAGCGGCCATAGCGTCAATTTGGCCATAGCCTTTACGGCGCATGGATATTTGGGCGCTTGCGCAAAATTTGCTTGCCCAAGGCACCTGCTTTGTGTAGAATAACGGCGTTTTCTTGTTTTTTGCAGGTGGCATCCTGCGCAGATCAAACCAAAAGTGAGGTGGTTTTCCACATGCCAGTTATTAAAGTACGTGAAAATGAGCCTTTTGACGTCGCCTTGAGACGTTTCAAGCGCTCCTGCGAGAAGGCCGGCATTTTAGCCGATGTCAGGGCTCGTGAGTTCTACGAGAAGCCCACTACCATTCGCAAGCGCGCTAAGGCCTCCGCCATCAAGCGTCACGCTAAAAAATTGGCCAGAGAGAATGCCCGTCATACCAGGCTGTATTGATATTCTCCCTGCGCCTTGAGCGCATCAGAGGCAAGACCGCGCGAGGATGATTCCAGCGCGGTTTTTTCATGCCAACGCTCCATCCCCAGATCAGCTCGACTTACCACAACCCTGGTGAAACTTAGACAAAAAAACGGCCGGGGCAACCGCTGGCAGCTCCGGCCGACCGCAGGGATCGATCTTAAGCGAAGGGATCCTCACGGTAGATGGTCTGATTACGCTCAGGTCCGGTGGAGACGATGGCTACCTTGACCGTGGAAAGCTCTTCGAGGCGTTCTATATAACGTCTGGCTTTCTCCGGGAGCTCTTCCCATTTGGTGATACCAAAGGTCGAGCACTTCCACCCCGGCATGGTCTCATACACCGGCTCGATGCCCTCATACTCGACCGCCGCAAGCGGCGGCAGTTGTGTCACTGTGCCGTCAGCATGACGATAACCGGTACAGATCTTCACCTCGTCAAGTCCGTCTAAGACATCGAGTTTCATCAGCGCGAGCGCGCTTAAGGAATTAAGCGCGGCGGCGCGACGCATGGCCACGGCATCGTACCAACCGGTGCGGCGCGGACGGCCGGTGACGGCACCGAACTCGCTGCCAACCTTCCTGATCTCCTCGCCCGTTGCGTCAGTAAGTTCGGTGGGATAGGGCCCCCCACCCACGCGGGTGGTGTAAACCTTGGCGATACCCAGCACATAGTCAATACTCAGAGGTCCGGCACCCGAGCCGGTCACGCAGCCGCCTGCGGTGGTATTGGATGAGGTGACGAAAGGATAGGTCCCGTAATCAATGTCCAGAAAGGTACCCTGGGCCCCCTCAAAGAGGATCTTCTTGCCTGCACCCCGCGCCGAGGCGAGCAGGGCAGAGACATCGTCAAGCATGGACAGCAGGCGCTCGCGAACCGAGAGCACCTCCTCATACACGCTCTCAAAGGATACTTCCTCGGCCCCGTAGTAGTGCTTAAGCTGAAAATTACGGAATTCCATAAGCTCTTGGAGTTTGGAGCGGAAAATATTCAAATCAAGGAGATCCCCCACTCTCACGCCGCGTCTGGCTACCTTATCCTCATAACATGGGCCGATACCGCGCCCGGTGGTACCGATGGCGTTTTTGCCGCGCTTCTTCTCGGAGGCATGATCAATGGCCAGATGCACCGGCAACAGCAGTGAAGCCGCCCCGCAGATCTTAAGGCGCTGCTCGGCATTTTTTACTCCGGCCGCCTCAAGCTCGGAAATTTCCTCGAACAAGGCGGTGGGATTTACCACCACACCGCTGCCGATCAGGCACAGACAGTCCGGGTGCAGAATGCCTGACGGCACCAGCCTGACCACCACCTTTTTACCGTCCACCACCAGCGTGTGGCCGGCATTGTTGCCGCCCTGGCTGCGCACCACGATATCCGCCTTGGAAGTCAGCAGATCCGCAATTTTGCCCTTGCCCTCATCACCCCATTGGGTACCTAGCACAATCACACTGTTTGGCATGTTCCTGTCCTCATGTATTGCCAGGCCGTCTCATGCGGCCCTATGCTTAGGTCCGCGCGTCTACCTGGACACGCCGGCCTGGTTGAAATACTGAAAAAATTCGCTGTCAGGCTTCAAGACCAGCACATCGTTGCCTGATTTGATGGAGCCGCGGTAGGCATCCATGCTGCGCAAAAACTCAAAGAGCTCGGGATTGCGGCGGTAGGCGTCGGCATAGATCTTCACCGCCTCGGCGTCTCCGTCACCCTTTAAGGCCCGCGCCTTGCGTTCGGCCTCGGCTATTTTAACCACCACCTCGCGATCGGCGTGAGCCTTGATGGCTTCGGCATCCTTGCTTCCCTGGGAACGGTGCAGCTTGGCCACGGCATCACGCTCGGCGCGCATACGCTGGTAGATGGAGTTGGAAACCTCGGGCGGCAGATTGATTTGCTTGATGCGCACATCCACGATGCTCACGCCCAGATCGCGGGCCGAAGAGCCGATGTCCTTTAAGGCGTTCTGCATTACTTCATCACGCTTGGAGGCACTGCCGGCCTGCACATCGGAGGCATCAAAAACGCTCTGTGCCCCGTCGTTCTGCCCGGAGACTATCTCATGAATGGTCAGGCGGCCGATCTGGCTGCGCAGCGAATTGTTGATCTTGCGGCTGAGCAGTTCCTCGGCCTGCAGTTTGTTACCGCCGGCGGTGGTCAGATAGTAGGTGGCCACATTCTCGATGCGCCACTTAACATAGGAATCGATGATCACGTCCTTTTTCTCGGAGGTCACAAAGCGATTGGCGCTCGAGGAGATGGTCTGGATGCGCGCATCCATGATCTTGACCTTGTCCACAAAAGGCAGTTTGAAATGCAGCCCCGGCCTTGCCACGGTCAGGTTCATGTCCGCGTCTCTGACCACCTTGCCAAAACGGGTCACAATGCCCACATTGCCCTCGGAAATCACATACAGCGAGTTGAAGGCCACAAAACCTGCCAGCACCAGCAGCACCAGCAGCGCATTTAAACCACGGCTCATGTCTTATCTCCTGTTGTTGCTGTTCTTGCGATAGCTGTTGAGCGGCGGATAGCTCTCCTGGGAGGGCTGCTCGGGGGAGGAGGCGACACCTTCTGTTGAGTTATCCCTCTGCGTTGCGCCGGCAGGCGCAGGGGCCTGTCCCTGCGGCAGGGGCAGATACAGCACCGGCGAGGAACCCTGCGGAGTATCCAGAATCACCTTATTGGACCTGCTCAGCACCTCCTGCATGGTCTCCAGATACAGGCGCTTGCGGGTGATGTTGGGGGCCGCCTCGTACTCAGGCAGCACCTTTTCAAAACGGGCGACCTCACCCTGGGCCTTGAGTACCACCTGCGAGCGGTAGGCTTCGGCCTCCTGGGAGATGCGCTGCACCTGACCGTCAGCCTTAGGCAGCACTTCGTTGGCGTAAGCTTCAGCCTCGCGCTTGTAACGCTGCTCGTCCTCCTGCGCGGCAATGGCATCGTCGAAGGCTGCCTTGACCTGATCGGGAGCCCTGGCCGGCAAAAAGTTCACATCCACGATGGTAAGCCCGGTGTTGTAAGGCTCGATGATGGAGGTGAGCAGCTCACGGGTATTCTGTCTGACCATCTCACGACCCGAGGTCAGAATGTCGTCCATCATGGTGTGCCCCACCACGAAACGCAGGGCACTGTCGGTAGCCTCCAGCAGAGTATGGTCGGGATCGGTGAGCGAATAGAGGTATTTATACGGATCGGAGACACGGTACTGCACGTCCATCTCCACGATCACCACATTCTCATCCTGGGTAAGCATGGTACCGGAAGACTGCAGGGCACGAACCTGCTCTATATCCACCACGTTGACGGTATCGATCCCGGTAAGCTTCCAGCGCAGTCCCGGTTCCACCACATCGTAGATCTTGCCAAAGCGCAGCACCACACCGCGCTCGGCCTCACGCACGGTATAAAAGCCGGCGAAAATATAGAAGCCCACCAACAAGGCCATTACCAGCGTCACCCCCAGCCCGGCCTTTTTCTGTCCTCCCGAGCCTGAATTACCGCGGCCGCCTAAGTTTTTCTTCAGCCAGTCCAGTACGGCATTGGGATCAAACCCGCCGCTTTTTGGTCTTAAGGTACGTCCCCAGGGATCGTTGTCGTTTTCGGTACGATGGCCGCCCTGGTCGTTGCCGCCCGAACCGCCGCTGTCGCCGGGCGCATTCCAGCCCATGCGGTCAAAATTATTTTCGCTGTCAGTCATGAGGATAATCCTGCAAGATATAAGGATAAGCAAACGGGATATATTCTACTCTTTCGCTAAGAGACAGGCTAGACATGACTGCTCCTGCGGCAGTCACTTACCAAAAATGAGGCGCTCAAGTTCTCCCGAGCATTGCTTGTTCAGGCGCTTGAAGTCAACCTGACGCATACTCAGGGAGAGCACGCTGCGCCCCTGCTCGTCAAAGCGCTCCTGCTGCACCGCGCAATTTGAGTAGAGCAGCGAGCGCAGTGCCCCCTGAGTATGCGGCAGCACCACCTCACACTCCATGGCATCTTCACAAAGCAGCGTGCTGACGGCCGCAAGCAGTTCGGTTAACCCCTCCTGCCTCAAGGCGCTCACATAAACACGCCGGGGCCGTCCGAACTCATCGGTGACCACCCCGCGGGCACTGTCTGTCACGAGATCGGACTTATTGAAGATCTCAAGCTGCGGCACCTGTGCCGCGCCTACCTGCATCAGCACGTCCTGCACCGCGGCAATGTTTTCCTCACGCCTGGGATCGGCGGCATCTATGATATGCAAGAGCAGATCGGCACTGGCTGTTTCCTCTAAGGTGGAGTGAAAGGCTGCCACCAGATAATGCGGCAGATGACGGATGAAACCCACGGTATCGGCGAAAACCGTCCGCCCCACCTTAGGCAGGTCCAGAGTGCGCAACGTCGGATCCAAGGTGGCAAACAGCTGATCGGCCGCATAGACCTGAGCTGAAGTCAATACGTTGAACAGCGTGGACTTGCCTGCATTGGTGTAGCCGACGAAACAGACGGTCGGCACGGCGTTTTTGTGTCTTAACTGGCGGTTTTGCCTGCGGCGCTGTTCTACGGTCTCAAGCTGCCCCTGGAGGTCGAAGATCCGCTCCCGCAAGGCACGACGGTCAAGCTCAATCTGGGTCTCTCCCGGTCCGCCGCGCAGACCGAAGCCACCCTTCTGACGCTCCAGATGAGTCCAACCGCGCACCAATCTGGCCTGCTCATAGCGCAGTCTGGCCAGTTCAACCTGCAATTTGCCCTCGTAGCTGCGGGCCCTTTGAGCAAAAATAAGCAGTATGAGCGCAGTGCGATCAAGCACACGCACATGGCAGGCCTGCTCTAAACTGCGCTCCTGCGCGGGACTCAGATGATTGTTGAAGATTACGCTCTGCGCGGCAGTCTCTTCGACCAGAGCGGCAAGTTCCTCGACTTTGCCCGAGCCGATGTAATAACGCGGATCAGGCACTTCCCTCTTGCAGACCACCGAACCTACAACCTCAGCCTGAGCCGACACGGCCAGACGTCGCAGTTCTTCTTGGTCTTCTCGGGAATCGTCGTCAGGAAGTTCCAGCTGCACGAGAACAGCGCGGCCCAACTGTTCCGCTCTGTCCACGCTCACCGGCCCAGGCCCTCAAACTTAAGCCTCCTGGGCTGCACCCTCGCTTTGCTCCTGCACTTCTGAAGAGGCCCTCACCGCGCTCATGTTGAGCGGCTGTGCGGGAACCACCGTGGAAATGGCATGTTTGTATACCATCTGGCTGACCTGGCTCTTGAGCAGCAGCACGAACTGATCGAATGACTCAATTCTCCCCTGCAGCTTGATGCCGTTGACCAGATAAATGGATACCGGGATCTGCTCCCGGCGCAGCGCGTTTAAGAACGGATCCTGAAGAACTGGAATTTTCTGCATATTTTTTCTAGTGTCAAAATCTAATCATAATAATAGGCCGCCCAAGCGGCGGTGTTGCGTCGCAGGACGTGTTAAGGTACCGGATAATTCGGCGCATTTGAAATTGCCTTGTGGCACATTATATAGCAATGAGGGGTCAAAGCGCAGTATTGAGCACCTTAGAAGGGCTAATTTAGACAAAGTTTCGCCCTTTCATGCAGCCGCTCAAGATTATCGGCCGCTCCCATGGGCAGTGTCAGGCGCTCGATGGCTGCCTCGCGGGACAAGGAGCCGCGCAGCCAGGTCATCTGATGCTTGGCCAGCTGAGCCGTGGCGATGATGACGCGTTGCACCATCTCCTCATAATCATAGGCTCCGTCAAGGTATTCCCACACCTGACGGTAGCCCACGCAGCGCATGGAGGGCAGTTGCAGATTAAGATCCCCCCGCGCACGCAGTCCCTCAACCTCAGCAACCAGGCCATCACGGAGCATCCGCACAAACCGTGCGGCAATGATCTCCCGTAACTCCCGGCGGTCGGCCTCGGGCATAATCACGCACTCACAAAGCTCAAGGGGACATGTTTCTCTGCCCGCAGCAAAATAGTAACCCATGGGACGCCCGGTATCCCAGAGAACCTCCAGAGCCCTGGACAGGCGCTGTTTATCATGAGGGGAAAGCCGTGTATAGGAGTCGGGATCGGCATCCTTCAGGCGCTCGTGTACTCCCTCCCAGCCCTCGCGTTGCGCCAGTTCGGCCACCGCCTGTCTGGTCTTAGGCGAAGTCGAAGGGAGCGGGGAGAGTCCGCCTGTCAGAGCTTTGTAGTACATCATGGTGCCGCCGCAGATCAGAGGCAGCGCTCCGCGGTCGCTGATTTCCTCAGCCAGTCTGACGCAATCACGGGCGAAATCGGCAGCGCTGTAGAGCTGTGCGGGATCGCGGATGTCGATAAGATGATGGGGCACCTGAGCGCGCTCTTCTGCAGTAGGTTTGGCAGTACCCTTGTCCAGTCCGCGGTAGACCTGAGCCGAGTCCAACGAGATGATCTCAACTCTGAGCAACCCGGCCAGCTGCAGTGCCAGAGCGCTTTTACCCGAGGCCGTAGGCCCCAGCAGTGCCAGAGCCTTAACCATCACCCGTGTCCATGCCGCGCGCCATGCTCTCCAAGGAAAGCTCCTTGGCATTATCACTGCCCAGTTCCCTCAATGAGTCAGGATCGCTAAGCTGTGCGCATAAGGAAGCCAATTCACTGTACAGTGGCACCTTCAAATGCGTAAACTCACCAAGACTTTGGGCCAGGGCCCGGGGGCACTCTCCCTGTCTGAGCGAGGCTGCCTCGGTTGCAGCCAGATTAAGCAAAGTGGTGGTGAAAGCTGCCAGATCGCAGCCATGCAGGAGCTGGGGGACGGTGAGATATTCAAGACCCCCTGCGGACAGACGCAGCTCAAAACCAAGTTTTTTCAGCGGTTGCAGCACTTCCTTGAGCATGGTACCGGCAGAGGACAGTTTTACCTTAAAGGGCATGATAAGCCGATGACATTCCACCTGCCCCTGTTCCGCCTGCCTCAGGTAGCGGCGTCGGCACAGCAGACGCTGCAGCGCAGCGATGCGCACCAGATAATAGCGGTGCTCAAGACGCAACAGCAGAATACCGGGAACAATCAGATCCAAAAACTCGGCTGCACTTGCACCGAGAGTATCACCGGAGGTGGCAGAAAAGTCAGTCCGGGGAGAGGACTGCGTCCCAGGGGCACTGTTCATGCCCCCCACTTCGCTCAAACCTGCGGGGTGCACTGTCCCGGCATCCGGTGGGTTTTCGGCTGTGATGCCCCTGAGGGTATATCCGTCGCGCCCTGAGGAGACGGCACCGGAAGAGCCCGACAAACCTGCTGTTACCGCGCCTGCACCTGATTGAACGCCAACGCCAGCTCCGGACGCAGCAGCCCGGCTCCCGTGCGACCCACAGTGCGTCGCGGTCTCTGACTTATGCGCCTGGTCTGCGGCCTCATTGGCACCGGCACCTGGTGCCGTGCCGCAGCTCTCTTCAGCCGGAAGTGTCGAAATTTCCGGGTGTGGCGCAACATCGGGAAATAAAAAGACCTCTGCGCTGTCACTCTCCGCTGGACTTGGCGCTGGGGGCCGGACCGCGACTGCTCCCGCCACCGCGCCTACCCCGCTGGGGAAATCATCCTCGGTTAAGGGAGGAGCCGCCGCGGTATCGTCCGGCGAAGGTGTGTCCGGCGCCGCACTTAACTGCGGAAAGTCAAGCCTGCGCGAGAGACAGCCTATGAGATCCTGGACCAACAGATCATGAATCAGGCGGCTGTCATGAAAACGCACCTCGTCTTTGCGCGGGTGCACGTTGACATCCACCTCAGAGGGATCACAGCGTAAAAAGAGCACGGCTCTTACCTTGCAGCTGCGCCCCGTGACCTCACTGTAAGCTTCCCTGAGTGCATGCAAGATAAGCTTGTCGGCGATGGGTCTGGCATTTAAAAATAAATAAAATTCGTCCTGCGCACTCTCCAGGGGATCAGGCGGCGGCAACAAAATGCCGTCTAACTGCAGCTTTTCATGCTCTCCCTGCACCGGCAGCCCCTGCTCGGCATAGGCTTTACCGGCAAGTTTGGCGATGCGCGCCATACGCAGCGACTCGTCGGCCGCATCATCAATCCCCCGCACCGAAAGCAACTGCTTGCCCTCGGAGATAAGTTCAAAATCTACCTGCGGCGCGGTTAAGGCCGCGCGGATAAAAACCTCTTTGATACGCAGCAGCTCTGAACGTGGGGAGCGCAGAAAACGGCGCCTGGCCGGCGTATTGAAAAAAAGCTCCCGCACTTCCACGCTGCTGCCCACGGGGTGAGCCGCCGGCATGACGGTGCACTGCATCTGCGGTCCTGCGACACTCACTGTAAAGGCGTGTTCTGCCGCAGCGGTCCGGGAGGTCAGGGTGAGCTTGGAGACAGAGGCAATTGAGGCTAAGGCCTCCCCGCGAAAGCCCAGAGTCGTAAGATGTTCAAGATCATAGAGCGAGCTTATCTTGGAGGTAGCATGCGCTGTCAGAGCCAGCTTCAGCTCATCGGCGGGAATACCGCAGCCGTCATCCCTGACCCTGATGAGTTCGGATCCGGCACCGGTAACCTCCAGCAAAATTCGCTTTGCCCCCGCATCAAGGGCATTTTCCAAAAGTTCCTTGACCACCGAGGCCGGTCGTTCCACCACCTCGCCGGCGGCGATCTGGTTGGACAACTGTACTGGCAAGAGCTTGATGGACATCACTGACGCCTTAATTTGAGCTGCTGTCCGGGATAAACCGTGTCGCTCTTGAGAGAATTGAGTTTCTTAAGCTCGGCTACCGAGGTATTGTACTTTTTAGCCAGCGAGGAAAGTGAATCCCCTTTTTTGACGGTAACCGTGGCCGGTGCGCTCTGCCTTAGGGCATTCTCCTGGCGGGAAGCGATCTTCTTGGCCGGGTACTTCTCGTAGTATTTGCGTATGCCCTGAAAAATATGATAGGCAATCTGCTTTTGATAGTTGGGCTGATTGAGCTGGATCTCCTCATAGGGGTTGGATAAAAATCCCGTCTCGATCAGCAGTGAGGGTATATCGGGGGATTTTAAGACCGCCAGTGAGGCATGGATGGGATGCTGTTTGAGCACATGGGTGAAACCTGCCAGGGACTGCAGAATTTCATCGCCCAACAAATAGCCCTCAGAGCGGGTCTGTGCCGAGGACATGTCGAGAATGGTTGCCGCCAGATAGGGGTTGTCCGAGCTTTGGGAGCTGTCGGAGAGTACCTTGCCGGCCCCGCCTATCAGATCTTTTTGCGCCTTGTCATCACGCAGGATCTTGCCCATTTCTCGCTGGGCCCGATTGTTGGACAGCACCCACACCGAGGCTCCCCGGGTGACGTCCGCCCCGCTTTCCACCGAGTCGGCGTGAATGGAGATGAGAATGTCGGCCTTCTTCTGGCGGGCGATTTCAGAGCGCCTGTCCAAATTCACGAATACGTCGCGGGAACGGATAAGCACCGAGCGAAAGCGAGAATCGGTATTGATGTATTTGGCTAAGGCCGTGGCAATGGCCAAGGTGACATTCTTCTCCTTGACGCCGCGCGCCCCGATAGCGCCGGGATCCTTGCCGCCGTGGCCGGCATCCACCGCGATGATGAAAGGCCTCACTCCGGCCTTGACCGCCACGGGCTGCGGCGGGGCAGCCGTATCCTTGACCTCCTCCACCGCTGTTTTGGCAACAGGCTTTTTGTCCGCAGCTGCGGTGCTTTTGACCGCCGCGTCTGCGGGGGCTTTTTTATCCGCAGTTGAGGCAGGAGCTTTGGGGGCAGCTGCGCCGGGGGTCTTGGCGGCATTCTTGTCAGCGGTACTTTTGTCCGCGGTATTTTTGGCAGTACCGCTGTTTTTGCTCAGTTCTGCGTCATGTTCACGAATACGCTGCTGGGCATAACTCTCGCGCAGTTCCTCAAGCTTTTTCTGGTACTGACTCATCTGCGCGGGTGTCATGGTACGCAGACCGTCACGTCCCACCGAGCTGTACTTCAAAAGCAGCTCTTTTTCCTTCTTGCGCTGCTCTTCACTTATCTGCGTGCCGGAGGGTTTGAGGTTTTGTGCCTTGCGGGCCACCTCGTTGGCACCGGTGCTGGAGTGCGGAAAGTCGGCCACCAGCCGCCAGTTGGGGTTGCCGTCACGGGGACTCAGCAAAAAAATATTGGCTCTTCCGCAGGACCCTGACTTGAAGATATAGCGCAGATCCTGCCCCTCACGCATCACGCTTAAACCTTTGAGGCAGCTCTTGGGGGAAAGATCCTTGAGTTCCCGCGGTGCCTTGGCCTGGTTGCCGGGGCTTTTGACGCGTACCACCACGTTACCGTTCTGCAAGGTGGCCTCGCTGTATCCCGGCTTGGAATCAAAATCAAACACCACCCGAGTTTTGTCGGTGTTGGCAAAAGAACGCAGGGCATTGACGTTGGCGGCCAGCGAATTTAAGGGCAGAAACAGCGTCAGCATGATCACTGGGAGCAACGCCCCAAAGTTCCGCAGGCGGAAGCTGAGATGTTTAAAACTGAACAGACGGCAGGCGGGCAAAGCAGGATCCCCGGGGCTTAAACTGGCTTAGGCAAGCTCACCGCAGCATGTTGCGGCAGGCAGTTCTGGCAGCAGAGATTGTACCATAGCCTCCCGGCCTGACGTGATGTAACTGAGCGCCACCACCACATCAGGCGGCGGCAGGCGGCCCTGAGCCTGCTCTAACCACTCCACCAGACAGAGCGCGGGACGGGCAAAATAATCACGCACTCCCAGATATTCAAGCTCATCGGGATCGCGCAGGCGGTAGAGGTCAAAGTGATAGATTTCGTGCCCGGACAGTTCATAGGGCTCCACTAAGGCATAGGTGGGAGATTTGACCGCCTGAGCATAGCCCAATGCGCGCAACAACCCGCGCGCAAGCGTGGTCTTGCCCGCCCCCAGTTCGCCTCTGAGCTCAATTAAAAGCGCACGGCCCAATTTGAGGCACAGCGGACTGAGAGACTTTCCCAGTGCAGCCCCCAGCGCCAGGGTCTTGGCCTCGTTCTCCAAAATCAGAGTAACTTCACTCATGCCCAGACCATCTCTCAGGCAAAACGCCTGCCATTGACCAAAGAGCGCAGCTGTGGCATCAGATCGGAGGGCAGAGTTCCTATCATTCCGCCTTCCTCGCCGGCCATCTGCCCGGCGCGCCCATGCAGACAGGCACCGCATACCGCTGCCTGCTGCACCGACAACCCCTGGGCTATGAGTGCGGCGATGACCCCGGTGAGTACATCTCCCATCCCTCCGGTGGCCATGGCCGCGGAGCCCTCATTGATGATGGTAAAGCGCTTGCCGTCACAGATGACGGTACCGGCGCCCTTGAGCAGTACCACTCCCTGAAACAGGCGCTGCAGCTCAAAGGCCGCCTCCAGACGATTACGATTGATCTCCTCGGGCGAGCATTCCAAAAGGCGGGCCGCTTCTCCCGGGTGCGGGGTGATCACGCGTCTTACGCTGGGTTCAAGCAGGTCGTCTTTGAAAAAGTAAAGCGCATCTGCATCGCATACCTGCGGCAAAGCGGGATGGCCGTTGAGAAGCCCGAGCATGCGCACGGTACGCTGCTCGCGGCCCAGACCGGGCCCGATGGCCACCACCTCCGCCCAGTCCAGAGCCTGCTCCACCGCGTCTTCATCATCGATATCTACGCTCATAAGCTCGGGACGGACCGCGTTTAAGGCACTGAGATTGACCCGATCCAAAGCTACCTTGACCAGACCTGCGCCGCTGCGCAGCGCACCTTCACCGCACAGAATAGCCGCGCCGCCCATCCCGGCAGAGCCGGCGATAATCAGCACTTTACCGCTGTCTGACTTGTTGGACGAGGGAACCCTTACCGGCAGTTCGTCGACTATATCCTCATAGCCACGTCTGCGGCAGGGAAGTTTGGGCAGTTTTTCAGCCTTGGTGTGGTCGTAAAATTTGGCAGCGTCAATCCCCAGCCACTCAAAAACCACCTCACCGGCAAAGTCCACCCCCTCACCGGTCAACAGTCCCGGCTTTAAGCCCAGCATGCAGACCGTAACGTCGGCGCTGACGCATTCCCCCGGCACCTCCCCGGTATCGGCGTTCAGCCCCGAGGGCACATCCACGGCAAGCGTAAAGCAGTTACACCGGTTTACAAAGAGGATCCAGGACGAGGCCGGCTCACGAGGAGAGCTTTCTATGCCGGTACCTAGCAAAGCATCGATGATGGCATCCGGTGGAGTGTCATTGGGAGAGGGCAACTCAAATTCCACCTTGCCGTTCATGGACTGGTAGTACCGAAATGCGGTACAGGCCTCACTGCCCTCCCGCGGCTCACCTAAGGCGAACACGCGGTGAGGAATGTTGTGCATTTTCAGACAGGCAGCCGCAATATACCCGTCACCGCCGTTATTACCCCTACCGTTAAAAATCCAGACCTCGGAGGGCGCGGGCACGTAACGCAGCAGTTGCGCGAATACTGCCTGACCTGCTTTCTCCATCAGATCATAGCAGTGCCCGTTGTGGCCGGCGGCGTACTGTGACTCGATATAGCGGATCTCAGAGCTGCTGAAGACCTGCAGCGGCAGATTACTTGCCATGGCGGACTCCTGGGTTTGCAAGGGCCCTCCCAGGCCCCGTCACTAATTTATTCCTCTCCTTGCTCTTGGGCTTCGTCAAGCGGAGTTGAGTCGGCATGTACCGCCGCTGCGGGTCCGCCGTAAACCGTATTGGCCGGCACGCTTCTGGTAACCACCGAACAGGGCAGAATTTCTGCGTTGTCACCGATGGACACACCGCCGAATATTACACTGTGGGCTCCTATGAACACGTTGTTGCCGATCTTCACCGGCGCCGAAAGATTCTGACTGTTACGCTGTTTGCCATCCTTGGTGTTGCGGATCCCAAAAGGTGTGGTGTAAATGCTGCAATCCGAGTCTATGAAGGTGCTGTCACCAATCTCCACCCGGCTGCGATCCATGATGGTGAAGTTGAACATGATGTGCACGTTCTTGCCGATAAAAATGTTGCCGCCGATGAGGCATTTGAAATTGAGCAGCAACTCCAGATTGGAACCGAACTCACCTAACAGCTGCTTGAGAACATCGATGCGCTCTAAGGTCTTCTCCAACGAAAGATTGTTGAGCTGCACGCACAGCTCCGAGGCGCGCACCTTGGCTCGCGGACTTTCCTGCTCAAGAACCTCGAATTGCAGCAGGGAGGTTTTTTCATTATTGGCCATAAAGTTCTCCATGAGATAAGTTAGGGGGCGTGGTATTTAACCCGCGGCAAATAAGAACATTTTAACGGCAAAAATCAATTGATTTTCTGAGCCTAGTAGCAATACTAAGCAATGAAATGCCCAAATTTCAGCCCAGCCTCGGCACTTGGGCTCTCCGCTGTAGGGGATCGGGCACAAAAAAGCCCCCGTCTGTCAAACGGAGGCCTTAGGTTCAGGTCTGCCGCGCTCTAGGCGCTGGTATCAGATCCTGCCACCGGCTTGCGGCCGAACTTCAAGAAGAGTGCCAGGATCACCACTGCCACCACGAAGCCCGTGACATTGGCCGCCGGAATACCCATGTGCAGACCCATGTTGGGCTCATACACGATGAAGGACACCGAGGCGGCGGTTATAAAGAAGGCCGGGATGGTGCAGATCCAGTGCAGTTTGCCCTTGCGATAGAGGTAAGCTGCCGAGGCCCACAGCATGATGGCCGCCAGCGACTGGTTGGACCAACCGAAGTAGCGCCAGATGATGTTGAAGTCGATCTGCGAGAGGATGATGCCCAAGATAAACACCGGCACGGCGATGGTCAGACGTCTTATCTTGTTGGTCTGATCATAATGAGCCAGTTCTGCGATAGTCAGACGTGCAGCACGGAAGGCCGTATCACCGGAGGTCACCGGCAGCACAATCACACCTAAGATGGCCAGCACGCCGCCTACCGAGCCCATCAGAGCCACACTGGTGGTGTACACCACATTGGCCGGGGCACCGGCTGCCAGGAATTCCTGTACCGTGGGGTAGAAGGTCATACCGACCGTGGCCCACACCAAACCGATGAAGCCTTCGCTGATCATCCCGCCATAGAACACCAGACGACCGTCACGCTCGTTCCTCAGGCAGCGCGCCATCAAGGGAGACTGCGTGGAATGGAAGCCCGAAAGAGCACCGCAGGCAATGGTGATGAACATCAGAGGCCACAGCGGCAGCTGATTGCCGTCCTGGTCGTGAGTCGGGTGCTGGTTCTGCGACCAGTCTGCCCAGGAATAGAACTGATCGCCTAACTGCGTGAACATGGTGATGGTCATGCCCAGCGCCATGATGATGAGCAGTGCGCCGAAGAAGGGATAGATGCGGCCGATGAGTTTGTCAATCGGCACCAAGGTGGCGACAAAGTAATAGATGAAGATGATCCCCAGCCAGATCCCGAAAGTGCCTAAGACCGGACTTTCACCCAGCAACTTGGTAGCCAGATCGGGAGTGAGCTTGGCCAGCAGCCCTGCCGGTGCGGTCGCGAACACCGTGCCTACCAGCAACAGCAGCAAAATGGCGAATACTGCCATCAGGCCGCGGGCTACCTTGCCCAAATTCTGTCCTACGATTTCCGGTACGTTGGCACCGCCGTATCTGACCGACAGCATACCGGAGAAGTAATCGTGCACCGCACCGGCGAAGATACTGCCCAGCACAATCCACAACAGCGCGGTAGGACCATAGAGGGCACCCATAATGGGACCGAACACCGGACCTACGCCTGCGATGTTCAAAAGCTGAATGAGCCAGACCTTCCAGGTCGGCATCTGGACGTAGTCCACGCCGTCGGCCTTGGTAATGGCCGGAACCTTACGGGTGGGATCGGCGCCAAAGACCTTTTCCACGAACTTGCCATAGAAGATATAGCCCAAAATAAGGCCCGCCACGGCAATGATAAACCACATAAATCTCGGCATTTGTAACTCCTTGCAAAGCCTGAACCGCGACACGCAGTGAGCAGGCCCGGTTGTACGCTTCATCCCGGAGCCTGCCTGCAACTGCCGGGACTAAAACCTATGCTCACTATAATTAGCCGCAATTACAACATTAGTGATTGAGATCACGATCCCTGCGGCAGGCACGGGCACTTTTGTTAAAAAGGAACTTGATTTCACTCTTCTGCGTAAAGGACTACCATCCCGCGGGTATTGCTAAAATCGGCGCGGTTCGACATGTTCAAATCAGTCTGCCCTTGACGGACTCCCCCGGCGCAGCAACATACTCCCCCATAAAAATGTGAACTAACGCAAGAGCTCGGTGACATTAATTCGGGCCCTTGGTATTTTTGCTTTAACCTATCAGCAGAGTTTGTGTTTTTTCTGCATCGTAAAGGAGCACCACAGAAATGGAAATTTTGGGCGTTGACATCGGCGGCACCGGCATCAAAGGTGCGGTGGTTGACACGGAAACCGGCGAGCTTAAGACCGAAAGGCTTCGTCTGCTGACACCGCAACCGGCCACTCCCCAGGCCGTAGGCGAGGTCCTCAAGCAATTGGTGGACCAAATTGACTTTGACGGCCCGGTGGCCTGTGGTTTTCCCTCACGTATCATCAACGGTACGGTTCTGACTGCGGCCAACGTGGACAAAACCTGGATTAACGTGCCGATTGAGCGCCTGTTCTCCCAGATCCTAAACCGCAAGGTTTTCGTGGCTAACGATGCCGATGTGGCCGGTCTGTGCGAGCTTAAATTCGGCGCTGCCAAAGGGCGCAAGGATGTGGTACTGTTCCTTACCTTTGGTACCGGTATCGGTACGGCCATTTTCTACAAGGGCGTCATGATCCCCAACACCGAGCTGGGTCATGTGGAATTAAACGGCGGAGACGCCGAGCGTTACTGCTCCGGCATTGTCAAGGAGCGTGAGGATCTCAAATGGAAAGACTGGGGTAAGCGCGTCAACGAGTATCTCCAGCACATGGAATTTTTGCTCTCCCCCGATCTCATTGTGTTGGGCGGCGGAGCCTCAAAGAAATTTGACAAGTATTCCGACAAATTGCAAACCCGTGCCCAGGTAGTGACCGCCACCAATCTGAATTTGGCAGGCATTATCGGCGCGGCGATTTATGGCGAGCGCTGCCTCGAAGAGGAAGCACAGCAGGGTACGTCTAAACCTGCCGCCAAGAAAACCGCTGCTAAAAAAGCTGCCGCGAAGAAGACAGCGGTCAAGAAAACAACTGCACCTAAAAAAGAAGAGTAATATTCGCTCTTGAGTTTCTTGAAAAAACCGCCCTTGTGGGCGGTTTTTTATCGTCCTGATTCTCAAGGAAGTGACAGGGGTAGCAGAGCGGAGCCGAACAAGGTGAGCTCAAGTTTAGTCAGGCATCAAAACCAGACACTTCTTGCCACGAAAGGCGATGCCGTATTTTAAGATAGTGTACTTTTTCTGCTCAAAGGGGGCGGCGTAGCGTTTCTCTTCTATTTGGGAAAGAGCTCCCGCGCAGACACTGTCATAATCCTCACCGTCGGCTACCTTTTTAAATTCCAGTATGGCTGCTACCTTTAAGTAGTCAGAGTACAGGAGCAAATCGGCATAGCCATCCCCGCTCTCGGTGTCGGATTTTAAGGTTTCATCATCTAAGGCCACCGACAGCACTCCGGATAAAAACCCGTGATAGAAGTCCTCATGGGCACTGTCGCG
>JAFUGP010000111.1 GCA_017469335.1 Succinivibrio sp. | reverse complement strand
CGGCGGCTTAGGCTCGATGGTCGCGCAGGTGGTGGGCGAGAGCTGCCCGCGCAAGTGCCTGACCCAGGCCCTGCCCGACGCTCCGGTCATCACCGGCAACTCCAAGCAGGTGTTTGAGCACTACGGCCTCACCGGTGAGGGGATTGCCAAGGCCGCGCGCGGTCTGCTGATGTAATCCATTTTTAATCCAGCGGCGGGGAGAGCCGCCGTATCAAACAAACAGAGGAGTATACAAATGTCGACTGATTATGACGTCAACCTCAAATATGGTGTCGACCCCAATGAGTCTTTAGAGGGCAAGGTAGCAGTGGTTACCGGTGGTTTTGGCGGTATCGCCATGGCCAGTAACCGTCTGATGTACCAGAAGGGCGCCAAACTGGCTTTGCTCTATCCGCCCTTTGAGGCCCCCAAGAAGGAGGCGACCCTTAAGGAATTTGGAGATCAAAGCCGTGTCGTGGCCATTGAGTGCGACGTTACCAGCGCAGATTCAGTGCGTAAGGCCTTTGCCGAGGTCAAGGCGAAGTTCGGGACCGTGGACATTCTGGTTACCTGTGCCGGCTACGTGATGCTGCAGCCGATGCTGGAGACCGAGCTCAAGGAGTGGGAAACCCATATGGCGGTCAATCTCACCGGTACCTTCTTAAGTGCGCAGGAAGCGGCCCGGATCATGACCGCCGACAAGCACGGCGGCAAGATCATCTTCATCGCCTCCCAGGCTGCCACGGTGGCTTTGGACAACCATGTGGCATACGCCACTTCCAAGGCCGGCGTGCTGGGCATGAGCAAAGTGATGTCCAAGGAACTCGCTCCCTACGGCATTTGCGTCAACACCATCTCACCGACCGTGGTGCTTACCCCCATGGGGGCGAAGGCCTGGGACGGCCAGAAGGGTGAAGACATGAAGAAGATGATCCCCATGGGCAGATTCGCCTATACCGACGAGATCGGCGCGGCGGTGCTGTTCCTGGCGAGCAACGGCTCCGACATGATAACCGGTGTCGATATTCTGATCGACGGTGGCTATCAGGTCTGGTAAAGCAAAGAGACGCCGGCCAACCCCGGTCGGCCGGCATGGTGTGGAACTTATAACTTTTATTTCGCTTTCATGTTTGTCATTTGGAGAAACTTCATCATGAAAAAATTGACCGTACTGGCACTGGCTGCCGCCACCGCTTCGTGTTTTGCGTTCAACGCCCAGGCCGCTTCCAGCAAGGGCACCATCGCGATTTTCGTGAACGCTCTGGACAATCCCTACTATGCCGCCGAGGCGGCAGGTGCCAAGCGTCAGGCCGAGGCCATGGGTTATGACACCCTGGTACTGGCTCACGACGAGGACGTCAAAAAGCAAAACGAGCTCTTTGACAACGCCATCGGCCAGAAAGTCAAAGGCATTATCGTGGACTGCGCCGACTCGACCGCTTCCGTGGCGGCCGTGCAGAAAGCCGTTGATGCCGGCATTCCGGTGGCCCTGATCAACCGTGAGATTGTCAAGGACGGCATTGCGCTGGTGCAGCTGACGCACAACAACTTCCAGGCCGGCTCTGATGTGGCCAACCGCTTCGTCGAACTCATGGGCGAGAAGGGCGATTACGTCGAGCTGACCTGCAGTCTGGCCGACAACAACTGCGTGACCCGTTCCAAGGCCTTCCATCAGGTGCTGGATCAGTATCCGGACATGAAGATGATCGCCAGACAGGACTGCAAAGGCGCTCTGTTGCCGGGCAAGCAGGCCATGGACTCCATTTTGCAGGCCAACCCCAACATCAAGGGCGTGATCTGCGGCAACGGCCCGGTGGCCTTAGGTGCCATCGCCTCGCTGAAGAATGCCGGACGCAATGATGTGGTAGTGGTAGGCATTGACGGCTCCAACGACGAGATGGCTTCCATCAAGGCCGGAGAGCTCAAAGCCACCGCCATGCTGCAGGCCCAGGAGCTGGCCGTGCAGGGCGTGAAGGCCGTGGACGAGTATCTCAACAACGGCAAGAAGCCCGAGAAAGAGCGCGTCATGCACAAAGGCATCTTCATTGACAAAACCAACGCCGATCGCGTCAAGGACTTCCTGTATCAGTAAGCCCTCGTAAGGCGTGTGTAACACGTAACAGCGGCGGGGCCACCCCGCCGCACTCATGGCAGCGTCAGGCTGCAAGTTTTCCAGATATTGGGGTTTAGAACCCGGAATGTCAGCGGGATAGGGCGTTTTTTGTCCGCTTTTTTACAGCGCCCATGCCGCCGCGGGAGTGTTGTGCCTTAACCGCGTGAAAAAGCCCTTGGGCAGAAGGCACGCAACGGTGTGGTCCTTGGTCGTCTTTGCCTGACATCCAAGGAGGTTTCAGGTACTCAAATTGAGGTGTGCATGAAAAAGGTAGTGATGTTGCTGACGACGTGGGGCGTGGTTTCGCTGCTGCTGTGCGGCTTCCGGATAGTGACCAAGGAAGAGTTCAAGCAGCTGCAAACCCCCGAGTCGCCGCTGCTCTCGCAAATAGCAGAGATTTTTGACCGGGACTTAACGGGGCAGCTGAGAGATTCTGCCACCGACATCGATGATTTGATAGAGCTTTTCTCCGATCCCAATGCTGATTTCGGCCAACTGTGCACCCAATACGGCTATCGTCAGTCGCCGGACATCCAGTGCAACTTTCCCGTCAAACTCAAGGGCCAGATCAAGTCGGTCAACACCCAGTCCCGTCGCGGGACTCTCAGCGTGACAACCCCCAAAGGCGCAGAGGTGAAAGTGAAGATAGGCCCGGTGGTCGGGGATACGGCGCTGAGGGATGTGCTCAAATCCGTCTCTTATTTGGACTTCAACGATCAGACTGTCTATGGCGAATTTGGTGAAAAAATCAATGCTTACTGCCTCAAGAAGCTGGAGGGCAAGGCCTTTGAACCCGGTGAGAGCATAGAAGTATTGGGCGCCTTCAGCAGCTGGGATGTCCCGGGGTCGCCGTCCATGATTCAGATTGCTCCTGCCGAGCTTAACAAGTAGGAGAACGTCCATGCCAGATGCGACTTTAGATAAGGGCAAGGCGCAGGATGAGGTGATCATGGAGACTTTGGATCTGACCAGAGTCTATCCGGGTATCACCGCCCTCAAAAGCGTCAACTACAAGGTTTATCGCAATAAGGTTAACGTGCTCATCGGCGAGAACGGCGCCGGTAAGTCCACCATGATGCGCATGCTCGCCGGAGTGGAGCGTCCTTCTTCAGGCCGCATCCTGATGGATGGCGAGGAAGTGAGCTTTGAGTCAACGGCCAAAGCCGAAGAGCACGGGGTGGCCATCATTTTTCAGGAGCTCAACCTTTTTGCCAACATGAGCGTGATGGACAACATCTTCATCGCTCATGAACATTTCCATAAGGGAGTGATCGACACCAAAACCGAATATCAAAAGGCCAAGGAACTGCTCGAAAACCTCGACCTCAAAGTCGACCCCCATACCATGTTAGGCGATCTGGGTGTAGGGCACCGACAGCTGATTGAAATTGCTCGGGCCATGTCCAAGGATGCGCGCGTGCTCATCATGGACGAGCCCACCTCCGCGCTGTCCCAGGCCGAGGTGCGCAACCTCTTTCGCGTCATCAGGCAGCTCAAGGAAAAAGGCGTAACCATCATTTACATCTCTCATCGTCTGGAAGAATTGATGGAAATAGGCGATGAGATCTCCATTTTTCGCGACGGCATGTTCGTGGGTGCCAAGCACCGTCAGGACGCCTCCATCGCCTGGATCATCGAAAACATGGTCGGCGCCAAGAAAAAACAGTTTGACTATCACAAGGCCGAATACGGCGAAAAGGTTCTGGAGCTCAAAGATCTGACCTCCTTTAAGGAGACCGGCGGCTACCAGCTTGACCATGTGAGCTTCTCGTTGCGCCGCGGAGAGGTCATCGGTATCTACGGCCTTTTGGGAGCAGGGCGCACCG
Organism: Succinivibrio sp.; assembly: GCA_017469335.1. Classification (GTDB taxonomy): domain Bacteria; phylum Pseudomonadota; class Gammaproteobacteria; order Enterobacterales; family Succinivibrionaceae; genus Succinivibrio. The sequence continues at coordinate 35,519 of JAFUGP010000111.1, read as the reverse complement.
AGCTGTTCAACTCCATCCTGGGGCTGTTGGAATATCAGGGCGGCAGCGTTGAAATGGAGGGCGCGGCGCTGGAAGGGCTCTCGTATCAGTTAAGGCTCAGGCGCGGACTGGCGTTTGTGCCTGAGGATCGCCAAAAGGAAGGGGTGCTGGCCATCATGTCCATCAAGGCCAACATGACCATGACGCAGTTGTGCCTCATTCCCTTCTATCAATCTCTCAGGCCCTGCAACGAGCACCATGAACGAGAGCTGGTCAACGGCATGATTAAGGATCTGTCCATCAAGGTCAGCAACATGAATCTGCCGGTCAATTCGCTCTCCGGCGGCAATCAGCAGAAGGTGGTGATCGGCAAGCAGTTTTTGATCAAGCCCAAGGTGATCCTGCTGGACGAACCCACCCGCGGCATTGACGTGGGTGCCAAGCAGGATGTGTATCAGCAGATAGGCAAACTCGCCGCCAGCGGCATGGGGGTGGTGTTCTCCTCCTCGGAGCTGGATGAGGTCATGGCACTGTCGGATCGGGTACTGGTGCTCGCCGCCGGCAAAATCACCGCCGACATTCCGCGCGAGGAACTGGACCGAGAGCGCATCATTCGTGCCTCTACCCCGGTGAAGTTATAACCCCTCTTAAATCAGGAAGTGAAAAGTGAACAATAAGTATCAGATTTACATGCTGCTCTTGAAGGCCAGAACCTTCATTGCACTGCTGGCGGTGGTCCTGTTCTTCGGCTTCATGGTCAGCAACTTCATTACCGTGTCCAACCTGCTGATTATGACTCAGCATGTGGCCATCACCGGCCTTATCGCCATTGGCATGACCCTGGTCATCCTGACTGCGGGCATCGATCTGTCCGTAGGCTCGGTGGTAGGCCTGGGCGGCATGATCGCCGGTCTTTTGCTGACCCAGGGCGTGACCTTCGGCGACCACATGCTCTTTTTCAGCGTGATCGAGGTGATCATCATCGTGATGATCTTCGGCGGCCTGGTGGGACTGGTAAACGGTGTCATCATCACCAAGTGCGGTGTGGCTCCTTTCATCTGCACTCTGGGTATGCTCTACATAGGCCGTGGTGCGGCACTGTTGGTCAACAACGGCAGTACCTTTCCCAATCTGGTGGGCTTAGAAGAGCTGGGTAATACCGGCTTTGCCGAACTTGGCAGCGGCACGGTGCTGGGTATTTATATCCCAATCTGGATCATGGTGGTGATGACCTTAATTGCCATTTACATCACCAATAAAACCCCGCTGGGACGCTACATCTACGCCATCGGCAGCAACGAAAACGGCGCCAGGCTGGCCGGTGTGCCGATCATCAAAACTAAGTTGTTCGTCTACATTTTCTCCGGGGTCTGTTCGGCCATTGTCGGCCTGATCCTGGCCTCGCAGCTCTTAACCTCCCACCCCATGACCGGCAACATGTTCGAGATGGACGCCATCGGCGCGGCCGCCCTGGGCGGCACCTCGTTAGCCGGCGGACGCGGCAAGGTGTTGGGCTCCATCATCGGCGCGTTTGTCATTGTGTTTCTGGCCGACGGCATGGTGATGATGGGCGTGAGCAATTTCTGGCAGATGGTGATTAAGGGCATGGTGATTATCGCGGCCGTCATCATCGATCAGTTCCAGGAGAGACTGCAGCGCAAGGTGGTGCTGATGTCCCGTACGGCTGAGGTAACCGGCGGCAAGGAAAGCGCGGCTTAGAAGGAGACACATCATGACGAAGGATATAGTGATTGCCATCGACGAGGGCACCACCAATTGCAAGGCGGTGGCCATCGACGGTGAGGGCAAGATTCTGGGCAAGGCCTCACGGGCATTGGAGATCGACACCCCCAACCCCGGCTGGGTGGAACAGGACGGCAAGGTGCTGGTGGAGCGCACCATTGAGGTGGTGGCTGAGGTCATAGGGCAACTCGACCCCAACCGGGTCGGTGCCATCGGCATCAGCAATCAGCGCGAGACCGGTATAGGCTGGTACCGCGACAGCGGTGAACCCTTAAATGCCGCCATCACCTGGCAGTGCTCGCGTACGGCAGATTTCTGCGCTTCACTGCGCGAGCAGGGCAAGGCCCAGCGCATCAAGGAAGTCACCGGCCTGCCGGTGGCCACTCTCTTTGCCGGCAGCAAATTCCGCTGGCTGCTCGACAACACCAAGGACGGACAGCAGCTGGCGGCGGCAGGCAAGATCTGCCTGGGCACCATCGACTCCTGGCTGCTGTGGAACCTGACCGGGCAGAAGGTATTTGGCTGTGACTACTCCAACGCGGCCCGCACGCAGCTTTTAAACCTCAAGGAGGCACGCTGGGATCAGGAAATGCTCTCCTTCTACGGTATTCCGGCGGCAGCACTGCCTGAGATCCATCCTTCAAGCTTCAATTTCGGTTCGACGCTGGGACTGCGCGGTATACCCGACGGCATTCCCGTGATGTCAATGATCGGTGATTCCCATGCGGCGTTGTACGGACACTGTCTGGGCCGCCCCGGGTTTGTCAAGGCCACCTATGGCACCGGCTCTTCGGTGATGGCACCGCTTTTCACCGCCGACACTTCGGTGGGTCCTTTGGCCACCACCGTTGCCTGGCATGACGGACAGAGGATCACCTACGGTTTGGAGGGCAACATTGCTCACACCGGCGATGCTTTGAACTTCATGGCCACTGTGACCGGAGTGTTCGAGCGAAAAGATGCCAACGAATACATCAACGGCATCTTTAACTCCACCTCTGACAATATGGGGGTCTACTTTGTCCCCATGCTCACCGGGGCCGGCGCACCGTGGTGGAACGAAAAAGCGCGCGGTACCGTGGTGGGACTGACCCGCGGCACCACTACCGCCCACCTGATCAGGGCCTCCTTGGAGAGCATCGCTTACCAGATTGCGGATGTCATCGAGTTCATGAAAAAAGCCGAAGGGTTCAAGCTTGCCACCCTGATGACCGACGGCGGTCCCACCAAGAACAGCGCGTTAATGCAATTTCAGGCCGACCTCCTGGGCTGTCCGGTGTCGCGCAGCGACACGCCGGAACTCTCGGCCATCGGCGCGGGCCTTTTGGCCATGAAGTGCAAGGACCATCTTGCAGACTCTGAGCTTGAGCGCTTAATTCCGCAACATGAAACCTTTACACCTGATCTGAAGCGGCATGAGGAACTGCTCTTGTGCAAGAAACAGTGGGATCACGCCGTGAGCATGACTCTTGAATTTTAAGGATCTATCGCAGGAACTTATTGAACCTGCAATGATATTTATTTTTGCTCATAACATAAGGAGATTATTATGAGACGTTTTGAAGATGCTACCGTGGTGGTATCCGGTGCCGCACGCGGCATAGGCGAGGGCATTGCCGTACGTTTTGCCCAGGAAGGTGCCAATGTGGTCATCACCGATCTGCTCGATGAGGTAGAGAATACCGCCAAGAGAATTGCCGATGAGTACAAGGTCAAGACCAAGGCGGTCAAACTGGATGTTACCGATGAAGAGCAGGTGGTCGCTTTCTACAAGCAGGTGGAGCAGGACTTCAAACATCTGGACGTATCGGTGCAGAACGCCGGCATCATCACCATCGAGCATCTCGAGAAAATGTCCCTGAAGGATTTTAACAAGGTGGTGCAGGTTGATGCCGTGGCCGAGTGGCTGTGCTGCCGCGAGGCTGCGCGGATCATGGTCAAGCAGGACAAGGGCCGTCTGATCAACTCCTCCTCGGGACAGGGCCGCAAGGGCTTTATTTATACCCCGCACTATGCCTGCGCCAAAATGGGTGTGATAGGCATCACCCAGTCGCTGGCCATCGAACTGGCACCGCACCATATCACCGTCAATGCGTTCTGTCCGGGCATCATTGTCACCGAGATGTGGGAGTACAACGATCGGGTATGGGGACAGATGCTGTCAACCGACAAGAAACAGTATAAGAAGGGTGAGCTGATGCAGGAGTGGGTTGACGCCATTCCGCTGCGTTATGCCGGCAAACCCTCCGACATTGCCGGTGTGATTGCCTTCCTGGCCTCCGATGATGCGGCCTATATCACCGGTCAGACCATCAATATAGATGGCGGCATGTTCATGAACTGATTTACTTCTTAGGTGTTCCTTGAACTTAAGACGCCGTGCTTTTAGGTTGTTTTGGCACGGCGTTTTTTTGAAAGAGCGGTGTTATCTCACCTTTTCCTGAACTTATTTTGCCGATTTTGAATTTAAAACCGTAGAAAATTCTTTGACAAGCCTTGGCCGCAGTTATGTATGGGCCACAAGCAGTTTATTCCTGGTAACTGTCCCTTTTAACCTATTGTTTTTACGGATTACAAATGATTGATAAGGAGCAGGCAGATTTTGAATATAAAAATGACAGGGATGAAGCTCACAAATTGTCATACCTGCTCAGTCTTATGACCAATCTTCTGCCTATACCCTTTACCGTGCGCAGGGAAGATGGCAGCACTCCCGAACATTTGTCGGAGAGCAGAGGCGATCGTTGGAATGTGCTGGCCAGCGACAGTGCTTTCGTGCACAAGTTAATTGTCAGAGTAAGAGCAGAGGGGGTATGCCTGTTCCTTGAAGAACTGCCCGTTCTCTATGGCGGCGTCAGATGCGGGCCTCATCTGACCTTGTTGCTGGGGCCGGTGGCCAACGTGCCTGTGGATCAGAATTTCTGCAGGCTTTACGCCCTCAAACATCATGCTGCCAACTGCGTCCTGATGCACTGCGAGAGTGTAAAACTGGCGGCTATTCTGCTCAGTGTAAACCATGCCATAAACGGTGAACGTATTGAACTTAAGACGTTTGTGGAAAACTCATTTTCGTTGCGTGCACCTATGGGCTCTGAACCGGTGAGACGCAGTATGTCCGTGGAATTGCGACCCCACGATCCCCGCATCTTTGAGGAAAGCATCATTGGGGCTATACGGGAGGGCAACGAGCAGGATCTGACCGACACCCTGAATTCTCCCTATGCCGGCATGCGCGGTACAGTGGGGCGTGATCCCATGCGCAATGCCCGTAACCTTTCCATAGTTGACGTGATCGTCGCCACCAGAGCCGGCATCTTGGGTGGGGTGAGCGTGGAGGAGATGTACCAATGCGCCGACGCCTACATTCTGCAGGTAGAGGACAGCCGTACCCCCGAGGAGGCCCGTGCCCTGGCTAGGGAGTGTGCCATGACCTGCTGTCACAAGGTCAGGAACCTGCAGCAGGGAAGCCGTAATGAGCAAAATTTGTCGGCGGTGGTGGCTAAGGCCCGGGAATTCATCGACCGGCATATAGCCGAGAAAATAGTCTGCTCTGAGCTGTGTCTGAGTCTCAAGGTCAGCCACGGGTATCTGGTCAAGCTGTTCAGACGAGAGGTCGGCTATACCCTGGAGGGCTATATCAGAAAGAGGAAAATCGAAGCAGCCAAACGTCTGCTGCGCGATGATTCCTGCAGTATCGCTCAGGTGGCTGAAATGCTGTCCTTCTCATCACAAAGCCGCTTTGACAAAGTCTTTCTCAAGGAAACAGGGCAAACCCCCAGCGCCTTTAGGCGTACCTTAAAAAGTGGGCCCGGCAATTGGGAAATCGTCCCGGATCCGGGTATATGAGAGGCGGGTGAGCGTACCGACTCCCGGCTATGAAAAAACAACGCCGCCTTTAAACAAGTTTGGCGGCGTCATGAGCTGTGAGGTCAGATTATTAGAAGGTGTACTTCACCGTTTAACGAGCCTGTCCCAACCGCACCCACAAAGGCTCGGTCTCCAACAGGCCACCACGCCCTAAGCTGATGTCGCCCGTAAGACCGTGCAGCACATCATCGCGATTGCTGTGCAGCGCGGCGAAGTTAAAGGCCACGCCGACGCTGTCATAGGCTGCGGCAAAGACACGCTGAGCCTGGGAGTTGGCCTTGGGCAGACTCTTTAAGAATGAGGCCTTAAGCGGGCTGTCCACCAACAGCCAGGGCATGTCGCCTAACTGCGCTCCCCTCAAGGCCATCTGCGCGGCGCTGTTGTTGTAGCCGTCATAACTCTCGTCGGTAAGATAGAGCGGCACGCTGCCTAAGGCGGGGCTGACATTGAGGGCCTCCGCTGAGGTCAGCGGCAGGTACACGCCGTCACTTAGGCTTGCATTGCAGGCTGCGGCCGACTGCCGCAGCGCCGCCTCGTTGGCGTTGCTCAGTTCGCACTGCCTGGCCTGAGCGCCGCGGGCATCTAGAACCGCCTTGAAGCTGGCGGCCGCGCGCTGGGAATCCTTGGCCTGGGTATGGAACACCGCCGGAGACTTGATCTGGTCTTGCTGCATCTTCCGCGCGGCCAGTGCCCCTTCATAGTTGGGGCCTAAGTCGAAGAACCATTGCGGACCCTGGGCGCGCTGCGCTGGCACGTTGAGGACGATGGAGGGGATCCTGGTGGCGGTGGCGTTGAGGGCACTGACCTCCGGACGCAGCACCGGACCTAGGATGAGAGCGGTGCCGTTGGCCTCCAGCCTCTGCACCAATGAGGCCACGTCAATCTTGGCCGTGTCATAGAAGGTCACATCCAGTTTGGCGTTGCGATCGGTCAGGGCGGCCATGATCCCCAGGCGGGCCGGCTCCCCTACCAGCGGGGCAAAGCGTCCCGACAGCGGCAGCAGTACTGCCACCTTATCGCCATTTTTTAAGTTGATGCCGCCCTGTACCTCCGGCAGAGCACTCTCCTGACCGACCACGTGGATGCCCGCAGCTGACACGCTTTTGCGGCCCAGGAGCTCGTTTAAGGGATGATCCTGGTACTTGCGGGAGAAATCGCCGTAAAGCTGTTCGCGCACCTGGGAACTGCGGGATTTGCCGATGAGGGCGTATTCGATGAAACCGCGATCGGTGACGTCGTTAGAGCCGGTAAGCAGGGCGTTTAGCTCGCCTTCGGGCAGCAGCTGCAGGGTACTGACGGCACGCTGCAGCGTCTGGTTTCTCTGGGTACCCGAGGTCAGGGGGTAGAGCCTGCGGTCGGCGGTATAGGAATTGAGAGCGTAACGGGTCTGAGAGGTTTTACCGTAGAGCGCGCGCTCCACGTCGGAGACCAGATCGTAGTAGAAGATCTGCCCCTCCGGTACCAGGGCAGGCGCGTTGACCAGCTTTAAGTACTCTTCGGCGCGGGTCTGCTCCCCCGAGACGTAAAGGGAGAGCGCGTTGATGAGGTTGGCCTTGTTCTGCTGGGAAGGTCCCTGCGCCAGAGAGTTAAGCTCGGCGGTTCTGGCGGCGGTGGCACTCTTGTCTCCTGCCTTAGCCGCACTGCGCGCGGCGAGCACCAGCGCATTGATGCGCTCCTCTCCCTGGGTCTTACCTAACTGCGTCTCGTAGGTCTGATAGTCCGACAGCACCGGGCCGAAGGCCTGCGCATCGCTGATAGCTGAGGTGTAAGAGGTTCCCGAGCAGCCGCTTAAAGTGATGACTGCGGCGCAGGCCACTGCGGCGGCGCCAAGTTTGAGCTTGTTGTACATAAAGGATCTTTGAGCAGTGTTAATAAATGCGCAGTACGGGGTGAATGCCTCGACTGCTGATTTCACAGCCACATTATAACCGCCGCTGCGTGTAAAATCTTAAAGCGGGCGCTGCGCGGGGAGCGTCACGTGACAGCAGCAGGGCGATGAGGCACGGAGAATTATGTCCAAAACAACGGTAGAAGACGGTGGCGCTGTCAGCGCCGCACCGGCGCAGAGCTCACAGAGTTTTGCCCCGGGGCTGTATCTGGTGCCCACTCCCATCGGCAACCTGCAGGATATCACGCTGCGTGCCATCGCCGTGCTCAAGGCTGCCACCCTGGTGGCGGCCGAGGATACCCGTCACTCCCGGATCCTGTTGGATCACCTGGGGATCAGAGCGCCCAAACTCATGAGTCTTTACGATCAGGTTGAGGAGCGCAAGGCCGGAACCATCATTGAGGAAGTGCGCCAGGGCGGGGTGGTGGCGCTGATCTCCGATGCCGGCAGTCCGCTTATCAATGATCCGGGGTACAAACTGGTCTCCCTCTGCCTTCAATCGCATATCGCGGTGATCCCGCTGCCGGGCCCCTGCGCGCTCATCACCGCGCTGGAGGCCGCTGCGTTGCCCACCGATGCCTTCACCTTCAAGGGCTTTTTTCCGGTCAAGGAGCAGGAGCTGCGTGCGTGCGTCGCCGAGGTGGCCGAGCGTCCCGAGACGGCGGTTTTTTATGAGTCACCCCGCAGGGTGCTCAAAACCTGCGAAATTTTGGCCGAGCTTTTGCCCGGCCGCCAGATCTGCCTGTGCCGGGAGCTGACCAAGAGCTTCGAGTCTTTCTATCGCATGAGCTCTGAGGAACTGCCGGACTTTCTGCGCGCCGATCCCAAACGCACGTTGGGGGAGTTTGTGGTGGTGATAGCCGGGGCCTCTCATAGTGCTGGCGGCGTGGAACCCGAGATCAAGGAAGCCTTGGCCATGCTGCTCAAAACCACCCCGCTCAAAGCTGCCGTAGCAGCACTGTCTTTATGCAGCAAGGCCCGGCCCAACGAGCTCTACGCTCTGGCTCTGACCCTCAAACAGAGCGCAGGTAAAGAGTCCTGACGCTCAGAAGAACCTTCAGTTTGAGCTATTCTCAGAGTCATCACCTCTACATTTAAAGCTCTCTGCCGCTCGCATTGCGTCATCAGGCGCCGCGCGGCGGCCCTTCCCCGACCACTTATCCTCGCATAAGCTCGCATTTTCGACAGCGGCTTATGCAGAAATATTTACGCCTCGGGGGGAATTAGTGGTAATTTGTGGTAGATTATGGGGGATGGTTTAGAGGTTAGGACAGTAAATTTCAGCCGGAAGGGCTGGACGAGACGACGGCGGTTATCGGCACATGTTCGGTTCATGTTTGCTCAGCGGCACCTGTGAGGTGTCCTTGGATGACAAGGGGCGCTTGCCGATCCCCGCGCGTTACCGCCAGCTCATCAAGGATGACGGCGGACGTTGTTACGTCACCCGCAGTCTGCGTTCCAGATGCCTGTGGCTGTATCCCGCAGCACAGTGGGAAAAAGTGGTGGAGGTGTTGGGCCGTCTGCCCACGCTCGCCGACGCGGTATGCCAGGCCGTGCAGCGCACGGTGCTAGGCAGTGCCGGGGAGTGCAGTCTGGACGGACAGGGCCGTATCCTGCTGCCCGCCGAATTGCGTCGTTTTGCCTCGTTAGAGCGCAAGGCGCTGTTAATCGGCATGAACAATAAATTCGAGCTGTGGTCCGAACAGAACATTGAGGAACAGCGCCGCAGTGACGAGGAGCTGTTGAGCGCTCCCGATCTGGATTTTGCCGCCCATCAGGGCTTAGAAGGGCTGAGGCTCTGACCTTTATGCCCTATGAGCATGTGCCGGTGTTGCTTGAGCCGGCCCTCAGCGCTTTGGATGTCAAGCCGGACGGTATCTATGTCGACGGCACCTTCGGCCGCGGCGGTCACAGCCGGGCGATTCTGGATCGTTTGGGGACACATGGCAGGCTTTACGCCTTAGACTGCGATCCGCAGGCGGTAGCCTGTGCCCGCGAGCTTGAGAGTGTGGAGCGCCGTTTTACTCTGACCCGCGCGCGTTTTTCCACCTTAGGCGAGCGGTGCACTGAGTGGGGTATCGCCGGTAAGGTAGACGGAGTGCTGCTGGATATAGGTGTGTCTTCGCCGCAGCTTGATGACCCAGCGCGGGGTTTTTCGTTTGAGCATGACGGCCCGTTGGACATGCGCATGGATTTTGAAAATGGGATGAGCGCTGCGGAGCTGGTAAACAGCTCCCCGCGCAACATTTTAAAGCAAATTTTCCGCGATTACGGCGAGGAAAATTTTGCAGGCAAGGTGGCATCTGCCATCGTCAGGGAACGGGAGAGAAAGCCCTTTACCCGTACCGGGGAGCTTGCCGCGCTCATCGAGCGCACCATACCCGGGCGCAATGTGGGCAAGCACAAGGCCACACGTTGCTTTCAGGCGCTGCGAATTGCGGTCAACGGCGAGCTTGAGGAACTGCAGATGGCGCTTAAATCTGCCGTGGAGGTGCTCGCACCCGACGGCGTGCTGGCGGTGATAAGTTTCCACTCTCTGGAAGATCGCCTGGTCAAGCGCTTTATGCAGGAACAAAGCGCGGGAGAGCGGGTGCCGGCCGCACTGCCGCTTACTTTTGAGCAGACCGAGTCCTTAAGGCTTAACAGCGCCACCTTAGGTGCGGTGGCCGCGCCGGTTAAGGCAGACGAGGCAGAACTTACGGCCAATCCGCGCGCCCGCAGTGCCACTTTACGATCGGCCCGCCGCCTGGCAAGGAGCCTAACATCATGATGAGCAGTGCCGCTAAGAATTACTATAACTACTATGAAGACCCTCAAGTGGAGCCGGAGACAGCAGGATCTGAGAATGCTCAGAGCGGCGCTCCGGCCGTTTTTTCGTCTTCAGCTGCGGAGCTCCGTCCGCTCTCTGCACCCGAGGATGCCGCCGATATGGTCAGCGGCTCTCATGAAATTCATTTAAACGAAGTGCCTGACGGGGCCACTCCCGCGGCGCTGGCGAGCGCGAACATCATCAAGCTGCCGCCGCTTACGGGGCAGACGGTATCGACTTTTCAGGGCAACTACAGCCATGTGGGACGGCAGGTTCAGGCGCTGATCCCCACCGTGGCCGAGGATCTGCTCAAAAATGTGCTGGTCTATATTCTGGCCCTGCTGGTGGGCTGCGCTGCGGTTTATAAAATCCGTCAGGTGCAGGAGACGCGCATGATCACCGCCACCTTAAATGAAATCAACTCCGGCAACGACAATTTAAACAGTGAGTGGCTGGCGCTGCTGGCGGACAAGCAGACCCTGACGGAGAATGTGCAGATCAAAAAACTGGCGCGTGACAAACTGGGTATGGCGCAGCCGCGCACCGAGGATGAGGTGGTGATCCGCCTGACTAAATGAACTCCGCACCTCTTCAGGCTGCCGCAGCTGCCTAAAGGGGAAGCCCTCAGCAGGTACCCTGCGCACCTGCGGCGGTGAAGATGGACAACAAAAAACAGGAGAGCTGCAATGCCTGACCAGGCCCGACAGCGGCAAGGCCGTGAGTGAGTTTTTAAGCCCCAAGGTGAACGATGAGGATTTTCGCCTGGGGCGTTTTCGCGTGGTGGCGGTGTGGCTGGGCATAGCGGTATTGGCCGCTTTTTTGGTGGGCCGTCTGCTGTGGATACAGGTGTTGCATCCCGAAAGGCTTATCGCCGCGAGCGATGCCAGGGTGGTGCGCAACTACTACTATGAGCCGCCGCGCGGGCTCATCACTGACCGTCAGGGCCGAATTCTGGCCATCTCCGTGCCGGTCAAGAGTGTCGATGCCGATCCCAAACTGCTGCATGAGAGCGGCGTGGCCACCGATCCCAAGAGAATTGCGCGCCTGGCCTCCATCTTAGAGCAGGATCCGCAGGACTTAGAAGAGAAAATCTCCGATCCCGGCAAGCGCTTCGTGCACCTCAAGCGCTACCTCGAGCTCAAGGATGCCAAGACCTTAAAAAGTCTGGGCGGGGACGGTATCATCCTGCACGATTCCTACCGGCGTTTTTATCCCACCGGCACGGTCAACTCCACCTTGGTGGGGATCCTCAACGGCGAAGGTGAGGGAGTCTACGGAGTCGAGCAGAGCTTCAACAGCTATTTAAGCTCCACCGAGACCAAGCAGAAGGCCCGCAAGGACCGCTATGACCGGGTGGTGGAGAACCTGGAGGTGCTGCAGCAGGGCAATGCCGGGGGCAATCTCATGCTGTCGGTAGATGACCGCCTGCAGAGCGCGGCCTTCCAGTCCCTGCGCGAGGCGGTGCTGGAGAACAAGGCTCAAAGCGGCACTCTGGTCATGATAGACGTGCTCTCAGGCGAGATCCTCGCGATGGTGAGCTATCCTGCCTTTGACCCCAACGAGCGCAGCCACTTTGACAGCGATCATGCCCAGAACCGGGCGGTGAGCGACATTTTCGAGCCGGGCTCAACCTTAAAGCCCATCGTATCGCTCAGCGCGCTGGAAAACCGCGTGGCGACCTGGAACAAGGTGTTTGATACCAGGCCCTTCAGTGTGGACGGCAAGATGGTGCGCGACAGTCATTTCATGGAGACCGGCACCCTAAAGGACATCATCAAGTATTCCTCCAATACCGCCATGGCGCATATGGCCATGAAACTGGGGCCGCATAAGGTGCTGGAGATGTTAAGACGCTTCGGCTTTGGGGAGCGCAGTCAAAGCGGTCTGGTGGGCGAGAGTCCCGGCAGACTCAACGAGCAGCGTCCCTTCTGGGCAGACATAGATGTGGCCACTTTGGGGTTTGGCTACGGGGTGGCGGTGACCACGCTGCAGCTGGCGCAGGCCTATGCCACGCTGGCCAACGGCGGACGGCGGGTGCCGGTGTCGGCACTGAAGGTCTCCAAACCGGGGGAGGCGCTGCAGGCGGCAGACGCCAAGGATGTCAGGCGCATGCAGCAGGCCCTGGAGACCGTGGTGACCGAAGGTACCGGAACCCAGGCCGCCATCGGCCGCTACCGTGTGGCCGGCAAGACCGGCACGGCCAAGATCGCCGGCCGCGGCGGTTACGACAACCGTTACATCAGCACCTTTGCCGGCTTTGCGCCGCTCTCGCAGCCGCGTTTTGCGCTGGTGGTGGCCATCAAGGATCCCCGCGGCGAGAAGTACTACGGCGGAGCCGTGTCGGGCCCCGTGTTCCGCGATGTCATGTCCCGGGCTCTGCAACTGTATAATGTGGCACCGGATAAGAAGATGTAGGACAGAACATGCATACCCTAAAAGAATTATATAAATTCGTCCAGAAAGCCAAACCCTTAGAGCAGGATCGGGAGATTGTGGATTTGGAGCAGGACTCCCGCAAAATTGAGAGCGGCATGGTGTTCGTGGCGCTCAAAGGCGCACATGTCAACGGTCTTGACTACCTCAAGGAGGTGCAGGACAAAGGCGCCGTGGCCGTGGTGGTGGAGGACTCCAACCGTCCCGACCCGGAGCTGTGCGCGGCTCTCACCATTCCGGTACTGGTGCTCAAGAAGAGTCTGAGCATCGCTGCGCTGGCCTGCTGGTTTTACGATAATCCCAGTCATAAACTCGGGCTTATCGGGGTCACCGGCACCAATGGCAAGAGTACCGTCACCTGGCTGGTGGCACAGTGGCTGGAACTGATGGGCAAGAAGTGCGCCGTGCTGGGGACTTTGGGCTGCGGTTTTCTGCCTCACCTCGTCAAAACCCCCAATACCACCTTAAATGCCTTAAGTCTGCAGCGCAAATTGCACGAATTTCTCGCCCAGGGGGCCCGCTATGCCGTGATGGAGGTCTCCTCCATCGGCGTGGACCAGGGCCGGGTGGACGGCTGCCGCTTCATCGCCGGGGCCTTCACCAATCTCACGCGCGATCATCTGGACTACCACGGCACCATGGATAACTACGCCCAGGCCAAGGAGAAATTCCTGGGCATGGTGAACAATTCCATTTTGGCCCTCAACGTGGACGATGAGTGGGGGCGCAAGCTGTTCGCCACGTTCAACCGCGCCATGATTTACAGCAGCGATCCTGACTTTTACAAGTCAAATCTGTTTGCCGGGGCCTATCTCAATGTCCGGCACATCACCTACCGCAAGGAAGGCATGATGCTGGAGGTGGAGTCCAGCACCGGCAAGGGACAGTGCAATCTGAACCTGCTGGGGCATTTCAACGCCGCCAATTTCGCCTGTGCCCTGTGCCTGATGCTCATCAACAAGTTCAGCCTCGACAAACTCCTGGAGAGCGCCGAACGTCTCAAGCCCGTGACCGGGCGCATGGAATGCTTCAAGGGGCGCAATACCCCCTATGTGGTGGTGGATTACGCGCATACCCCCGACGGAGTCGAACAGGTGCTGCGCGGGGTGCGCGAGCACTTCAAGGACGGCCGGGTGTGGTGCGTGTTAGGCTGCGGCGGCGATCGCGATCATGGCAAGCGTCCCATCATGGCCATCAAGGCGGCGGTGTTTGCCGATCAGGCCATCTTCACCTCGGACAATCCCCGCAGCGAAGATCCGCAGGCCATTTTGCGCGATATGGAGGCCGGAGTGGCCATGGCCTCCAATGTCATCAGCATTGAGGATCGCGCCAAGGCCATCCGTTATGCCTTTGAACATGCCGCGGAAAATGACTGCGTGGTCATCGCGGGCAAGGGCCATGAGGACTATCAGATATTCAAGGACCATACCGTGCATTTCTCCGATCGCGAGCTGGCAGCCGAGCTGTGCGGCGTCAAGTTAGAGGACGAGACGGAATAGCGTTTTTTGGTCTTGGGGATCTACACAGGATGATTGAGTTTAAGTTAAGTGAGCTGGCCGCGGCCTCACAGACTGGTGTGCAGGGCAGCGATCTGACCGTAACGCGGGTGTCCACGGACTCGCGCAACTGTCAGGGGGCGCTTTTCATCGCCTTGAAGGGGGAGCGCTTTGACGGGCATGATTATGTGGACAGCGCCGTGCGCGGCGGGGCGGTGGCCCTGGGTGTCAGCCGTCCCCTGGGCACTGCCTGCGCGGTACCGGTCATTGAGTGTCAGGATACGCAGCGCCTGCTGGGTTTGAGCGGGTTGCTGGTAAGACAGAAGTGCCCGGCCAAGGTGGCGGCGCTGACCGGCTCCTGCGGCAAAACCACCGTCAAGGAGCTGACCTGCGCCATTCTCTCCACCTTGGGACCTACTGTCGCCACGGTAGGCAACTTCAACAATGACGTAGGGGTTCCGCTGACCCTGCTCAGGCTGCAGCAGGATACTCAGTACGCCGTCATCGAGCAGGGCGCGAGTCACCTGCGGGACATTGCCCGCACCTGTGAGTTCGTACGCTCTGACTGTGCACTCATCAACAACGCCGGGGCGGCGCACATTGAGGGCTTTGGTTCGCGTGAGGGCGTCTACCGGGGTAAAAGCGAGATCTTAGATGATGTGTTAAGCCGCGGCGGTACGGGCATAGTCCCCACCGACAGTCCCTGGTATGAGCGCTGGTTATCCGACTACGCCTCTGCTTTTTCTCAGGGCAGAATGCTGACCTTCGGGCGCTCCGAGCGCGCGCAGGTACGGGTGCTCGATGAGAGCAGCGATCCCAAGGGAGTGAGCTTTACGCTTAAGACTCCGGCCGGGGAACTCAGCGCGCGACTCAATCTCATCGGCGCCCACAACGTGTTAAATGCCGCCGCCGCCTGTGCCCTGAGCCTGTGCTGCGGGGCCGATACCGCGGCCATGCGGCAGGGACTTGAAAGTTCCCGCTCTCTGTCAGGGCGTCTGGTGGTGGAGGAGTTTGATGATTTCACCTTGATTGACGATGCCTACAATGCCAGCTTCAACGCCGTGCAGAGCGCTCTGGATGTTTTGAGCTTGATGAACCCAAAGAGGGTGCTGGTATTCGGCGACATGGGGGAGCTCGGGGAGGAGGCGCTGTCGCTGCATCGCCAGGTGGGGGAATATGCCCGCGGGCGCTGCGACGAAGTATGGGGTATCGGGCCGCTGTGCGAGGAGACCTGCCGGGCCTTCGGGACGGGGGGCAGACATTTTAAAAACGCTGCCGATCTCGTACAATACGCCCAAACCAGAATCGGGGAGCACACTCATCTGACGCTGTTGGTTAAAGGCTCCCATGCCATGCACATGGATGAGATCTGCCGGGATTTAGGCCGGCTGGGAGTACGCAGTTGATAGTCTTGCTTTGTGAGTACTTAAGCCCTTATCTGGATACGCTGCGCGTGGTCAATTATCTGACCTTCCGCGCGGTCATGGCGCTGATCACGGCGCTGGGCATTTCCCTGTTCATGGGGCCCCGGGTCATCAACTGGCTGCATGTGCTGCACTTCGGGCAGCCGGTACGCGATGACGGACCGCAGACTCACCTGCAAAAGCAGGGTACCCCCACCATGGGCGGCATTATGATCATCTCCACCATCATGCTGACCATGCTGTTGTGGTGCAGGCTCGACAACATCTATGTCTGGTATACGCTGGCCACCTTGGGTGCCTATGCCCTGATCGGCTTTGCCGATGACTACCTCAAGGTAGTGCGTCACGATCCCCACGGCCTGAGGGCCAAATACAAATATTTCTGGCAGTCGGCAGTGGCCCTCACCTTGGGCTGCTGCATCTACGGCACCGCCGAGACTGCGGCTGAGACCACGCTGGTGCTGCCCTTCTTCAAGGACTTCATGCCCGATATCGGCTTCCTCATCATTCCCCTGGTTTATTTCGTGCTCACGGGCTCCTCCAACGCCGTCAACCTGACCGACGGCCTGGACGGTCTGGCCATCATCACCACCATCACGGTGGCCGCCGGTCTGGGTATCGTGTGCTGGGCCACCTCCAACGCCAATTTCGCCAGTTATCTGTATATTCCCTATCTGCCCAAGTCCTCCGAGCTCATCATGGCCTGTACCGCCATCGTGGGGGCGGGACTGGGCTTTTTGTGGTTCAATACCTACCCCGCCGAAGTGTTTATGGGCGATGTGGGATCGCTGGCTTTGGGCGCCGGGCTGGGGATCATTTCGGTGCTGCTGCGTCAGGAGATTTTGCTGTTCATCATGGGCGGCATTTTTGTGCTGGAGACCATCAGCGTCATCCTGCAGGTCGGCTCTTACAAACTGCGCGGCCGGCGTATCTTCCGCATGGCGCCGATTCATCATCATTTCGAGAAAGCAGGCTGGCCCGAGCCCAGGGTCATGGCCCGTTTTTGGATCATCACCATAGTGCTGGTACTCATCGGTCTGGTGACGCTGAAACTGCGCTGAGCGCGGCAATAAGAACACGCATGCAGCGGGAGGACTTATGAACACAACCCTGAAGGGCAAAAAAATCGCCGTGCTGGGCATGGGCGTCTCCAACATTGCCGCCATCGGTTATCTCATCGGTCAGGACGTGCGCAAGCTCTCGGTCTTCGACTCCCGCGCCAACCCGCCGCATGTCGAGCTACTGCCGGTGGGGATCGACTATCATTTAGGCCCCTTCAATGCCGAGGAGCTCAAAAACTACGACCTCATTCTCATCAGTCCGGGGTTGTCGGTGCACGATCCGGTGATCAGGGAGGCCCGGGAGGCCGGCGTGCTGGTGTTAGGCGATATAGAACTCTTTGCCGCCGAGGCCAAGGCTCCGGTGGTGGCGGTCACCGGCTCCAACGGCAAGTCCACCGTCACCATGCTCTTGGGTCACATGGCCGATAAGGCCGGTATCAAGGTGGGGCTGGGGGCGAACATCGGCCGGCCGGTGTTTGAGGTCCTAAGCGACAAGGTGGAGCTCTATGTGCTGGAATTGTCAAGTTTTGAGCTGGAAACCACCTATTCGCTGCAGCTTAAGGGCGCGGCCATTTTAAATGTCACCGAGGATCACCTGGACCGCTACGAGGGCTCGCTGGATTTGTACGCCCAGGCCAAGCAGCGCATCTACGATCACGCCGCGTGCTGTGTCTACAACCGTGACGATCCGCGCACCTTCCCCCCGGAGGGCCGCGAGAGCGTGAGCTTCGGGCTGAACAACCGCGGCTACGGACGGCTGATAGAAAACGGCGGCGGGGTGTGGCTGACGGTCAACGGCGAGAAAATCATCGAGTGCAGCGAGCTTAAGATAGCCGGGGTGCACAATCAGTTAAACGCGCTGGCGGCCATGGCTCTGGCTGATGCCGCCGGGATCCCGCGCAAGGCCCAGGTTGAGGCGCTGCGCAGTTTTCACGGTCTGCAGCACCGCTGTCAGCTGGTGGGCCGCATCGACGAGGTCACCTTCTACAACGATTCCAAGGCCACCAACGTGGCCTCGGCTCTGGCAGCCGTCACGGGGCTTAAGGACGAGCATCCCGCCGGGATCATTCTGCTGGCCGGCGGTCTGGGCAAAGGTCAGGATTTCACGCCCTTCCTGCCCTACTTAGGTCATGAGATCAAGGCGGTGTACTGTTTCGGACGTGACGCCTCCAAGTTCACCGAACTCTCCGAGAGCATCTGCCACCCGGTAGTGAACATGAGACAGGCCCTGCATGAGGCGGCTTCCGTGGCGCAGAGCGGGCAGGCGGTATTGCTCTCCCCAGCCTGTGCCTCTTTTGATCAGTTCAAAGGCTTTGAGGAGCGCGGGCAGATTTTTGTCAGTCTGGTCAATCATCTCATTGAAAAGCATGAGGAGGAACTGCGGCGCTTGGAGGAGGAACGTTTAGAACGCGAGCGCCTGGAGCAGGAGCGGTTGGAACAGGAGCGGTTGGAACAGGAACGTTTGGAGCAGGAGCGGTTAGAGCAGGAGCGGCTTGAACGTGAGCGCCAAGAACAGGAGCGCCTGGAACAGGAAAGGCAGGAGCAGGAGCGTCTTGCCCAGGCACAGCTTAAGTTGCAAAAAGAGCAGGGTGCGGCGCCGCGCAAGGGCAAAACCGTCAAGGGGGGGCTGCCAGAACCAAGGCTGCCAAAGGCAGAGCGCGTCCGGCAGCATCTCCCAAGAGCGGCGGCAGGAACGCCAGGCAGTGAGCATGGGCTTTAAGCTGGCGTCAGGCAGCACTCCGGGCTATGACCGGTTTTTGCTGCTGGTCACGGTTTTTTTGCTGATCATCAGCGTGGTGCTGATCAGCTCGGCCTCCGTGATGGAGGCCACGTTGCGCTATGGCAACAGCAGCTATCTGATGGTCAAGCAGCTGGAGGCCATCATCGCCGCCCTGCTGGCCGCCACGGTGGCCGCCGCCGTACCCTCTGCGGTCTGGAAGGCCGGCTCGGTCTACCTCATGCTGGTGGTGCTGGTGCTGCTGATAGTGGTGCTGATCGTAGGCCGTGAGATCAACGAGGCCAAGCGCTGGATCAGCTTGGGCGTGTTCAACCTGCAGCCGGCCGAGCTGCTCAAGCTCTTCTGGATCCTTTATTTCTCCTCATATGTCAGCCGCAAGGGGCGTGAGGTACGCCATACCGTCAAGGGCTTTTTAAAGCCCATGGGTTTTATCGCCGCCATGGCCCTGTTATTGCTGCTGCAGCCTGATTTTGGGTCGCTGGTGGTGGTGACGGCCATTACCTTCGCGATCCTGTGGGTGGGGGGCTCGCGGCTTATTTTCTACATCCTGACTCTGGCGGTCACCTGCGTGATGGGCGCCATTTTGGTCATCACCCAGCCCTACCGCATGCGCCGCGTGCTCTCTTTCCTGGACCCCTGGGAAGATCAGTTCGGGTCGGGGTATCAGCTGACGCAGTCGCTGATGGCCTTCGGTCGCGGAGGCTTGAGCGGTGAGGGACTGGGCAACTCCCTGCAGAAATTGGGTTACCTGCCCGAGGCCCACACCGATTTCATCACCAGTATCCTAGGTGAGGAGTTTGGCTTCATCGGGATGTGTGTGGTCATCGCCCTTGAATTTATAATAGTGTGCAAAGCCGTGAGGCTGGGCATACGCATTTTAAGGCAGGAGCCGGTCTTTGAGGGGTACGCGGCCTTCGGCATCGGGGTGTGGTTCTGCCTGCAGACCTTCATCAACATCGGCGCCGCCTCGGGAGCCCTGCCCACCAAAGGCCTGACGCTGCCGCTGGTAAGTTACGGCGGCTCCTCCATGCTGGTCAGCTGCGTGGCAGTGGCCGTGCTGCTCAGGCTGGATTACGAACAAAGACAGAAACACGCGCTGTGGGGCGGAATAAAGGACGGAGCAGGCAGGTAGATGGCAGTCACCAGAGTTCTGATTATGGCGGGCGGCACCGGGGGGCATGTGTTCCCGGCGCTGGCCATTGCCCGCGAGCTCGTCTCCCGCGGGGTGACGGTGCGCTTTTTGGGTGCCCGCGGCCGCATGGAAGAGCAGCTGGTGCCCAAGGCGGGCTTTGAGATCAGCTACATCAAGGTCAGCGGCATCAGGCGTAACGGCCTGCTGCCCCTGCTCAAGGCCCCCTTTATGGTGACGCGCGCCGTGTGGGAAGCCCTGGGGGTGATCAGGGAGTTTAAACCCGATGCGGTGCTGGGCATGGGCGGTTATGCCGCAGGTCCCGGCGGGGTGGCGGCCTTTCTTAAGGGACTGCCCTTGTTTTTGCACGAACAAAACGCCGCCCCCGGTCTGACCAACCGCCTGCTCGCCAGGCTCGCCAGCCGCGTGCTGCTGGGTTTTCCGGGGGCCTTTACGGGGCCTAAGACCCGGGTGGTCGGCAATCCCCTGCGCCGTGAGATCACCGATCTGTTAAAGGTGCCGCGGGAGTTTTCTCACCATCCCCTGCGCATCCTGGTCACCGGCGGCTCGCTGGGTGCGGCGGCCTTAAATGAAAGACTGCCTGCCGCCTTCAAGGAACTGCCCGGGCAGCTCATCAGCGTACGCCATCAATGCGGCCGGGGCAATCAGAGCAAGGTGGCGGCACTTTATGAAGGCGCTTCCTTTGAGTTTGAGGTCAGCGATTTCATCGAGGATATGGCCCGGGCCTATCTTGAGTGTGATCTGGTGATCTGCCGTGCCGGTGCGGGCAGCGTCTGCGAGGTGTGCTGCGCCGGAGTGCCGGCGATTTTTGTCCCCCTGCCTACCGCGGTGGACGATCACCAGACCAAGAACGCCGCCTACCTGACCGCGGATCACGCCGCCTGTCTGATAGCGCAGCGTGACTTAAGCGCAAAGGCCCTGTGTGAGCTTATCTTGTCCTTGGAGGCCGATCGCGCCCGTTTGCAGGAGATGTCGGACAAAGTGCGCTCGCACGCGGTGACCGACGCGGCGCTGCGCTGCTGTGATGAGATCATGGGGACGGTGTAAGCCAGAAGCTGCCCTTGATACGGTTTTGCTGCCGCAAGGGCCTGCGCCCAAGCGGCATTTTCAGTCTTAACATGAGGGCGTCGCTACGCCCTGGGGGTGATTTATCATGAGCAAGCTGCCTGCGAGTGTGCCGGGACCTGCGGTGCCCCTCATGCACAAAATCAAGCGCATTCACTTTGTGGGCATAGGCGGGGCCGGCATGTGCGGCATCGCCGAGGTGCTGCACAATGAAGGTTATACCGTCTCAGGCTCGGACAGGCAGGTCTCGGCCGTGACCAACCGCCTGGCCACTTTGGGGATAAGAGTCTTCACCGTTCACGAGGCCAGTCATGTCATCGACGCCTCGGTGGTGGTGGTCTCTTCGGCCATTCATGAAGGCAATCCCGAGGTGGAGGCGGCGCGGCGGCTGCATATCCCGGTGGTCAGGCGCGCCGAAATGTTAGGCGAGCTTATGCGTTACCGCTACGGCATCGCCGTGTGCGGCACACACGGCAAGACTACCACCACCTCGCTCATAGCCTCCATTTTCGCCCAGGCCAACCTGGATCCCACCTTTGTCATCGGGGGACTGCTCAACAGCGCCGGCACCAACGCCCGCTTGGGTTCGGGGCGCTACCTCATCGCCGAGGCCGACGAGTCGGACGCCTCCTTTTTGCATCTGCAACCCATGCTCACGGTGGTGACCAACATCGAGGCTGACCACCTGGGCACCTACGGCGGAGACTTCCAGCGTCTGAAGGACACCTTTGTGGAGTTTCTGCACAATCTGCCCTTCTACGGCGTGGCGGTGATGTGCCTGGATGATCCGGTGATCCGCACCCTGCTCCCCAAGGTGGGACGCCACGTGATCACCTACGGTCAGGGCGAGCACTGCGATTTTCGGGTAACGGATTTTCGGGGGGAGGGCACCTGCAGCCATTTCACGCTTAAACGGCGCCAGGGCGCCTCTTTGGACCTCACGCTGCCGCTGCCGGGGCTGCATATGGCCTTAAATGCCGCGGCCGCAGCGGCGGTGGCCGCCGAGGAGGGGATCAGCGATGAGAGCGTGGTGGCGGCACTGCAGAACTTCAAAGGCGTGGGCCGGCGTTTTCAAAGCTACGGCGAGTTTAAGATTAAGGACGGCACCTTTACGTTGGTGGATGACTACGGGCATCATCCCACCGAGGTGGCGGCCACCATCACCGCCGCCCGGCAGGCCTTCCCGGGGCGCAGGCTGGTGATGGTCTTTCAGCCTCACCGCTACACCCGCACCCGCGATCTTTACGAGGATTTCGTCCGGGTGCTGCGCAAGGTCGATCTGCTCTTGCTGCTGGAGGTTTATCCGGCCGGTGAGGAGAGCATCAGCGGCGCCGACAGCCGCTCGCTGTGCCGCTCCATCCGCGCCGACGGGCGCATGGAGCCGCACTATGCCGCCGTCCCCGAGGAGATCCCGCAGCTGCTGGAGACTCTGCTTTTGCCCGGCGACGTACTGCTCACCCAGGGCGCCGGCAACGTGGTGGCGGTGGCGCGGGATCTGGCCGGTCGCTGGCCCAGACCTTAAAGCGTAAGGCTGTGGAGAGCTGCCCTTTTGGAACGCTCTCACATTGGATACACTATAGGCGGCATTCGGACAGTTAGCTAGGATACACGGTCATGGTCATGAAAAAGCAGACCCGAGGGCGCTTTTACTGCGGCCTGCTCTTTGCAGCGCTGCTGACCTTTCTCGTGCTCAAGGGCGACACGCTGCTTATGGATTTTCTCTCCAGCTCCAATGCCCTGCCCATCCGGGCGGTGGAGATAGACGGAGCGCTCAAGGAGCTGAGCAAGAAGGAAATCGTCGAGCTGGCGGGGCGCCATGCCGCCGGGCGCAACTTGGCCTCCTTTGAAACCGCGCCGCTGCAGAACGCGCTGTTGCAGCTGCCCTGGGTGGCGCAGGCGGTGATCCGCAAGAAAATGCCCGACAAGCTCATCATTTCCTTGGTCGAGCATGTGCCCGCGGCCTACTGGAATGAGCGGGGACTTTATGATGCGCGCACCCAGAGCGTGTTTTACCCGGATCTGGAGAACTTTCATGCCTCCTTGGTGCGTCTGGGGGCGGTGCGCGACAACCTGGCCCCGGAGGTGTATGCCCTGGCGGTACAGCTGCATGAGGTGCTGCGCGGCTCGGGACTGCAGATGGTAAAGCTGCACCTCGATCAGGTCAGGTGCTATACGCTGACTCTGCGCAACGGCACTAGGCTTATCCTGGGCCGCGACCGGCAAAAGGCCGCGCAGCGGCTTAAACGTTTTGTCTTAAGCTGGCAGGAGACGGGACTTAACCTGGATGAGGCCGATTATGTTGATTTACGCTATGAGGTGGGCTTTGCGGTAGGTCATCGCAAGGACTACGGTGAAAAGGGGAGATAGGAAGATGTTCGGAAACAGCGGCGGCAGGGCGGTGCCCAAGAAAGGCGCCGGCGAGGAAATCATCGTGGCCATCGATTTGGGCTCCACCAAGCTGAGGGTCATCGCCGGGCGGGTCAGTCCCGACTCCACGGTGGAGATCTTGGGCTACCGGGTCGGGGAGTCGGTGGGGATCAGCAAGGGCGCGGTGACCGATATTGCCCGCCTGAGCAACGAGCTCTCGGGACTGTTGCAGAAATTTGTGGAGAATTTCAACGCCACCGCCTTTACGGTGGGCGTGGCCGGCAGCTTCATTGTTTCCTGCAACGAGCGCGGCACCTCCACGGTGCAGACCGGGGTGGTATCGTACTCCGACCGCTACCGGGCCATCGAAAACGCCCGCGCCGGCATCAAGACCTTCAGCGAGAACGACTACGATATCATCCATATCGTGCCGCAGAACTACCTCACCGAGACCTCCTCGGAGATCTTAAATCCGGTGGGACAGTACGCCAAAAAACTCGATGTCAACGTGCACATCATCGGCTGCCGCAAGGCTCACGTGATGAATCTCAAGCGGGTCATCGCCAATGTGGCGCCGCAGTTTTTCATCCGCAGCGTGGCCTTCAGCGGCATCGCCTCGGCCGACGCGGTGCTGACCGAAGGCGAAAAGGAGATCGGCGTGTGCCTCATCGATTTGGGCGGCGGCACCGTCAACGTGGCGGTCTATGACAACAAGAAGCTCATCTATACCTTCGGTTTTCATGAAGGCGGCGAGTACATCACCCAGGCCATTGCCAAGGAATTCGGCATTCCCATCAAACAGGCCGAGTTCATCAAGGTGCAGTATGGCGTGGCCGATTCGCGCTATCTGACTGAGGAACAGTACACCCAGAGTGTGGAAGTGCCTCTGACCGATCCCTACAGCGGCGGGATCACCGCGCAGATTGTGCCGCTTGCGCAACTGGCCAACACCATCAACAGCTGTCTGACGCAGATCTTCCGCGCCATCTACGACCAAATCATGCAGTTTGTCTCGGCCAACCGCTCCCATGACGGTCTGTCGCTGGGCGCAGGTTACGTGCTCACCGGCGGGGTGGCGCAGACGCCCTTTATCGAGGCGGTGGTCAACAGCGACATGAACGGTCCCTCGGGTTACGTGCAGGGCAGCGCCAACTTCAAGATCCGCATCGGCAGGCCGCGCGGTATCAAGACGGAGAAGGCCGATCGCCTGGAGAGTCTCACCCAGCCCGATATGGCCGTGGCGGTGGGGCTGTTGCGCACGGCTCACCTAAGCGAGCTCTCTGAGGCGGAAAACACCGCCGAGGACGGCAAACAGGATAAAAGTCTCATAACTAAATTCAAGGACTGGTTTTCTAGGGAGTTCTGATTGTTTTTTTTCAGGCCCTGGGCTTAAAATGGGTAACATACCAAGAATAGCCGTCGGACTTTGCGGTCCGTCTGTCACAGGAATAGAGAGTTAATCATGAGTGATTTTCGTGTCGAGTCAGTGTCCTCCCCGGGTCAGGACTCCGGGATCAAGCCGTCCACCAACTGTGTAATCCGCGTGCTGGGCATCGGCGGCGGCGGTGGCAATTCGCTGCAGCACATGATCAACGAGAGTCTGAGCGGAGTGGAGTTCATCGCCATCAACACCGATTCTCAGGCCCTGTCCAAGACCACTGCTCAGCTTAAGGTGCAGATAGGTGTCAAACTCACCGGCGGTCTGGGCGCCGGCTGCGACCCCAACAAGGGCCGCAAGGCTGCCGAGGAGAGCAAGGAGGACATCAAAAAACTGCTGCAGGGCTCGGACATGGTGTTCATTACCGCCGGCATGGGCGGCGGCACCGGCACCGGTGCGGCCCCCATCATCGCGGAGATCGCCAAGGAGACCGGTGCGCTGACCGTGGCCGTGGTGACCAAGCCCTTCAAGTTTGAGGGCAAGCGCCACATGGTCAATGCCGAGCACGGCATCACCGAGCTGTCCAAGCATGTGGACTCGCTCATCGTCATTGACAATGACAAACTGCTCAAGAATTTGGGTGCCAACATCTCCATTGTCAACGCCTTCAACGAGGCCAACGACGTGCTGCTCAACGCGGTTAAGGGCATCACCGATTCCATCACCAACCCCGGCTTCATCAACCTCGATTTCGCCGACGTGCAGACCGTGATGCGCGGTCGTGGCCACGCCATGATCGGCAACGGCATCGGCCAGGGCGCCAACTTCGTGGAAGATGCCGTGGACCGGGCCATTCACTCCCCGCTCATCGAGCCGGTGGACATTTCCTCGGCTGCCGGTTTGCTGGTGAATGTACGCATCAACCCCAATTTCCCCATCTCCAAGTGGGATGACATCTGTAACGCCGTGCAGGCTTACGCTGACGAGGAGGCCGACTGCAAGTTCGGCATGAGCTTTGACGAATCGATCAGCGAGGATCAGATAGCGATCACCATCCTCATCACCGGCATTTCCGCCTCTCCGGATGCTCCCGGCCCGGTGCCGCGCGACGATCACCGCCGTGAGCCCAAGAGCGACTTCTACCGCCAGAGCGCCGCCGCCCCGCGCTTGGCGCCGCCGCGACCGCAGCCGCAGGTGGCCGCGCCGCACGCCTACAGTCAGGGTCTGACCGCGCAGCCGGGACGGATTGAGCCGATGGATTTGGGCAATACCTCCATCCCCTCGGCGCAGAGCGGTTTTGATCAGCCGCCCATGCCGCGTGAGATCCAGGTGAGCACCCCGGCGAGCAAGGGCACGGTCGATACCGATGACGGCTCGGGTCTGTGGGATCTGCCGCCCATCCTGCGTAATAAATCTGAATAGCGCATTAACGTGTAAGTGATGTAAAAAGGCTCCTGCGGGGGCCTTTTTTAATGCAGTTAAAGCACCCTCGAGGGTGGCGCAGTTTGCCATGAGTTGATTGCCGCGATCTGTTGCTGCAGTGAATTGTGGAGAAATTGGCTAATTCACTCGATACTTAGTCGCAAAAGTGAGCAACTTCCGAGTGATTATACTAAAATACTCAAAAGTAGCTCACCCTTATGACTCAACAGCGGATTTTGTATGCAGAGCGAGATTGTACCCCGCGATCACTACCTGAATTTACTCATTGGCAAAAAGTGGAACGGCCGGATCAAGGTCATTACCGGGATCAGACGGTGCGGCAAGAGCACTATTTTACGGGAGCTGTTCGTCAGGCATCTGCGTGAGTGCGGGGTGGCTCAAGAGCAAATCATCGTGGTGGCCCTAGATGAGATGATCAACAGCGATCTGCAGGATCCGGTTGTGTTGGCAGCCTATCTAAGACAGAGAACAGCGGACAGCAAAACAGAGTATTATGTCCTGCTCGATGAGGTGCAGTACGCTCTTTCCGATGATGAATTGCGCAGTCAGGATCGTCCGGTGCGCCTGTACAGTGTCCTGATAGAGTTTCTCAACCGCGGCAATGTCGACCTGTATGTGACGGGCAGCAATTCCAGGCTTCTCTCCACCGATGTCTCGACGCAGTTTCGAGGCAGAGGCGATGTGGTTAAGGTCTATCCTCTGTCTTTTCGGGAGTTTTTTACTGGGTACGAGGGTGACAGGCGTGATGCCTATGAAGAGTATCTGACCTTTGGCGGCATGCCCTATCTGCTGCGACTTAACAGCGAGCGTGATAAGTTTTTCTACCTGTCTTCTTTGTTTGAGGAAATTTATTTTAAAGATATACAAAGACGTTATCAAATTAAATACCCCGATGTTCTGACTGAGCTGACCAATGCCCTGTGCTCGACGGCAGGTTCGCTTACCAATCCCAGCAAGCTCACCCGCGCCATCAGCAGCGCCAAACATCTCAAGCTTGATCCTCAGACCGTGTCCTTGTACCTTGCCTACCTCAAGGAAGCCATGCTTTTTAACGAGGCCCTGCGCTATGATGTCAAAGGAAAGCAGTACTTCTCTTATCCGAACAAATATTACTGCGTCGATCTCGGGCTGAGGAATGCCCGGCTCAATCTCAGGCAGCTCGATCCGCAACAGCTGTTGGAGAACTGTCTGTACAATGAATTGCTACTGCGCGGTTATGCGGTGGATGTGGGGGTCGTAGCGTTGCGGGAGGTTAATGAGACGGGCAAAACCCAGCAGAAAAACTGCGAAATAGATTTCGTCGTGAATCAAAGTAACCGCCGCTACTACATTCAAACCGCACTGAACATGGACGCGCCGAGCAAGCAGGACCAAGAATTGCGTCCTCTGCGTGCGGTTGGTGACTTCTTCCGCAAAATTGTCATTTCTCCGACCTACGGACGGCCCTGGCTTGATGAGGAAGGGATCTGCCGCATGGGCCCCCTCGAATTTTTGCTGGATGAGAACAGTTTGGAGAGCTGATACTCCGGCAAGGCGGTCCAAAGACGCTCTTTCCTGACTTAAATGCGGCGAAAAACATGCGCGGCAGCGGTGGTGGCGGCCCATTAAAGTCAAATCTGCGCGGTCTATTTATGTAGCGGTGGTACAAAAATAGTACCAAACTGGCCAATAAGTTAGCAGAAATGTGATGATTCCAGTCGCTTAATCTTGTGATAAATCTTGCAAATATTACGGTAAACGGATTGTTTTATTAATCTTTACAGTTAAAATCAAAACATGGTCTCAGCCGCCCGCTTGCGGGCTCTTTTGGAGTTACATCATGGCAGATGCAGACGTGGCAGATCCGGTACTGACGCTCAAACTTGCCGGTGACAACGCTAATTTGTTTGTTCAGGATGATTTTTATGAGCTCAAGCTAAAGGAGTGTCTGTCCGGACCTTCCTCGGCCACGGCCTGGCTCTACACGCTAAATACGGTTGACAGCAGCAAACTCTCCGCTCTGGTAGGCACCACGGCCGGGATCAGTTTCAGTGCCACCACTGAGAGTGGCAAAAGCTCCCGCAGCTTTAAGGGAGTGGTGGAGAGCTGCACCTACGAGGGACTGGTCGGCAGTGTGTCGGATCTGGGGGCGAAGAAAGAATGCCACTGCTACCGGCTCAAGGTGGTGGCGCCGCTGGAGCTGTTGCGCCGCCGTGCACATCTAAGGACTTTTTACGGACTGACTCCGCTTAAGGTCATAAACGAGATCCTAAAACCCCTTACCGATAAAGGGCTGCTTAAAGAGCCTGTCATTGACGGGAAACTTCTGGATCAGCGTTATTTTGACGAGGCGCAGATTTTTGCGCAGACCGGACAGTCTGACTACGCCTTTTTGCTGCAGCTGCTGAAATTTTACGGCATTAACTACAGCTACGGCTATGACGGTGATGAGCTGGCCCCGGTTTTGTATTTAAGCCGTGGCGGCGTCTTCTTTACCGGCTGCGGCCCCAAGATGACAAAAGGGGAGGAGGGCAGTTTTGACAGTCAAAATCTGACCAGCGATGCTCAGGCCTTCTTGTGCTGTCAGAACACCAATTCGCTGAGTGACGCGCAAACTCACGTCTCAGGCGGTAAAAGCAAGGTGGTGACTCAGGACTTTTTTAAAAAGCAGGTTCTCATGGTGAGCAAACTGCGTACCAAGGCCCCGCCTGCGGCAGTGCCGCCCCTGCAGACTTATGCCTTTGCCAGCTGCGGTGCTTTTGAAAGCTATGGCCGCCGCGCCGAGGCGCTCAGGCTCTCGCAGAACCTTCAGGCCCGTGCCGACAGTCTCAGCCGTCTTACCCTCAAAGGCAGCAGCACGGAGTTGAGCTTCATTCCGGGTCGTCTGTTTGAGCTGTATGACGGTCCCGCCGCGGGCTCATTGGTGGTGTTAAGCAGCACCTGTACCTTGCGCCGTTACAAGACCACGGATGAAAGAACTGTGGATCTGCGCTCGCGCGGCCCCAGACTGGAGGTGAAATTCAAGGCCCTCCTGCCGGGGGATGCAGTCAATTTGGGCTGTCTGGCACCTGAGGATGAGACACTCTCAATAACGCCTGCGCTGGCAGTGGAGGCCGAGGTTTGCGACGATAAGGGCCAAACTCAGGCTCTTGCGCAACTCAAACCATTCTCAAGCGATCCCCGGGAAAGCCCCCGGCGCTTTTATGCCCGCACCGATAGCGGTGAGGTGCTGGTGGCAGAATTTACCTGTCGCCAGGGGGGGCACGAGGATCTGCCGGCCCAAGGAGAGTTTCCACGGGTGGGCGAGCGGGTGCTGCTCAGGGGTGAGAGCGGGCGCTTCTATTTAAACGCCCGGCTGCCCAAGCCGGAGCATAAGCTTTCGGCGGCGCTTTTAGGGGAGACTGCCACTGCGGTGGCAGGTGCCGAGCTCGGTCACAGCCTGCTGGCCTTGCGCCGCATCATAACCAGGGAAAAAGACCATCAGTGTGCCGGTCTGGAGGTGAGCACCTATGACAATTCCGCTGAGGCGCAGTTGCAGCTGGCCATCAGTGCCCTGCAGCGCAAGCAGCTTGCTGTGATCAAGGAGCGGCAGAAACATGCCATCAACAAACGCTCCCTAGAGCCGGCCCTGGAAGACAAATACCCTGAGGTCACGACGGCGCTGGAAAAGGTTACGCTGAGCCGCCGGGATCTGGTAACAGCCCTGGAGGATTTGTGCACGAGGAAATATGAGGTCTTCAGCCGGTCCTTCAGTGACGGCATCAATTACCACGCGCCTGACCAAAGCGAGGAGAATGCCGCACAGGCAAAGTATAAGCAGGCCGGAAGCAACTATGAGAGCGCTTTGAAAAGCCTCAGCGATGCGGCGGCAAAATTCAGGCAGAAGCTCAAGTTAGATCAGAGCGATGCCAAGCAGGGTGAGGAGGTTACAAAGGAGATCCTGCTTACGCTCAGCTCGGATGGCGGCGTGATGATTTCCGCACCTCAAGGCAAAATCTCACTGCAGGCTACCAACCTTGATTTCACCGCCAGCAAGGGCATCAGCTTCTATGCACCTGAGGTGAAGGTGTGCGCCGACAGCTCTGTCAAGTTCACCGCGGACACCGCCTCCTTGTCCATGGATGAGGACGCGGTGTCGCTGGTCAGCAGGCGCTGGTCTAATCTCTCCACGATTACGGGCTCTTCGCTGAGTGTGGCCGCCCTCAAGGGCATCACCATGAGCGGGCAGAACATCAACGCCAAGTCTGTCTTCGGTGCTTCCATGAGCGATGCCATGGGAGGCTCGTTGGCCACGTCACTGGGACATGTCATCTGCGGTGGTACCCATGTTGATGTGCGTACCAACAGCGGGCTTACCAACGCCCTGAACCTGGTACAGTTCGGGTACCAAGAGGCACTGGTTGGGGCAGATCTCATTCACAAGCAGGGGTTTGACGACGAAAGCTCCGAGGCTAAAGATACGGTCAAGGCTGTCTATGATTTCATGCCCAATCCCTTCAACGTGCTCAAGGCGATTGAAAAGTATCAAAAAGCTAAAAAGGACGGCAAGCTGAATGTGGCCACCGTGGTGACCTTGGTGCTGAATATAGTGGCGGAGGCGATCAACACCGCCATCAACGTGCTGGGCACCGTCAAGCGCAACACCACCGATCCTGACAAGAAGAAGGCGCTCTCCGAGTCCATTACGTGGACCACGGTGGGTTTGGACGCGGTCAAGCTCTCGAGCATGATCTCCACTGAATCTGCGTATTTGGCTGCAAATTTAATCCCGACCAACGCCTCCACCATGTCCGTGGAGGCCTCAAAAGTCGTGCTTAAGTCCACCAAATTCGACACAGGAACCGCCGAGTTGTCATTTGCCCAAGGGCCGGTACCGGCCCTGGCACAAAACATGGAAAATAACCAAAATAATGAGGACGTGGATCTTGAGCAAGATCTTGAGCAGAATGAGTTTTATTTAGAGGGGCTTTAACGGTCTGTAACCGGAAGGCCGGGTGTGGATGAAATTTCCCCACAGTTAAAGACCAACGGGTGTAGTTGCGTCGAGTGAAAACCGCCACAGAAGTACTGCAGGCCAACGTCCTGAATATACAGAGGGCAAGATAGCATGAAACTTAATGAAGAAGAGAGCAGTCAGCTCAGCTCGGAGATCACCGCCACGGTGGCTGCCCAGGCCGGTGCCATCGCGGCCTCGCTGGCGGTGGGCGCATTATTGAATTTTGTAATTACCAGCTACACCAGGCAGGATGTGACCGGCAAAAAGGAGTCCCATCCCACCGATGATGAAGTGTCACTGCAAAAAGGCGAGTCAGACGGTACTACCAATACCGCTTCACTCGCGCACGACGATGTGGGCGTGCAGGACGGCGAGGTGTCGGCCAGTGAGACTAAGGCCAAGGCCAATACCAATGAGACGGTGGCGCTGGAGACGGAGGCTGAGGCTCTGGATACGGCGGCCGGAGCCAGTGAGATCGCCACCAAGGGCCTGAAGCTTAATTAAAGAATTGTGTGAGGAGCGCTTAAGATGTCAGATCACCTCGAATGGATGGATCAGCACCCGGTGCTGCTGCGTCACATCACCGTGCAGGAGGTGGCGCAAGAGGAACATTATCCCATGAGCGCGACGCTCAAAAAACTCGCGCAGCGTTTCCCCGGCAGTGAAGATTATCTCAACGAACTCGCCCGCGCGGGCAACTATCAGGAAGCCTGCACCTTTTTGGGCTATAACCTGCATCCGCGCGCCACGGTGTGGTGGGGTTATCGCTGTGTGCTGGACAACTTAGAGGAGCTGCGCCAAAGTCCCGACCAGCCGCGCGACATCGCCGATATCGGCAAGCCGCGCAAACTGGAGGTGCCGGACTGGGCTCAAATGCCCAAGACCCAGCCCGATCCGCAACTGCAGGCCGCGCTCGATAAGGCGGTGGCCCAGGCCCAACAGCACAAAGAGCAGGTACTGGCGGCCATGCCCGCCGAGGCCCGCGAGCTCTTTGATCAGGTGATGGGCATCATTGACGGGGCCTTCAAAGAGCAATGCGGACTTGATTTTCAGGGCTTTGTCGATAAGGCCTGCGCCTCCATCAAGGAGGCTGCCGCCAAACCGACCTTTGATTATGAGTCAGGACCCATGGCCAAGGCCGAGCAGGAACTGCGCGAGAAAATCGAGACGGCCCGGCAGAAAACCATCAAGCTTATCAAGACGGTGATGCCGCCTAAGGATGAGGAAGACGTACGGCTGCAAAATGAGGCTGCCTTGGATGTGGCCTATCGCTGCATCGTCACTCCGAGCGATGAAAACGCCGCGCAGGCGCTGGAGGCGGGCAATCAGTGTCCGGATCGCCCGCAGGGCATGCTGGCCTTATGTGCTTTTTGGA
Source organism: Succinivibrio sp. (assembly GCA_017469335.1). Classification (GTDB taxonomy): domain Bacteria; phylum Pseudomonadota; class Gammaproteobacteria; order Enterobacterales; family Succinivibrionaceae; genus Succinivibrio. The sequence continues at coordinate 3,328 of JAFUGP010000111.1, read as the reverse complement.
GTTACGGCATCCTGACGCCTAAACAGGAGGTGCTGGTACGCACTCCGCCCGAGCTCTTGTCAGGCGGCATGAAAACCCTGATGTTACAGCTGGGACTTGCCCGCGGCGGCTTGTACTCCTATGAAGAGCGCATGCAGCGCTACTATGACCTGGGCCGCAACGTGGCCCGCGGCGCGGATAATTGGGCCGAGAGCGTGGAGCAGGGACGGGCACCGCACCGTAACCTCAATGATGCACAGCCGGCCACGGAGGCACGTGTGCATACGGGGGTCATCGACCGTTTTCGCGGCTGAAAGCTGCCTGAAAACCGGTCCCTCACGAGCGCTTTACCGCCTCCGGGCACCGGTACGGGGTACCGGCAGGCTTTCAGGTGCAGGACTCTCAAGGGACCATCTGCCAAGGCCAGCTGGTGTTTTGTGCTCTGTGTCGGGTGAATGCTCAGGCCGCGCGGCCAAAAACCGTGACCCTTGAGTGAATGCCATCCGCAGGTGGCAGCCTTTGTGTCACCTGCTCCGGCTGCTTCCTTGTTTGTCTCGCTCTCTGGGATCGGTTATCATACGGGCCACGTTTTGTGCAGTAGGCGGAGGCAGGACAGGCAGATCATGGCCAAGTGGAAGAAAAGCGGCAAAAAATACCGGCAGAACGAGGCTCCTAAAGGGGACGATGATGCCATCTCCCTCATGCCGTATTCAACCAAGGCGGTGCCCAAAGACGGGGAAGTCTGGTTTTCCAGGCACATAGGCGGCAACGAATTTCACTGGAAGGTGTTAGGCGGCAGCACAGATTATTTAAACGGCATGGCTTCCCTGTTCATGAAAGACAGCAAGGAATTCATCCCGCGTGACAATCTGCCCCCAGGCTCGCCGTTGAAGGGCTTTAAGGCCACGGAGGTAGGTCTCAATGACGCCATGATGTGGATGAGGGTTGAGTGCGGCACCAGACAGGACCCGGACAAGAGTCTGCCGGTTGCGCGCGTCAACATCGTGCCCATGGCCGTGGGCATGGCTACCGAGCTGATCATCGAAGAGGTTTATACCTGGAGCAATCATTATGACGGTGAGGTGAAGGCACATTTTGATGATGAGAGTGTACCGCTGACTTTCCAGGATCCCTATTTTATGGAGGAGCGCGATCGGCTGACGCCGGGCGAGCGCCGGAGATTCTTCCTCTATGGGGTGGCTGTCAAAGCGGACCTTGCCCACCTCAAAAATGAGGTGTGCAAGCCCACCGATCCGCACTATCAAAGACAGCTGAAATTGTTTCTTGCCGAAAATCCCGGTAAAACCGCAGCTGACATGCCGCAGGTGGTGCTGCGCTATGACAGTACATCCGCGTTGGTACCGGATGTATTCTGGACCTTCTACGAATTTTTAGGACCGGTGCACAAGGTCAGTCCCATCAAGATCTTCGGCGGCACGGTCTATCAGGCTCTGGTCCAAGTGCAATACCTCGCAAACGGGAATTCGCTTACCCTGCCGATTTATGTCAAGGATGAGCTGCTAGAAGGCAAACGGCCGCTTAAGACAGGCGATCATCTGCACGGGCGGCTGCTTTTGCTGGGGAGCATGTTCTGTCACGTAGGTTTGGGTACCGTGCAGCCTGAGAGCTGGGAAGAGGCCGAGCGTCTGGCCCACTCTCCTTTGGTGATGGTTGACCATACCCTGCAATAGGAAAACGAGCGCGGCAGTGGGGAGCACGGGCCCATTCGGGCCGGATTGAGCCCATTTGCCTGAGCCATTTCATTTCAACCTTATTTTTAGTGCTGAGTCAATCAGATGAGGGCGACGGGCGCCCGGGCAGGTAGAACATGGCCAACAGCAAAAAAGCAAAACAGGATCCCAGGGGCGAGAACCATAAGATCGCCATTAACCTGGTGCCGTATTCGCTGAAAGTAAAGCCGCTTGAAGGAGAGGTCTGGTTTTCCAGGCATTTGGGGAGCAATGAGGATTACTGGGAGGCCTTAGGCGGCAGCAAAGATTACTTCCCCGCGATGGTGGCGATGTCTTTGAAAAACTCCAAGGAGATTATCCCTGAGGACAATCTGCCCCCGGGCTCTCCTTTGAAAGGATTTTTGGCCACTGAGATAAGTGAGAAGGACGCTCTGATGTGGGTGAGGATTGAGTGCGGCACCAGGCAGGATCCCGACAAGGCCAATCCCACCGCCCGTATCAATATCGTGCCCATGGCGGTAGGTGTGGCCACCGACCTGCTCATTGAGGAGGTTTACCCCTGGGACAATCATTTTGACGGTGAGGTGAAGGCTAGTTTTGATGATGACTGCGTGGCTCTGACTTTCCAGGACCCTTATTTCATGGAGGAGCACGATCAGCTCAAGGTCGGCGAGCGCAGACGCTTCTTTCTTTACGGGGTGGCCATCAGAGCGAATATCGAACACACCCAAAATGTGGTGTGTAAACCCGATGATCCGCGCTATCAAAGGGAGCTGGCGAAGTTTCTGGCCAATCATCCCGACAAGACCGCGGCCGCAATGCCTGATGTGGTGGTACGTCGGGACATGACGTCCATGCTCGGGCCTGATATCTACTGGACACACTACGAATTTGTCGGACCGGTGCTCAGCGTCACCCCCATCGGGATCTTCGGCGGCAAGGTCTATCAGGTCATTGTCACCGTGCAGAATCTCAAAAGCGGGAAATTTCTCGCTCTGCCCATCTACATCAAGGACGGGGTGCTGGAAGGCGGACGCGTGCCCGTAACGGGCGATCACCTGCACGGGGAGCTGTTGCTGATGGGGAGTATGTACTGCCACGTGGGAATGGGAGCCTTCCGGCCTGACAGCCCCGAGGAGGCTGAGCATCTGGCCAATACCCCTCTGGTGGTGGTTGACCATACCCTGCAGTAGGAAAGCCGCTGAGCACGGGCCACAGCGGCTTTTGCGAGGGTAAAGAGACCGTCTGCCCGGAGCCTACGGTCATGCCATTATCAGGCGTTCTCTACCTGATTGAACGAGGCTTCCACCGCGCCGTCCTTGGTGTTGTCCGGCTTGATGGCGGTGTACTTCCAGGTGATCTTGCCGGCCACCAGCTGCACCTCCTCCACCGGAGAGAGACTGCCGTCCACCGGCGGCAGCACGGTATCACCCGCGCCGCCCGGTACCACCGCCTTGACCTCGGCCTTGATGATCTTCACGTTCTCCATGGTCAGCTCGTACACCGGCACCTGCACGCCGCCGATGGCGCGGCAGATGTGGAACACCGCCTTGGCAATCTTCTGACCGCTCATGCAGTACTGCTGGATCTTCGGGGTGGCCTTGTCAATCTGGTGCACGAACACAAAGGGCGCGAACTGGCCGCGGCCGGATACGTCG
>JAFUGP010000110.1 GCA_017469335.1 Succinivibrio sp. | reverse complement strand
ACCTCGGGGCGGCACCCTCAAGGCGGCCTTCGCAGGGCTCTGCGATTTGCTGGTGTTTTTGTGGATGCGCAGCCGCTATGTCGACCCGGCTGTCTCCGACAACAACCTAAGCAGCACCTTCATCGCCCCCAGCCGTCCGCAACTGTAGTCTCATTGCATTTACGGGAGGAGATTTGTCCACCGCACCCAGTTATTTCTCGCGTCAGGCTCTGACGGTCGCCGTGTTCATCATCCTGGCCTCACTGCCCGCCTCACTGCTGCGCGATCTGCTGCCCTACAACGAGATAGCCTACGTGCAGATAGCCGTGCAGGCCCTCTCCGAGCATCACTTCTTCACCTTCTACGATCAAAGTCTGCCCTTTACCGCCAAACAGCCGCTCTTTATGTGGCTCAATTACCTGGCCTACCTCATCTCAGGTCCCAATCCCGCCGCCTTCATGCTGCTTTTAAACGCCGTTGCCGCCGCCGGGCTGGTGCTGGTACTGGATCATGGTATCGGTCAGGCCCTGCAGGAGAGCCTGCGCGGGCGTGCCGCCCTGACCGTGGCCTGTTTTCCGCTGTTTTTGAGCTATCTCATCATCTCCCAGCCCTATCTGCTCGGAGTGTGCTTCACCCTCTCGGCCGTGGCTCTCATGGCCAGGCGCTGTTACCTCATCTTAAAAGACGATCCGGAAATGCCCCCGCGGGGAAAGGTCCTCATCTTGCTGTGCGTGAGCTTGGGACTGCTCACCCAGGGCATCTTTGCCCTGCTGATCCCGCTTGCGACCTTGCTGCTCTCCTTGCTGCTGCAACGACGGTTTCGGCTTTATTTCAGGGTGCTGGGGCGTACTTTCTGGATTGGACTTTCGGTTTTTGTGCTGTTGTGGCTCTCTGTCCTGTGGTGGGAAGGCGGCAGCGCCTATTTAAAGGCGCTCTTGGAGCATGAACTGTGGGGGCGCCTTACCGGAGAGTTGGGGCATAAACGCTCTGCCTGGTATTTTCTGCTCTCCTTTTGGTACCTCTCACTGCCTTTGGGGCTGGTGTGCTGCTACTGCGCCCTAAAACTCCTCAGACTGGGGGTTGCCACTTTGGACGTGCGTCTGGTGTTTGCCTTAGTGCAGCCTGCCGCCGCCTTGCTGGTCATCTCACTGCCTGTGGCCAAGGAGCCTGCCTATCTGCTGTACGCGCTGCCTCTTTTAGGTTATCTGCTCACCTGCTATCTGCAACAGGCAGGCTCCCGCGATCCCACGGTGCGTCTGCTCTTGGTGCTGGGCATGCTGCCCTTTGCGCTGCTGCTGTTCGCCTACTATCCCCTCAAGGCTCACTTTGCGCTCCTAGACAGCGTCTACATTGTCTGCGCACTGCTTTTTATTTTGCTGTGCACGGCTCTTGCGATGTTCAAGATTTTCAACTCCAGTGCCTTAAACGGTGCCGGGGCCTTCGCGGTGGGAGCGCTCATCATGCTCTTTACCTTCGGCTTTGCCGTGCCCTCCCTGAACCCTTACGTAGGACCGGTGAGGGCTATTGAGACTATCTCGGCGCTGCATTCCCGCCATCCCGAGCAGAGCTCACAGGTGTGCGTGGCCGGGGAGCGCAAGGTCAAGCTCTTCTCCTTCATCGCCCCGGAGCTCAATTTTACCGCCACCGGGGCTTATGATGCCGTACGCGGGGAGTGCCGTCAGGCCTATCGCCTGTTAGGACGCAAGGCGTTGTTGCAGGAACCCGAGCTTGAAAGCTTCAAGGAGCGCGATTACGCGCAGAGCATTGGCGACAAGCTGATTTTGGCACCGGCTCCGAACTTGGGAAATGCGCAGGAGGCGCAGTAAGGTGGCGTTCAAAAATCAGCTGCAGGTATCGCAGAGAACGTACTGATAAGCAAAGCCTGAGCTGTTTTGAGCATGGACAGGGGGCCAGGCTCCGGCCTGGCCGAATAAAGCTGGCGCAATGAGTTATCCGTGCGGTAAAATAAGCGGTATCTTGCTTTCACTACCTTGAGGAGTCACCTCCTATGTCCGACCAAAGCCCGGCCGTCTTTATCAATCCGTTCACCGATTTTGGCTTTAAAAAGCTCTTTGGCACGGAATACAACAAAGATCTGCTCATCGCTTTTTTAAACGCGCTGCTCAAACCGGCCACTCCCATTAAAGATCTCAGCTACCGGCCTACGGAATTCCTAGGTGATGATCGGGATTCACGCAATTCCATCTTTGATGTCTACTGCCACCTGGATGACGGTAGCCGCATCATCGTGGAGCTGCAGAACCTCCGTCAGCGCTACTTCAAGGATCGCAGTCTGTACTACGCCACCTTTCCCATCACTCAGCAGGCAGTCAAAGGAAAGTGGGACTTCCTCCTCGATCCGGTATACACGGTGGGGATCCTGAATTTCAACATGGATATGGAGTCTCCCGAGTGCTGTAACCATGAGGTGGTGCTCTTAGACAAGAGCACGCAGAAGCAGTTCTACGAGAAGCTTACTTTCTTTTACCTGGAGATGCCCAAGTTCAACAAGAAACCTGAGGAGCTTGAAACCGATCTCGACCGTTGGCTGTATGTCATCAAGAACCTGGTCGAACTCTCCCACAAGCCTGCGGTACTGAAAGGAAAGATTTTCGACAAGCTCTTTGAGGCCGCGCAGTTAGCCGCACTCTCTCCTGCGGAGAGGGCCACCTATAACGGCTCGCTCAAGGCGATGTGGGATGACTATGCCACCAAAAAAACCTTTTACGAGGATGGTCATGCAGAAGGGCATGCAGAGGGACTTGCAGAGGGACTGGCAGAGGGACGAGCTGAAGGCTTAACTGAAGGTCAGGAACAGAAAGCCCGTGAGATCGCCAAAAATCTCAAGAATGCAGGAGTTGATATCAAAACAATCTCTCAGAGTACAGGATTGTCCGAGGACGAGATCAGGAAGCTATGAGCGAAACCTGCGCGGCATACCTTCCATGCAGACAGCCCTTTGCCGGGCAACCGGCCGCAGGGGATAACTATAGCCAGCCCCAAAACAGCCTGTGCTGAGGGACATGACCAAAAGGCCCGCGCAGACGCAACAGCATGAAAGACAAGGGCTGCCCTATAGCGATATTGTCGAAATAACCGGTCCTCCGAGGACGAGAGCAAAAAGCTCTGCTCCTGGCCTCAAAAACAGCTGTAGACCGAGGCTCCTGTCAGTTCAGGTGCGTAAGGCCCACCCGGAAGACCTGCTGCCGTGGCAGACAACCACCGCGATTTTTGATTCACTGCCGCAACTGCTGCAGTGCAACAGCGCCTGAGGTTGCAAATATTGCCCGGGGAGCCACGGCGCCGGGGCCGGTGACGGGCACAGCGCCAAGCCGGAGTGTGGCAAGGAGAGATGCGGTATGTCTGATACCAGGAGTAGGGTATATGCTTAAACGGGTTTTGGTTACCGGGGCCGCCGGTTTCATCGGCATGCCGCTGTGCGCCGAGCTGACCAAGCGCGGCTGTGAGGTCACGGGATTAGATGATCTCAACAATTTCACCTGCGCGGCACAGTTAAAGGTCGAGCGCCTTAAACAGCTCAGGCTCGATATTGAGGAGCTTTCGGCCCGCCGGGTGCTGCAGACGGGGCTGTTGACCTTTGAGCTGTTGGACTTAAACAGCGCCGCCGAGGTGCAGTCCCTGATCATTGACGGACGCTTTGATCTGGTGGTGCACTTAGCCGAGCTCACCTCAGCCCAGGCCTCATTGCTCTCGCCTGCGGTTTACTACCGCAACAACACCGGCGGCTTTTTGAATGTGTTGGAGGGGCTGCGCTCACTGCCGGTGCAGCAGCGTCCCTCCCTGATTTTCGCCTCCTCCAGCGCCGTCTACGGCACCTGTCCCCAGGGCGGGGCCCGCGAGGATGACTACAGCCTGCTCAAGCCGCGCTCCATGAAGGGTGCGACCAATTTAATCTGCGAGCGTCTGGCCCGCACCTACGCCGATGTCTATGGCGTAGGCTCGGTGGCGCTGCGGCTCTTTAATATCTACGGACCCTTTGACCGCAGCGATACCTTAATCTCCGCCTTAGGGCGTGCCGCCTTCGGCAGACGCCCTCTGACCTTGCCTGAAGGCGGCAGTGCGCTGCGCGACTATCTGTACTTAGACGATGCCGTACGGGCCTTGCTCTTAGTGGGGGAGGACGGTACCCGAGAGGGCTTTGAGTGCTACAACTTAGGATCCGGGGTGGGGATAAGTCAGCGTGACTTAGTGGAGTTGTTCGGCGCACTAAGCGGACAAAAGATTGAGATCCGTCAGGTGCCGCTGCCTGCGGCGGAGGCGCAGCTGCCGCAGCTGTGGGCCGATCTTACCAAGTTCACCGCCCGCTACGGCGCCCTGCCCAAACAGGATCTGCAGAGCGGGCTGCGCAATCTCATTGCCTGGCAGCAGGCCAGGCTGCGGGAGGGCAGGTGGTGAACATGAGCACTACCCTCGCAGAACAGCCCTTTGTGGTGGACTCGCACTGTCATTTGGCCTCCTTAAGTTACAGCGGCAAGGCCGGCACCACATTGGAGGAGATCCTCTGCAGGGCTCGCCACTGTGCGGTGACGCATTATCTGTCCATTGCCTGTGAGCTCTCTGAATTTGACCGATTGCGCGAGCTGACCGCCAACCGGCCCGAGGTTTACCTCTCCTGCGGGGTGCATCCCTTGAACATCAAGGCAGGTGAAAGGGTCCCTGCAGATGAGTTAAAGTCGCGTTTATCTCACCCCCGGGTAGTGGCGTTAGGGGAGATTGGACTAGATTATCATTACGCCGCCGACACCAGGGAGATTCAGCTTGAGTATTTCGCCGTGCAGCTTGAGCTGGCGCAGGAGCTCAAGCTGCCCGTGGTGATCCACGCCCGCGAGGCCGCCGCGGACACCTTAAAGCTGTTGCGCTCTGACTGCGCGCGCAACGTGCGCGGGGTGCTGCACTGCTTTACCGACAGTGTGGAAATGGCCGGGGCCTGTCTTGATCTGGGCTTTGACATCTCCTTTACGGGCATCGCGACCTTCGGCAAGTCGGATAACGTGCGCGAAGCCCTAAAGTACGTGCCTCTCGATCGCTTGATGGTGGAGACTGACAGCCCCTATTTGGCGCCCGTGCCGGTGCGGGGGGTGGAAAACGAGCCGGCCTTCACCCGCTACGTGCTCGATTATGTGGCGGCGTTCAAAGAGATCAGTTCAAGTCAGCTGGCCGCGCTCAGCACGCGTAATTTTGAGACCTTATATGGGGTGAAGCTCCCAGAGACCAATCCTCCTGAGGTGCCGTGCAGCCGCTATAAGTTAGAGCCGATTTTCGATGTGCCACTCGGCACGCAGGTAAAAGCCTGCCCAAGGCTGCGCTGATTGCGCAGGTTTGAGGTCAAATTCAGGCGGCAGCGGCGCAAGCCTACTTATACAGGCGCAGGAAATCTTCGTGCGGCTCTCTTACCAGCTGTGCCAGCGTAAGCAGTATTCCGGCGGTTAAGGAGCACAGGAAAATGATGAGGATCCAGGAGGGCATGTCCAGTCCCAGCAGGCTCCAGGGCAGGGGATCGCAGGAGCCGCGCGGCATGAACAGCCAGGGCAGCCACTCATCTAAGGGCAGATAGGCATGAAAATCCGGTACCAGCCGGCAGCTGCCGCCGAAAGGTGAACTGTTGTGGCTGGCGGCAAGATGGGCAATCACAGAGCGCAGGCCCAGCACCGAGGAGGCGGTCAAAAGCAGTCCCAGCAGCAACCTTACGGTTTCGAACCCGGCCAGCAGCATGCCCGCCAAACCAATAATGACAAAGCAGGCTATGAAGGCGCGCTCCTCCACGCAGTACACGCAGGGTGGGTAACCTAGGCTGTACTGAAAATAAAGTCCGCAGAATTCCAGCAGCAGCCCGACGATTAACAGCAGTATCCAGCACAGACGCAGCGAGGAAAATCTCTGCAGCAATAACGCCAGATGCTTAACCATGGCTGCTCTCCCCAATCACTACTTCTACTGTTAACTCATCCTTATTATTACACGATTTGTTTTTTTTGACACCTTTTGAATCCGCTCTGCGGCGCAGGGACCCTTGTCAGGCGCTCATGGGGGCATTGCGGCAGGGGAGAGTGTGGGGTGCTGACAAAAAAATACAGCTGCACTCTTTAAGAGCACAGCTGTGCGGTTTGCCGTTAAATCGCCGGATCAGGCTGAGCCGATCGGCAAAGGCAGGGGACTTGTTACTGTCCCTTGGCCAGTGAGGTTAGGGTCTGGTTGGCCTGGGAGATGGCGGTGGAAGCACCCTGTTGATAGGCGTTGTATTGACCTATCCAGTCCTGCACGAACACCATCTTCTGCTGTATGTCGGTGCCGCACTGCTCCTGTTTGGACTTTAAGGTCTCGATGAGAGCATCATATCCAGCCAGCCAGGCGTCGGTTTGTTCTACCGGCTCAGTGCTGCCGCCGCGCAACTCTTTGACGTGCCAGGTCACATTGTTAATCATGCTGTCTGATATGCCGGCTTCCCTTAATTTGTTATGGTAGGCCTCACAATCGGCCTGATTCCAGACTTTGCCGTTTCTGTACTCACGCGCTGTGTTCAGCAGTTCGGAGTAGTTTTTGGCTTCATTCTGGCTTGATTTAATTTCATCGATTATCCCCAGAGCCTTGTCTTTGTTTGATTTGGCAAGTTCATTTTGCAGTTGGGCGAAAATAAACTGGATGGATTTTTCGGTGTCAAGCTGCTCACCGTTGACGGTCAGTCCCACCCCGGAAATATTGCCGTTGTTGTCTACGGTCACGCTCATGTTAGTTGCCCTAATGTGTTTACTGTTTGAAAAATCTAAAATATAAGACGGGCGAAGTCGTGGCACAGATCATCACCCGCACTACCCCTATGGTTTTACTGTCCCTTAGCCAGCGAGGTGAGAGTCTGGTTGGCCTGGGAGATGGCGGTGGAGGCACCCTGCTGATAGGCATTGTACTGACCGATGTAGTCCTGCACGAACACCATCTTCTGCTGGATGTCGGAGCCGCACTGTTCCTGTTTGGACTTGATAATCTCTATGATGTTGTCCAGTTTGGTCGTGCCGGCCTTGCCGTTGGGCCAGTTGTCGTACAGATCCTTGCTGATACCGTTCTCGCGGCACCAGGTGGCCACTTTGGCCCACTCGCCGTCACTATTGCTGTCGATTTTGACATAGCCGTCACTGTCGGTTTTGGCACGGGTGGTGCGGGCGTAGTTTAAGATCTCGGCGTACTGCTTGGCCTGGTTCTGCTGGTCTTTTATCTCGTTGATGATGCCCAACGCCTTGTCCTTGTTGGCTTTGGCCAGTTCGTTTTGCAGCTGCGCGAAAATAAATTGGATGGACTGATTGGTGTCCAACTTCTCGCCGTTGACATTCAGACCTACTCCGGAAATATTGCCGTTGTTGTCTACGGTCATGCTCATGATAGTTACCTCTTTTTGTTAATGTTTAAAAAAACTGAAAATATCAGACGGGCGAAGTCGTGGTACCGATCATCACCCGCACTGCACCTATGGCTTTACTGTCCGCGGGACAGCGTGCTGAGGGTCTGGTTGGCTTGGGAGATGGCGGTGGAAGCACCCTGTTGATAGGCATTGTACTGACCGATGTAGTCCTGCACGAACACCATCTTCTGCTGAATGTCGGTGCCGCACTGCTCCTGCTTGTTCTTCATGATTTCGATCATGGCGTTCATTTGATCCTTGGAGGGATTGGCCTCAAGCGACAACCCGTAGCTGGCGGCCTGCTGATAAGTTTTCAGGGCATTGACGTAGGCGGGATCACCCAGACGAGAGGATTGTTCTACCTTGCCTTTGATCTCGTTTAATTTGTTCTCGTCCATCTTGGCACCGATATCAATGCCGTTTTTAATGCAGTATTCGCGCACTCTGAGGGCCTGCATCCACTGGGCATTGCCGTATTTCTGGCGGTAGGCCTCAATTCCTTCCTGTGTGGTGGGCAGTTCGGAGTTTTTGCCTTCCTTGATGGCCTGACGGTAGGCCTCGATGTCCTTGAGCATCTGCTGGTCCTGGGCCTTATCTGCGGCGGAGTAATTGTTGGCCTTGTCGAGCTCGGCGTTAATCTTGTCTGGATCGGTGGGCAAATCCTTGACCTTGCCGTCCTGAATATCTTGGGAGGTCTGCCTGAGGTTATTGATGAGCTCAGACATTTGTTTGGCCTGAGCCTGCTGCGATTTTATTTCCTCAATAATGCCCAGAGCTTTGTCCTTGTTGGTCTTGGCCAGCTCATTTTGCAACTGAGCAAAAATAAACTGGATGGACTTGGTAGTGTCAAGCTGCTCGCCATTGACGTTCAGACCTACCCCTGAAATGTTACCGTTATTGTCTACAGTCATGCTCATGGCATTTTTCTCTCAACTTTGACTTTTAACTCCAAGTAGCAGCTTGCGACTATTTAAGCCGTCAACTGCTTGCCTAGGCCTAATTATACACGCAATTCTTACCAGAATGGTGATATTCTTCAAAATTTGAATATTCAGCATGATAATCTCTTATTATTGCCACAATGCCACTATTTTTCACCTATACTATTAAGCAGACGGCTCGATTATTTAACCCGTCTGGACAATCCCGTGCCGCAGCACGCTGTGGTACTAAGTTTGTCTGCTGTTGAGGCTGTCACATTTGAGGGCCATCTGATGTGGCTTGTATGCCCGATAACGTTATATTTTTGGGCAAAGTCAAAGCAATTTGCAGAGTTTTCAGTATGGTTAGCGGTGATTGGTGTAGAATTGCTTGGGACGTAATTGCTCAGGCGCAAATCACATTTGCACTTGGCATTAGCTCTAACCTACGGAAACATAATAAAAAGCAGGTACTCAACTTATGGACATATTAGAAGTGAGTGAGGGGATCATTCAGGTAATGCCTGAAGGTCGTATAGACGCAACCAATGTACAGGCCTTTGAGGAGACGGTATTGCCTCAGGTGAAGCCGCCGTGTCGGGGCATCATCGTCAACCTGGAAAAGCTTGAATACATCAGTTCGGCGGGATTGCGCGCCGTGTTGAAACTGGCCAAGGCCGCCAAAGCGGCGCAGATAAAACTGGTGCTGTGCTCGCTGGTACCCGATGTGGCCGAAGTTTTTAAAATCTCCGGTTTCAATCTGTTGCTTACTATCGTGCCCGACCTGAGTGCGGCGCAGCAGTCGCTGTCCTAGCCCATAAGGAAAATGTCATGATCCAGAAAATAATTCTGCCGGCGCGCATAGAACAGCTTACGGTGGTCAATCAAATGCTCCGTGAGGTCTTTAAGTCGGCGCCTAAAGAGCAGTTGCATCGCATCGAACTGGTGGTGGAAGAACTGCTGGCTAATGTCTGCAATTACGCTTACGGCGGCGGCAGCGGTGAGGCTTCCTTCAGCTGCGGACTGGTGACCTTTGACGGAGAGTCCTGCGTGCGCTTGCAGTTTGAAGACCATGGAGCACCCTTTGATCCTTTTGTGGAGCGCCCTGAGGTCGATGTGCAAAGTGACTTAGACGAGCGGGCGGGGGGCGGTCTGGGTATTTATTTTGTCACTACCATTGCCAAACATTATGTGTACGCCCGTATCAATGATACGAACCAGGTGACCATCTATATCGATAACGTCTCCGCGCAGTCCTGAGTTCTGCTTGCCCAGGGACCTTTTGCGTTGATTTCAAGAGACGATATCGGCCATGACCATCAGCTTTAAGCACAGTGTTCTGATGCTGACGGCAGCCTTGGTGTTGCTGCCGTTGGGACTGTGCTGCGTCTACGCCTGGCGGGAGAGCAAGGATCTGCTGGACAGAAGTCAGTGGCAGGCCTTTGAGCAGGGTACCCTGACTTTGGAAGGGGTGGTCAACGACTGCTACTATCGCCGTCTGACCGAACAATACCGTGGCCTCATAAACCTTCGCATACAGATGTCATCTCTGCTGGCTACTGTGCACTCCTCACTGCAGGAGGTCGACAGTCTTCACGGCGGAAAAACCAACGTCAAATTGTACCGCTCTTTGTTCAGGAATTTCAGCGACACCAAGCATACCGTCTTTTTGCTTAACCAGGATCATCCCGAACGGAGCATATTTTACAGTGAGAGCGATCGGCGTTTACTGCATGCCCTCAACCCCAACCGCGGCACCTTTTTTATGGATGACATCGCCAAAACCGTGCTGGAACATGAAGTGGAAAGTGAGGGAAATGGCTGGTGCTACAATTTTGGAGGTACTACCTACCTGGTCAGCATGATGCCGTATAGACCACGGCAGATGCTGGTGACGTTCTACGATTTGACCGAGCTTGAAAAACGCTTCAGCGGCTCAACCTTCAAGGAAAACCTCATGCAGGATCTGGCCGCCGCCATGAATCTGCTCAACGAGGTCGATGCTCAGGAACTGAGCTACGCCGTATATGATGAAAGCGGAGCGCGCCTGCTCTTTCAAGATGATGCCCGTTACATCCAGAATCTTTCTTCCTCTGAGCTTCAGGAGGCCAGACTACAGCCCCATCTGATGAAAACCGTGCGTCAAGACGGAAAGTACCCTTTGTTGCTGGGATTGAACTATCAGGAAAATCTCGGACTTATACTGGCGGTTGAGTACGACAAGGGCCCGGAACGGCAGGAACTTTTGCGCGTTATTTTACATGTGGTGCTGTTTGGGATCATGACGGCCCTGGCAGGTCTGTTCTTCTCGAACGTGTTTGTAAAAAAACTGTTAGACCCACTGCAGGCTATTATCAGAAAGGCCTCCCAGATCATGAAGGTGGATCTCCATGATCTGCATGAAGTTGAAAATATAGCAAAAAATCTTCCACCGGTAACTAATGACGAGATAGGGGAGCTGTCCCATACCTTCGGCCTGATGTCAACCTCGCTCTCCACCAACATCAGCATTCTGGTATTGGCCAATGCGGCCCAAAAACGCCTGGAAGGCGAGTTAGGCGCTGCGCGGGAGATCCAAATGGGCATGCTGCCCGGCAAGATCCCGCAAAAGGCCAGCGCTCCCTATGCCACCGACGGTCTGCTTATCCCGGCCAAGGAAGTGGGCGGTGATCTTTATGACATCTGT
>JAFUGP010000109.1 GCA_017469335.1 Succinivibrio sp. | reverse complement strand
TTGAGACTAAAGCGAATACTGGAGGGGAGCCTGACTTTTCGTATCTGTGACACGGCGCACGCTATTAGCGGCTTACGCCGGTTGATCTGGAAACGTCCTCTATATAGAAACGTCCTCTATATAGAAACGTCCTCTATATAGCAAAAATTGGAACAGATGTTTACGCAACTGTGAGCGTGACCCACACCCGCACCAAGTTCCGGAATGGCAGTCTTTACGAGGTTGAATACAAGCGGGGCTACCTATACAACATCCTTCCCCTAGAACAAGCACCGGAGAGTAAGGATCTCGGGGCGCTGATTAAGCACCTGAGGATTATTGATGTCAGGAGGGAGACGCTTAATGCCCCTGAACCTGTTTAGATTACTGCGCTGGCGGCGCTTCTGCAAAAAGAGCTTTGGTGTTGTGCTGCCGTACTGGCTGAGCCGGGAGCGGAACGTGGAACTCAACTGGAAACTCCACTCCGGCCCGGAGGGCGAGCTTTACCGTGTCACGGTATTCGGCGATCAGGTGCTTGTCTACGAGAGCAGGGATCTTGAGGCTTTGGCAGCTCACCTAGAGGATGGACCTAAATGAAAGAGCCTTCATTCCCTCTGCATCTCTCCCTGCAGGAGATGGACCGCGTAGCGACTGCCCTGTTCATGAAAAGCGAGGATGCTGCCAGTAAGAAATGTAGGGCGCTTATGTCCAAAGATAATGAGGCATTCAAGTACCACGAAGAGAAAGAATATGAGTTCTTCAACCTGTGCCTGAAAGTTAACGCGCGCCTGGCAGAAATTAAGGACAAGCTGAGGCCCTCCAATGATTAACCTTGACCTTGAAGATCTGGACATCGGTGGCAAGATTATCAGCCTGGTAGTTTGTGGTGTCGCGGGCGCGGTACTGACCGGCTTTATCGCAGTGCTGGGCGTCTACGGTCTTATCTTCGGCGTTGATTACATCGTCAACCTGGTGCAGCAGGTAAGGGGCATCCGGTGAAAATCACCCTGGATCTTAGCCATGAGCAGCAGAACACGCTGCTTGAAGCTCTCAGAGGCAAAAAGAGCCTGGCTACCTCCCAGTGGGCGCACCTGCAGGAAAAAGGACGCCCGGCGCATTACTGGAAGAAGCTGCATCAGGACTGTGATGATCTTGAAAAAATGGTCGCCGATGCCTACCGGGCAGCGGTAATTGAAGAAGAGAAAAAAGCTGCGAGCACATGCTCGAGTACCTCCTCTTCGCAAGTGGTGACTAGCCCTAGTCCCCACCAAGAGGAAAAAGTGGCGAGCACGTGCTCGCAAGTGGGGACTAACGCTAGTCCCCACCAGTCCGATATCGTTCAGGATCTCACCGGAGCCTGCAGGCCCGGCACAACATCTATATATAAAGTCGTAACCCCTTCTGGTGGAAGGTCAGAGCCATTATACCGCCTGCCCAGGCTCTCCAAATACCTTGTCTTTGACGCTGAGACCGGCGAAAACGTAACCTCTGACTTCACTGTGCTTGCCAAAGACGCTGTACCTCTCCCCAAGCATCCCATCTTAGACGCCTGTTGCGGCGGCCGCCAATGGCACTTTGACAAGGCCAATGAGCAGGTGGAGTTTATGGACATCCGCGAGATTGCCAAAAAACCTCTGTGTGATGGACGTATCTTCGAGGTTAAGCCCACCACTGTAGGTGACTTCACCAAGATGCCCTTCAGGGATGAATCCTTCTTATTAGTACTGTTCGACCCGCCTCACCGCTCAGACTTAGGTGAGGGCTGCTGGCTTGAACAGCGCTTTGGGAATTTAAGTAAAGATAAGAATAAAGCCCTGGGCATGCTGCGCGCGGGCTTTAACGAGTGCTGGCGGGTACTGGCACCCGGCGGTGTGCTGTTCTTCAAGTGGAGTGACAGCGAGATAAAACTAGGTGAGCTTAAAAAGCGGGTATTCCCGGTACTGCCGGTGGCAGGCTCCAAAGCTCACTCCATGAGCGGACGTGACAACACGTTCAGCCTGGTGTTTTTTAAGTCGTAACCCCTTCGTCGTAACCCCTTCGTTCGGGAAGGTCATAAAAATTGTACAGCAAAGTAGGAGATTAAAACGTGAGAACCAACAGAGGCGGACCGCCGATGCCCTGCAAAGATCACCTGGGCAACTCTTACCCTTCACGCAGAGCCATGGCGCGCGCCTGGGAGATTTCCGAAGGGACGCTGAGTGCACGTTTAAAAGCCGGATGGAGCCTTAAGAAAGCTCTTACCGCACCGCTGAGAGCCTTAAACAACCGTAAGGCCCGGATCATCGTTGACCATCTGGGGCAGAAATTCCCAAGTTTAAGAGCCGCTGCAGATGCCTGGGGCTTATCGCACGGCTGCCTGTTTCACCGTCTCGAGTCCTGGCCGCTGGAAAAGGCCTTTACCGAGCCGGTGAGACACGCAGATCACATCGGCGCTGCGAGAGAGCATCACGCTCAGATGCAGATGCAAAAGCAGGCTAAGGCCGCGCGCGGCCTGGCTAAGTACTGCGCCGGGTATCCGGACGGGGATACGTTTAAGGAAATTCCAACTGAAGCTACAGCCTCAATTAAAAAATAACGGAGCAACCAAAATGACAGCAACACTACCGGACGGCAGGCACGCTACGGGCCCCAATGAGAAAACCCTGCGCTGTTTTGTCCCCGAGGATTTCTTCAAGCTGGGGCTTACGCCGGCACAGACACTCACACTGATTAAACTGGCCACATTACCGCACGGACTGCTGCCCAATCGTAAGAGCTGGCTTGCAGAACAGCTTGAGACTTCCAAGTCACGCCTGGTTAAGAGCCTGCGTGCCCTCCTTGCGCGCGGTCTTATCTACGACCACCAGGGCAGCATCTATATAGACGGTGAGAGGATCAGACATCTGTCTGAGACTAAGCGTGCTGAGCCTGACGCTGAGGCTATGCATAAACTGGACGGGACAGAGGCGAAAAAAAATTGCTGCTGCAATAGGAGGTCCGGGAGCAACAGCAACTTGAACAGCAACAACTGTGGCGATTATGACAAAGAACACACCAACTTGTCAACAACTTGTGGGAAAATTGTTGGGCAGAGTTGGCAATCTGTGGGAAATTGTCGGTTTACTCCCTTAGAATTTGACAAGGGGGGGTCAGATTGACACCCCTGGGGGTGTCAGTTGGACACCCTATAGATCTATATACGTAAACTCCCGCAATTCAGACACTAACTCATTTAACTATCTATGCCGTCTTGCGGCGGGTTCCGGTCTTAGGACCCGGTTTCTGCCGCGGAGTACCGTCGGCCTTTAACGGCCCCCGTTTGAATCCTTTCTGCG
>JAFUGP010000007.1 GCA_017469335.1 Succinivibrio sp. | reverse complement strand
CGATCTGGTATTTATCCCTAGGCCCGGGGCAGATGCTCCGGCACTGTTAATCGAGCTTAAATATGACCACAGCGCCGATACCGCTCTTACGCAGATTAAGGAGAGGCACTACCCTCAGACCCTGGAGGCCTACCGGGGTAATCTTATCCTGGCAGGCATCAGCTATGATGAAAAGAGCAAGGAGCACCACTGCGTGATTGAGCGTGGCTAGGAGACCTATCTGCCGGCCGACACCGACATATCAGGCCTGCCAGGGATTTAACACACAACAATGCACTGATACGGTGAACGTCAACCACAATTGAATCTGCCCGACAGCTTTCGAGGGTTAAATTTTAGGGAACAAAAGAGGAATGCTATGGTAGCTAAGACTGGAATCGAACCAGTGACCTCAGCATTATGAGTGCCGCGCTCTAACCGACTGAGCTACTTAGCCACGCAGAAAAAGTTGGCTGGGGCACTAGGGATCGAACCTAGGAAATGGCGGAATCAGAATCCGCTGCCTTACCACTTGGCTATGCCCCAACTTTGCTGTTGCTGTGGCAGGGGTACCTGGATTCGAACCAGGGAGATGACGGGATCAAAACCCGTTGCCTTACCACTTGGCTATACCCCTACCCCTCACAGGCTAGGAGTTGTTTCAAACAACGGTGAAATTATAATGGGTAAAATAGAATTGTCAACCGTATTTTAGATTTTTTCCTCATCCCGTGCCCGGGCGGCTCTCAAGAGCCACCTCGCGTGGTTCCAAACAGCTGCTCGGATCCGGGGGCGCTCCACTATAATGGGCTTGGGACAGCAGCCGCCATCAGCTGTTCACAGGAGTAATGCATGGGCAAGCAGAATAAGCAGAGCACCACCGAGCCGACACGCATGGCCATCTGCTATGACTTTGACCGTACCCTCACCCCCGATGACATGCAGGCACAGGGTTACATTCAGCAAATAGGCGAAAAGGTGCCGGATTTCTGGGCCCGGGCCACCGAGCTTGCAGAACGCGAGCATATGGACCCCAACCTTGCCTATCTGCATCTCATGCTGCAGGGGGCGGCCGACAAATTCTATGTCAAACGTCAGTCCCTGCGGGAGTTCGGCTCCCGGGTACAGCTCTATGAAGGCGTGGAGGAATTCTTTCCCCGCATAAACGCCTACGGTCAGGAGCACCACATGCAGGTGGAGCACTATATCATCTCCTCGGGGATCCGGGAGATGATAGAGGGTACCGTCATCGCCGATTACTTTGAGAAGATCTACGCCAATTCCTTTCTCTACAACGAAGGAGGCTCGGCCATCTGGCCGGCGCAGATCGTCAATTTCACCAATAAGACGCAGTTTCTCTTCCGCATCGAAAAGGGCGCCACCGACGAAAACGATCCGCGGGTCAACGACTACTTCAAGGTCGAGGACATGCCCATCCCCTTTAAGTACTTCATTTACATCGGCGACAGTCAGACCGACATTCCCTGCATGAAACTGGTCAATACCTACGGCGGACACTCCATCGGGGTCTACGACCCTCAAAAAGGCGACAAAAGCCGCGTCTGCCAGCTGCTGCTTGATCACCGCATCCGTTACTATGCCCCGGCCTGCTATAGCGAGGGCTCGGTGCTGGATGCCACCATCAAGGAGATCATCAACGCGTTGGAGGCGCAAAGCGCCCTGGACCGCCGTTACAAGCACTGCCTTGTGGAAAGCCGCCTGCTTCAGGAGAGCACAGGAGCAGCTCTCCCCTCAACTTGAGGGACACGGAGATCACCTGTGCTAAGCCTTAGCTAAGACAACTCAACTACCATCTAAGATGCCGATTAACGATCAGACAGATTGCGGAGGCAAAATCAACATGAACAGATTCAAGACAACTCTGACGGCCGCCCTGGTCACTCTCTGCGCTCAGGGGACGCTGGCCTCTGACGGCAAGCTTACTCATACCGAGGTGGTACTGGACGGAGGCTGCAGCAAGACCTCCTGCAACAACTTCATGGGAGCGCCGCGCGGTTTTGAGAATAACTCCCACGAGCCTAAAAGACGCAGCGTCAATGAGATCCTCAAAAAGGCCAAGGACGGCGAGCTGGTGTTGGTGCGCGGACATCTGAGCAAGTTTTTGGGCGATGAGAAATACCAGTTTACCGATCGCAGCAACGACAGCATCACCGTGATCTTAGATGACGACCGCGACTGGTCTTATCTGGCCAAGGACATGCCCATCGAGATTATGGCCAAGGTAGACCGCGACAAGGTCTCCACGGTACTCAAGGTCAAGGCGGCCAGGCCGGAGAGTGCCAAGAACGAATGAGCAACCGAGGTGACTTAGCCTCCCGGGGATACGGATGACTGACGCTTGGGCTATACAGGGCTAATAGTCTGATTGAATTGCATGGTGCGTGGTGGCATGATGAGGGTATCTGACCCAAGTGTTGGATGATCTGAAAACTGGAGAGCGCTCAGATGAAAGAAATCTCACAGGCCGACGGCATTGAAGATTTTGCCGACAGTAACTACATCTATGTAGACAAGACTGAGTACATCTACTCGCTCGTCAGCAACTACAAGCGCGTATTTTTCTCCCGGCCCCGCCGTTTCGGCAAATCCCTCACCTTAGATACCATCGGCACTCTCTTTGAGCAGGGCACCGATCCCTACTTTAAAGACACCTGGATCTACGGTAAATGGGAGTTCGGCACTTATCCGGTGCTGAGGCTCAATTTTTTGGACTACTCCACTGATGACGTAGCCGAGTTCAAGGAATTTTTGTCTGCCGACCTCTCTGACTTTGCCGAAGATCTGGGATTGACCGGTAAGGTAAAGAGCTCTCACCCGGTGCTGGCCCTAAAGCAGTTGTGCAAGGCACTGGGTTCCAGGCAAATGGTACTGCTCATAGATGATTATGACTGCCAGCTTACCGCCAACATCAATGAAAAGGTTCTCTACGAAAAATTCCGCAAGACCATCCGCCGTTTTTATGGTGCGCT
>JAFUGP010000108.1 GCA_017469335.1 Succinivibrio sp. | reverse complement strand
CGCAGAAAGGATTCAAACGGGGGCCGTTAAAGGCCGACGGTACTCCGCGGCAGAAACCGGGTCCTAAGACCGGAACCCGCCGCAAGACGGCATAGATAGTTAAATGAGTTAGTGTCTGAATTGCGGGAGTTTACGTATTTAGCAAATTGCGTTCAGCCAAATTCTACTGAGAAACTCAGCGAAGTGTCTGATACACACCCATCCTTGCCTTTTGATACTCTTGGCGCATAACTATATGAAATCTACACTTTTAACCAAAGCGGACAGAGAAATTTATTTACATCAATCCTGACATTGTTGTTTACAAAATTAGTTTTTAACTACAATGAATTGCCCCACCCTCTGAAGAGAACGCTCCACAATTTTTCATAACCCAGATCGACGCTCCTACAATCCCTGCCTTTTGTGTTGTGCCTGCAAATCATACCCCCGCGTATGAATCTTGTGATTAATCCGTTACCAACGCTGCTATCGCCCAGATCTACGCTCTCCCAACAAAGACTGCCTTTTGGCACAGATGATCATAGGCCAGTTTCTCAACTCTCCGCTCATCCTTGCCTTAAATATTGCCGGGATATACATATTGAAGACTCTCGAATGCCACCTCACACAGACGCAGTATGGTCTGAGGCGGGGTAGGCTCTTTATCCTGCAACTTAAAGCGCGGGAAAAAGCGCGAGAGGTGCAACGGCAGTTGCGGGCTTAAAGAGGCCAGATAGCGTGCCTCTTTGCGTATGAGCTCCTCATCATCGTTAAGTCCCGGGATCACCAGGGTGGTCACCTCGACGTGGCAGCGGGCCACGGCATCCTCGATAAACTGCAGTACGGTCTTGAGATCGCCTTTGACGTAGTGATAGAAATCTTCGCTAAAGCCCTTTAAATCGATGTTGAGGGCATCGACCTGCTCCAGCAGTTTGAGGCTGTAAGGGCGCAGCAAAGTACCGTTGGTCACCAGCACGGTCTTAAGACCGTGTTCCCTGAGCAAGGAAGCGCACTCTATGAGGTACTCATAACTGATAAGCGGCTCATTGTAGGTAAAGGCCACCCCCAAATTCCCCGGTTGCCGTCTGCTTAAGGCCAGTGCCAGCTCGCACAGCGCCTGCGGGCTGTAGCTCTCGGTTTTAAGCTCGTCTGCGCGGGCCATGGAGAGGGAGTGATTCTGACAGAAGGGGCACTTTAAATTACAGCCGAAGGTGCCGGCGGAGAGAATATAGCTGCCTGGGTAAAAGCGCTTTAAGGGCTTCTTTTCGATGGGATCGAGCGCGAGGGAGGCCAGCTGCGGATAGTTGATGGGCCGCACTACCCCTTCTACGCAGGCCCGGCCGCCGCACACCCCGCTCTGCCCCTCCTTTAACCTGCAGTGATGCGGACAGAGTTCACAGCTCACCCGGCCACCTGCTGAGCGCACCCCTACCGTGTCCGCCTCTTGAGTCACAACCTCAGTCCGGTCAGCACCCAGGCTCTCACGGGGCACCGTCTTACCCTGCTGAGATCTGAGAGCAGCCGTATCCTGCGCCGCACCCCGGCCATGGCGGTGCCGCTCCTGTCTGCCCTGCCCCATCAGGTGTGCTTGATGACCTCAAAGCGAAACAGCGATAACGGTGCTCCCGGGGGAATGCCCGCTTTCTGCCTGGCAATATCAATCTGCTGTTCCACCGTGTCCACCCCGTCCAAATCGGGCAGCAGCAGGCCGCGTTTGCCCCCGCTCTCCACGATAACCCCGTAGCGTTTGACATCCAGGCCCTCCACCGTGGTGGGCTCATGCTCACCCAGCACATCCACGCTGTACACGAGTGCGTCCAACTCCTGTGGGGTAACCGGCGGAAAACGCGGATCCCGAGAACAGGCGGAAATGCCGTTTTGCAGGATCTCAGAGGCCACATTGGGGGTAGTGGCCACGATGGTACCGATGCAGCCGCGCAACTGTCCGTGCTTTTTTAAGGACACAAAGGCCCCGGCGCGGCGTGAGGTTAGCTCCGCAGAGAGTTCAGAGGGCAGTGCCGCGCCCTGTCCGGTGCGCACATAGGTCTCCACGCTCAGGCGCGCCAGCCTGACATACTCATCCTCCCGGGCGCGGCGCTCCTGTGCCTCCCTGGCTTCCAGGGCCTTTAGCTGCTCGCCGAAATTGCGGCCTGCATCCTCTCCTTTACCCTCACAGGTCACCACGCCATAGCCCACCCCGAAGGTACCCTCATGGGAGAGCGCCTGGCATACCACGGCCTGCCGGTCAAAGACACCGGCCATGATCATAAAGGAGCCCTGCCCGCACTCGGCCGCACTCTCGCACAGCTGCGGGGAGAGGCGCAGCACCCCCAGAAAATCACCCGCGCCCAAAGTACGCATGATAGCCTCGTCATATTCAGGCCCCTCGGGGGCGAAGCCGTAGGGACCCTCTGCCAACAGCTTGTGGGAGAGATCGCCGCTGGCGATAAGCGCAACGCGCTGTTTGCTCAGATCGGCGCTCTGCCGCAGAGCTCGTCCGAACTCGTAGTGTTCAAAAGGACTCAGACGCGAGAGGCCGATTCTGACGATTTTGGCCTCAGGGAGCACCTGGCGGAGGAAATACAAGGGCACCATGGTGCCGTGATCGAGACTTGGATCCCGTTCACCTAAGGTGCCGGCGGCAATGCCGCGCTCCTTGCACACCGCGCTTAGGGATGCCACCAAGTCCGTGTCGTAGGCCACGTCAAAGCTCACCTGCGGGGCCCGGAAACGGGACATATCCCCGTGAGCCGCGGCACCGGGAGAGATATGAAAGTAATCGGCGTAGAGTATGCTGTGGGGACTTAGGATCACCACCGTGTCAGGCTTGTCACGCGCCAGAAATTCCATGGCCTGACGGTAGGCTGCCGCGGTGGCGGCTATTTTCTGCTCCTCTCCCTTACCTATCTCGGGGAGAATGATGGGGGGATGCGGTACGGCGATGGCGGCGGTAAAAGGCACGGAAGGCTCCTTGGATTCTCTTTTGTTCACAAACTTCGGTGCGTCTGAGCTCACTGACGACACTAAACCTTATGAACAAAATCTACCACGCCGCCGCGACATGGGCCCCTAGGCCATGTCAGAATTGCCACGGGGATCGGCTCTTGACTTAGGATGGGGCTGATGCGCCCTAGTTGATCCTGCGCATCCAGACCCGGTACAGCACCACCATCATCAGCGCGGTCACGCTCCAGCTTAGAGGATAGGCCAGCAGCAGATTGAAATAGGTAGGGCTAAGCGGGAAGGCCAGCCACACCCAGGCCACGCGCACCCCGCAGATACACAGCAGCACGCCCAGCGCCGGCGGCAGTGAGATCCCGTAACCGCGCAGCACCCCCGAGAGCACGTCGATGACGCCGTTGATGACGTTAGGCAGCACCACCAGCAAAATGCGCTCCTGCCCAAGTTCAATGACCCGCTCATCCGTACTGAAGAAGGTTAAGAGCTCGGCACCAAAATAAAAGATGATCAAGGAGATGACCACCGCGGTAAGACTCTCCAGCCCCAGTCCCACCCGGGTGATCGCCTGGCAGCGCTCCAACTGTCCGGCTCCGTAGTTCTGGCTGACAAAGGTGGTGATGGCCTGGGAGTAGCCGAAGATCACGCAGTAGACGTTAATCTCGATGGTAAAAGCCGCCGCCGAGGCGGCCACGGTATCAGCCCCCAGGGAATTGATGGCCGATTGAATGACCAGATTGAAAAGCGAGAACACCATGCCCTGTACGGCTGCCGGCAGACCGATACGCACCATAAAAGAGAGCTGCCCGGCATCAGACCTGAGCGTAAACTTAAGTTTGAAAGGCCCGCCGTCCTGATACAGCACCCACAGCACGATAAGGGCACTTACCGTATTGGCCACGGCCGTGGCAGCCGCCACCGCAGCCACCCCGCCGTCAAAACCCAGCACCAACACCAGGTTTAAGACCAGATTGAGCACACTGGCAATGATGAGACTGATGAGAGGTGTTTTGGCATCGGCACCGCTTCTTAGGATGGCGCCTGAGAAATTGAACAGCGCAATCCCCGGCATGCCCCACAAGAAGACCTGCAGATAGAGTTGCGCCTCGTAGGCCACCTCGGCTGGAACCTGCATGAGCGCGATGAGATAGGGGCAGAGCCACCACCCCGAGAGCATCATGCCCACCCCCAGCAACAGCGCCAAACACAAGGCGCTGTCGGCCGCGCGGGCTGCGGCTTTGAGATCGCCTGCGCCCAGATGCCTGGCGATAACCACATTCGCACCCAGAGAAAGGCCCATGAAAAGCCCCACGATGAGACCTATCACCGGCACATTGGCACCCACGGCGGCCATGGCGTGTTTGCCCACCAGCTGACCCAACACCGCCACATCGGCAGTGTTAAAAAGCTGCTGACACATGCCGGTGAGCATGAGCGGGAAGGCAAAGCGCATAAGCGGCAGCCCCAAAGGACCGTGCAGCAGGTCAATACCGCCGCGGCCGCTTAGGCTTCCTGCACCTTTTTGCGCGCTTTTGCTCATGGCTGGCGACATTTTCTAACCTCAAACCTAGGAACTATCGCGGGCATGAGCTTCTTGGTTTGGTTCTAGCGGAACACATCGCGCTTTCTGGCATGAGCGGAGGTAAAGCCGCGCTCAACGCGGCTGCCGCTTCGACGGGGGTTATCCCGGCCGCCAAAGCGCACCAGCGGACGACGTTCGTGCCTGCGCTCTGAATAGCTCTCGCGACGTTCCTCATAGCCGCGGTAGCGGTCTTCGCGGGTGTGCTTGTAATTTTCCTTTTTAGGCGGCTCGCGGGTGTACTCGCGCAGCTCCAGTGCCCGTCCGCAGACCCTTGCGGCGGCCAGCACCCGCCTGGTCTCGGGTGGAATACCCTCGGGCAGATCCACGGTGGAGAAAGTATCGAAGATGTCAATCTCACCGATGTACTTGCTGTCGATGTCGCCTTCGTTGGCGATGGCGCCCACGATCTGTCCGGGCTTGACCCCGTCACGATGACCCACGGCCACCCGAAAGCGCTGCATGTTGATCTCGGGAAAATCGCGCAGCTGCTGCGGCTCGGCCGTGGGGGCCTTGGACTTGGACTCGCGGCGCGGCCGGTCGCGGGATGAGCCTTCCTTATCGTCAAAGCTGCGCGCCTTGGGCTCGGGGGCGCTCTCATCCATGAAGAGATCCCCGTCGCGCCTGCACATCTTGGCCAGTGCCGCCGCCAGCAGCTCAGGCTCCAGGGAATCCTGGGCGAGCAAATCGGAGATCACCTCCTCGTACTGCTCCAGGTTGCCCTGCTCGATGGTCTCCAGCACCTCCCGGCGGAAATTCTCCAACCTCACGCGGTTGACATCGGCCGCCGACGGCATGCCCATGGGCTCAATGCGCTGCCCGGTGATGCGCTCTATCATGCGCAGGGCCTTGCGCTCGCGCGGGGAGACAAACAAGATGGCCTCGCCGGTGCGGCCGGCGCGGCCGGTGCGGCCGATGCGGTGCACGTAGGACTCGGCGTCATAGGGAATGTCATAGTTAAAGACGTGGGTGATGCGGTCCACGTCCAGACCGCGGGCGGCCACGTCAGTGGCGATGATGATGTCCAACGCCCCGCTCTTGAGGCGGGAGATGATTTTCTCGCGCTGCCGCTGCGGGATGTCGCCGTGCAGGGCGTCACAGGCCAGACCGCGCGCCATCAGGCGGTTGGCCACTTCCTCGGCGTCAGTCTTGGTGCGCACGAACACCAGCACGGCATCGTAGTCCTCCACCTCCAGAATACGGGTCATGGCGTCAATCTTATGCGCCCCCGAGGCCACCCAGTAGCGCTGATGCACCGTGGTGGCGGTGGTGGTCTTGGACTCGATATGCACTTCCACGGGGTTCTTTAAATGTGCCCGCGCGATGCCTGTGATGGCCGGCGGCATGGTTGCCGAGAACAGCGCGCTCTGCCGCTCCTCGCTGGTATGACCCAAGATCCAGTCCACGTCATCGATAAAGCCCATGTGCAGCATCTCATCGGCCTCGTCGATGACCAGATAACGCACCTGCTCCAAGTCAAGCTTGCCCTGCTCGATGAGATCGATAAGCCGCCCCGGGGTGCCCACCACCACCTGCGCGCCGTGGCGCAGGGAGCGGATCTGATTTTGATAGGAAGCCCCGCCGTAGATGGGCGCAACGCGGAAATTCTCCAGATAGCGGGCAAAGCCCTGCAGCGCCTCGGAGACCTGCAGCGCCAGCTCGCGGGTGGGCTCCAAAATAAGGCACTGGATGTCGCGGTTCTCGGTGTCAAGCAAGGAGAGCAGCGGCAGCGCGAAGGCAGCGGTCTTGCCGGTACCGGTCTGCGCCTGACCGATGAGATCATCTCCGCGCAACATTACGGGAATGGCCCTCTCCTGAATGGGGGTAGGCGCCTCAAAGCCCAGGGCATGCACCGCGCGCAGCACCGGCGCGGAGAGCTGCAGATCGTCAAAGGTCACGGCAGGCACCGCCTCCAGGTCCTCATCCGCTCCCTGCATGAGCAAACTCTCCTCACTGCCGCGGCTGCTCACAGCACCGTCCGCGCCCTGCACTTTCACCTCACCTCTGTTGTCTTCGCTGTCTGCCGGCTCTGCCGTTTTAACCTGTCCGTACTCGTCTGCTGCCACTTTATGTGCTCCCGGGGAGCCGCCACAGGAGATCATCGCCCGCCCAGGCTCCCGTCATTTAGCCTATACCCTCAGGGATCTGTGCTCGAACCTTTGGCGAACCTTTATCCCTGCCTCTTGGGGCCGCTTTGCGCCGCCCTGCCCTTCACAGGAAGCCGACGCTTCCTCAAAAATGGCCCATTATAGCCAAAATTGTGC
The DNA here is from genome assembly GCA_017469335.1 of Succinivibrio sp. GTDB lineage: Bacteria > Pseudomonadota > Gammaproteobacteria > Enterobacterales > Succinivibrionaceae > Succinivibrio. The sequence goes on along the minus strand of JAFUGP010000108.1, from coordinate 7,689 downwards.
ACTGTTTCACAAAAATAACGCAATTTAGTCCGCACACCGGAGGCAGAGATTTTTGCAAAAAGAGCTGTTTTTGCAAAAATACAAACCGTCATTTTATTTGCAAAAAGGCCTATTTTTGAAATTATTATACTTGTAACTACAATATGTTAGGCAATTTTCAGAGCTATTTTTGCAAAATATCCTTGACTTGCAAAAAAGCCGATCTATCATGGGCAAGCAGATGCTCACCGGCCTTGCGGCCGTGAGCTGAGACGGTACTTACTTAAATGCAGAGTCAAGGCCGTCCCTAACCTTCAGTCAGGCAAACCTTCATTGAGGTGCTACATGTCAGAACAGGACAAGCGGGTATTGATCTTCGATACCACGTTGCGCGACGGCGAGCAGGCGTTGCAGAAGTCGCTTACCGTCAAACAGAAAGTACAGATTGCCACCATCTTGGATCAGTTAGGCGTGGACGTCATCGAGGCGGGTTTCCCCATCTCCTCGCCGGGGGATCTGCAGGCGGTGCGCGAGGTGGCCTTGAACGTGAAAAACGCCATCTGCTGCGGCCTCGCGCGGGCACTCATCCCCGATATCGACGCCTGCCACGAGGCGCTGCAGGGCATTGAGCACTACCGCATTCACACCTTTATCGCCACCTCCGACATTCACGTCAAGGACAAGCTGCGCCGCTCCTTTGACGACATCGTGCAGATGGCCGACACCGCGGTGCGTCACGCCCGCCGCTATACCGACGACGTGGAGTTCTCCTGTGAGGACGCCGGCCGCACCCCCATCGACAATCTCTGCCGCATGGTGGAAACCGCCATCGCCGCCGGTGCCACCACCGTGAACATTCCCGATACCGTGGGCTATACCCTGCCCTATGAGTTCGGGAACATCATCAAGACTCTCTTCAACCGCGTGCCCAACATCGACCAGGCCCGCATCAGCGTGCACTGCCACAACGATCTGGGCATGGCCACCGCCAACAGCTTAAGTGCGGTGATGGAGGGCGCCCGCCAGGTCGAGTGCTGCGTCAACGGCTTAGGCGAGAGAGCCGGCAACTGTTCACTGGAGGAAGTGGCCATGGCCATCAAGCTGCGCGGCGAGTATATGGGAGGGGTGTACACCAACATCGTGAACACCAACCTCGCCCGCGCCTCGCAGGTGGTCTCGGGAGTGTGCAACGAGCCGGTACCCTCGCACAAGGCGGTGGTGGGCTCGAATGCCTTCGCGCACAGCTCGGGCATTCACCAGGACGGCGTGCTCAAGAACCGTTCCACCTATGAGATCCTGACACCAGAGAGCGTGGGCTTCAAAAACAATACCATGCACATGACCGCCCGCTCGGGACGTCACATGATCAAGGCCGTGCTCGAGGGCATGGGCTATCAGGAAGGCACCTATGACTTAAACGATCTGTACACGCGCTTTTTAAAGTTAGCCGATCGCAAGGGCCAGGTCTTCGATTATGACTTGGAGGCGCTGCTCTTCCTCTCCCATGAGCAGGAGGAGAACTCGCAGTTCACGCTCGAGAACCTCTCGGTGATGTCCGGCGACAAGAACCTGCTGCCCACGGCCTCGGTGAGGCTGAGGATCGGCAAGCGCACCCGTACCGAGTCGGGAACCGGCAACGGCCCGGTGGATGCGGTGTACAACTGCATCGCCAGGCTCTGCGGCCTTAAGTTCGAGCTTGATCACTTCAGCATCGAGGCCAAGGGCTCGGGCATGGACGCCCAGGGTCAGGTGGATGTGGACCTCATTCACGAGGGCCGCACCTATCACGGCAAGGGGCTGTCCACCGACATCATCGAAGCCTCGGCGCTCTCGCTCATCTCGGCGTGCAACGCCATCTACCGCGCTCAGCTCATCGCCGATGAGAAAGCCGAAGAACATCATCCCCAGGTTTGACAGCAACAGGAGATAACCAGCTATGTCCAAAACTTATAACATCGCGGTGCTGCCCGGTGACGGCATCGGCCCGGAGGTCATGCGCGAGGCCATAAAGGTCCTGGATAAGACCGCCTCCGAGTTCGGGTTTAACTTAAACTACACCGAAAAGCCGGTGGGCGGCTGTGCCATTGACCTGACCGGCACGCCGCTGCCCGAGGATACCCTAAAGGTCTGCGAGAGCGCGGACGCCATCTTGTTCGGCTCAGTGGGCGGTCCCAAGTGGGATCACCTGCCCCCGCAGCAGCGTCCCGAGCGCGGTGCCCTGCTGCCCCTGCGCAGTCACTTCAAGCTCTACTGCAACTTCCGCCCGGCCCGCATCTACCAGGGCTTAAACGCCCTCTCGCCTTTGCGCTCGGACATCGCCTTCAAGGGCTTTGACCTTCTGTGCGTGCGCGAGCTCACCGGCGGCATCTATTTCGGGCAGCCCAAGGGCCGCGAGGGCTCCGGAGCCCAGGAGAAAGCCTACGACACCGAGATCTATCACCGCTATGAGATTGAGCGCATCGCCAAAATCGCCTTTGAGGCGGCCTTGCTGCGCCGCAAGAAGGTCACCTCGGTGGACAAGTCCAATGTGCTGCAGAGTTCAATCTTATGGCGCGAAGTGGTGTGCGAGGTGGCAAAAGACTACCCGCAGGTTGAGCTCAACCACATCTACATCGACAACGCCACCATGCAGCTGGTCAAGGATCCCCATCAGTTTGACGTGCTGCTGTGCTCGAACATGTTCGGCGACATATTAAGCGATGAGTGCGCCATGATCACCGGCTCCATGGGCATGCTGCCGTCGGCCTCCTTAGGCGAAGGCGGTTTCGGACTCTATGAGCCGGCCGGCGGCAGCGCCCCGGACATCGCCGGGCAGAACATCGCCAACCCCTGCGCCCAGATCCTCTCGGCCGCGCTCATGCTGCGCTACTCCTTAAAGGAGAACGAGGCCGCCGCCTGCATCGAGGAGACGGTGGCGAAAGTGCTCGCGCAGGGACATCTGACCGCCGACCTCAAGGAAGCGGGCTCCAGCGCCGCCAAGGCCCTTTCCACCTCGGAAATGGGTGATTGCATCGCCGCGGCCATCTGATATTAAAGGACACAAGCCATGGGTAAAACCTTATATGAGAAGGTGTACGACAGCCACATCGTCTTCCAGCAGGAAGGCGAGCTGCCCACCTTGTTTATCGACCGTCAGTTAGTCCATGAGGTCACCAGTCCCCAGGCCTTCTCAGGCCTTGATGCCGCCGGACGGGTGCTGCGCCACCCCGAGCTGCATCTGGCCACCATGGACCATGACATCTCCACCAAAGAGCAGAGCGTGGAGGCCTGCAGCGCGCTCGCGCAGCAGCAGATCAAGGCCTTGATGGCTAATACCGCCAAATTCAAGGTCAAACTCTTCGGCCTGGGAGATCCCAATCAGGGCATCGTACATATCGTAGGCCCCCAGACCGGGTTCACGCTGCCGGGCACCACCCTGGTATGCGGTGACTCGCACACCGCCACCCACGGAGCCTTCGGCGCTCTGGCCTTCGGCATCGGCACCTCCGAGGTGGAGCATGTCATGGCCACGCAGACCTTAAAGCAGGGCCGCTACCGCACCATGAAAATTGAGTGCACGGGGGTACTGCAAAAAGGCTGCAGTGCCAAGGATCTGATCTTAGCCATCATCGGCAAGCTCACCACCGCCGGCGGCACCGGCTATGCCGTGGAATTCTGCGGCAGCGCGGTGGAGGCTCTGTCCATGGAAGGGCGCATGACCTTATCCAACATGGCCATCGAGTTCGGCGCCACCGTGGGCATGATCGCCCCCGACGAGACCACCTTCGCCTACTTAAAAGACCGTATGTTCAGCCCCAAGGGACAGGATTTTGAGGAAGCGGTGGCCTACTGGAAGACCTTAAAATCCGATGCGGACGCCCACTTTGACCGGGTGGTGACCATCGATGCCCCCGCCATCGAGCCCATGATCACCTGGGGCACCAACCCAGGTCAGGTCTGCGCCGTGACCGGCACCGTTCCCGCGCCGGAGGACTTCAGCGATCCCGTGACTGCCAAATCCTGCGCCGACGCGTTGTCCTACATTGACTTAAAGCCCCACTCCCCTCTCGCGGGCACCCCCGTGGATTACGTCTTCATCGGCTCCTGCACCAACGGGCGTCTGGAGGATTTCCGCGCCGCCGCCGCCGTGCTCAAGGGCCGCAAAATAGCCGCCAACATCAAGCTGGCGCTGGCCGTCCCGGGCAGCATGTGGGTCAAGCAGCAGGCCGAAAAGGAAGGGCTTGACCAAATCTTCAAGGAGGCCGGTTTTGAGTGGCGTCTGCCCGGCTGCTCGATGTGCCTGGCCATGAACGATGACAAGGCTCCTTCGGGCATACGGGTGGCCTCAACCTCCAACCGCAATTTCGTGGGGCGTCAGGGCAAGGGCTCGCGCACCCATCTGATGAGTCCGGCCACCGCCGCTGCCTGTGCCGTCACTGGCTGTCTTGCGGACGTCAGGACCTTAAGTTTGGAGTAAATCATGCAGAAATTTACCGTTTACGAGGGCGTGGCCGTACCGCTTGACATGGCCAATATCGACACCGATCAGATCATCCCCAAGCAGTTTTTGCTGGCGGTAAGCCGCAGCGGCTTCGGCAAGCACCTCTTTCACGACTGGCGCTACCTGGACGATGCCGAAACCAAACCCAATCCTGAGTTCAACCTCAACAAAGGCGGCTATCAGGGCGCAACCATTTTGGTGGCCCGGGATAATTTCGGCTGCGGCTCCTCGCGCGAACACGCGCCCTGGGCCTTGCAGGATTACGGCTTTAGGGCGGTCATCGCCCCGAGTTTTGCCTCCATCTTCAACAACAATGCCCTGGGCAACGGCCTCTTGCCGCTCAGGCTCAAGGTTGAGGAAGTGGACCGCATCTTCGGGGTGCTGGTGCAAAAGCCCGGCACCAAAATCGAGATCTCCTTGGTGGATATGACGGTCAAATGCGACGAGCTGACCTTCAGCTTTGAGCTTGATCCCTTCCGCCGGCATTGCCTGCTCGAGGGGTTGGACGCCATCTCACTGACTCTGCAGCACGAGGCGGAAATCAAGTCCTATGAGGGCCGCAGACAGAAGTGGCAGTCCCCGCTCTGAGCAGTTCACTGCCCTGTTCATTTTCCTACCGTTAAGGCCGCACCAAGCGGCCTTTTTGATCTCTGTCGCTTAATGACCAAGGCACCCAGGCGGCGCCGCGATGGCCGTCCTATAATGATTGAAAAGGTTTTCACAACTTCGGTCAACATATCATCAGGAGGCATTTTATATGTCAGAGCAATATCCGCAGCAGCCCAAACTCTCCACCATCACCGGCAAAGGCGGTCTGGAAGTCACCGTGATGGACTGGGGCGCCACCATCATTTCCCTGAAAAGCCCCACCAAGGACGGTCAGGAAAAAAGAGAGGTGCTGCTGGGTGTAAAGGAGCCCGATCAATGGCATACCCAGGGCTGCTATTTCAACGCCACCATCGGACGTTTTGCCAACCGCATTGCCAACAACAGCTTTGAACTCAACGGCAAGACCTATAAGCTTGACTCAGCGGCGCAGCACTGTCTGCACGGCGGCAAGGACGGTTTTGACAAGAGGCGGTTCACCCTGAAATCCGGCACGCCCAATCAGCTGGTCTATACCCTGCACTCCCCGGATGGTGACATGGGCTTCCCGGGCAATTACGACCTCACCGTTACCTATACGGTGGGAGATGACAACTCCCTGACCATTCACTATCAGGCCACCTGCGATCAGCCCTGCTATACCAATCTCACCAACCATGCCTATTTCAATTTAAACGGCCATAACAGCTCTGCTCTGGGTCACACGCTCAAATTGAACTCGGATTCCTTCCTGCCTTTAGATCCTCTCTCCATCCCCACCGGTGAGGTACGTCCGGTCAAAGGCAGCGCTTTTGACTTCACCACGCCCAAGACCGTAGGCAGGGATTTCATGCAGGATGAGCAGATGCAGGACGCTAAGGGCTACGATCATCCCTATCTCATCGCAGGCGATCTCAAGAGCTCCTTTGCCACACTCACCTCTGATGACGGCAAGCTTACGGTTGACATCTACACGGACTACCCGGCCTTTCAGTTCTACTCGGGCAATTACATCTACAGCCCGGATGCCCCCATTGCGGCCCGGGATGACGGCAAGCCTTATCCCAACCAGAGCGGACTGTGCTTTGAACCGGAGTATTACCCGGACTCGCCGCACTTACCGCAATTTGCCGCGAAGAATCCCATTATAGACAAGGATCATCCACTGGATAAGACCATCAAGTACAGGTTCAACGTTTAAGCTACAAGGCCCCGTCCAAGACGGGGCTTTTTCATGCCGAGGCTCAGAACCGTCTCAGTTCTGGAATGCAGCAGCCCGGGCTTGTCAACCCTCGGCCCAGGCGATCCCCACTATACTGCGAAAATCAGGCCCTATCACCACCCCTACCTTTTTGAGTTCGTAGGATACGGGCGGCACCTGACCGTAGTCGTTTTTGATTAGTTGGTTTAAGGCATCCTCCAGGCGCTTGTCGGGGTTCTCGCCTTCATGTTGAACCTTGAACTCAAAGGCGTAGCGCAATTTGGCCTCAGGAACGGTAAGGAGGAGGTCGCAGCGGCCGCCCGCGCTGTGAGCCTCGGAGATGACCTCAAGTTTGAGGGCGTTAAGCCAGGTGGTGATAAGCCCGCGGCAGGCGTTCTCGGAGCTGAGAGTCTTATCATCGTAGATCCAGGAATTTAAGAAGCACTCTAAGATATAGGAGATTTTGGGAAGATCACCTGAGAGCAGATACTTCTTGATGAACTGCACCTCCGCCTGGTCCTTACCACTTAACGCTACCTGCAGATTGTCACGAATGGAGTCGGTGAGGGACTCGATTATTTCAGTATTGGTAAGTCCCAACGTGATGTCACCTATCTTGCGCCCGGGTAGAATTTCTGCGTTTTTGATGGTGTAATAGCCGGCCTGGCACAACAGCAGCGTGGGATCGTATTCGGGAGTAATGGTCTTTTGGGCGTCATCGATGTTAAGCATTACACCACTGTTGAGACGGCTGTAGCGTACTACGGGTTTGGTGTCCAGATGTGACAGGTCAAGTTCGCAGCTGCGGGCAAAGAAAGCATTCAATGTCGTGGACAAAGCACCGGACTCGTACCAGTAGTTGATAAAGCCCCGATAGGGCTCGTTGAGGAATTTCAGCACCGACCAGGGAGTGTAGAGCGTTACTTCACTCTCGGGGGTGAAGCGAAAACCGTCGTAGTTCATCTTAAGACCTGAGTAAATCTCCTCCGGGGTTTGGCTTAAAATAGCGGCTGCATGCTGCACATGCGGGTCAAAATAGCGGTGCAGATCTTCTTCGGTATAACCAAGCAAGGTGGCATATTTGCCGCTTAAGGTTAGATCCCAGACATTGTTAAATCCCGAGAATACCCCAATCTTGGTAACCCTGGAGACGCCGGTAAGGAAGAAAAAGCACAGTTTCTCTGACTGTCCCTTTAGCATGCGGTAGAAGTTGTCCAGGGTATTGCGCACCTGCCACAGCTCATGAGGTTTGTCCAGAAAGTGGGAAACCGGTGCGTCATACTCGTCTATCAAAAGTACCACTGAGCCGGGTGTTTGTGCGGATAAAAAAATAAAAAGCAGATCTTTGGCTGAAAGCTTATCGTCAATGGGAAAGTCAGGGGCTGCCTCGCTTAATTGCACTGCCATCTGCAGTCTGAACGAGGACTTGAATTCCTCGACGTCG
>JAFUGP010000107.1 GCA_017469335.1 Succinivibrio sp. | reverse complement strand
CACAATCACCGTACCGGCGGCATTGGCCGCCGAAGAGGTCAGGGTATTGCCCGCACCGGTGATGGCACCGGCCGCCACGGCAGCACCCACACTGGTGTAAGCGGTAGCCTGCGCTGCCGTGGAGACTACCGCTGCGGCGGCTGAGGCCAGATCAGATTAGGATTTTTGGAGGTGCAGATCCTTGAGGTTCAGACAGACATCATGGTACACGCGCCAGAACTCCATTACATTCTCGGTCAGGGCCCCCTGGATATGCGCACGATCAAAACCGCGCAGTACCTCACCAAGAGAGCGGTGAGTTAAATCAGGCAGAGCCCGCTGCCAGTGAAAGCAACGCTCTGTGATCTCAGCTGCGCCCAGCAAAAAAGCATGTTCGTAGCAGACGCAACTGTCGTGGGTTACGGCCTGCGGCCCGCAACCGCGGGATAGCAGCGTGATGTTGCGCCTGGGATCGCGCCTTGATGAGTTAGTGGCCGTACTCAAGTTTACCAGCAGATGACAGCTCTCACCTTTTGGGTAAATACGCTCGCCGTATGGTGAGAAACAGGAGAGCGGGATCTCCAGGGCCTTGGAGCAGACTATGAACAGATGCCTAAGCTGGGTGCTCTCTGTGCCGGAGGGCGGCGGCACCGTGTAAAAAACAGCGCCCGGGTGTATTTCGGAGTACAGCATGCTATCAACTATTTCCAGATCAATTCGGGCATAACAGTTCGTGCAATGGAATTTTCCGCACTCGTCAGCGGGGTAGCTGCAGCACTTCTCTTGGTGATCTGTTGCAAGGGGCTTTCCATAATAAGGTTTTTGGCAGGCAGAAAATTCAGTGCGGCGTGGGGGGTGATCACTTTACCATTGGCGCTGATCACCTCGTTGCTGCCTTTGGATCTGAATGCGCTTGGCGCATAGTAAAACGGTGGTTGCTGCACATAGCCCTGATGCTGATTGGTGATGGTGATCTTAAACCCCGCACCGGCGTGTGCCGTGTTTACGGTGATCTTGAAACCGGCCCTTAGCGGGGCAGGAGAGAGTTCGGCGTCCAGAGCGCGTTGTTCCTCAAGGAGCTCCTCTGCCTGTTGCAGATCGTCTGTGCTTTTGCCGCAGAGCTCAAAGAGTGTTTGCAAAGTGATGGCTCTGAGCGGGGCTGCCGGGCCGGCGCACTCAGGCAGAAGGCCGCGGCTTATCACCCGACGCAGAGCGCTGAGAGTTAAAAAGTGCAGGCGCTCGGTGACCGTGGTGTTTACCGCCTGAAGCTCTACCGGCCGCCACGCTCCGGTACCCAAGAGGGGATCGGCTTCGTTCAAGCTGGCGTTTACGGCGATAAAGCCTTCATCATTGATCTCTAAGGCACGGTTAAAGAGATTAGGCTTGCCGGAAGTCAGCGCGAACAGAGCGGCAATTTCCCGGGCACAGTGCTTAAGCCGCGGTCCCCGGGGGGTCATCTCCAGGGGATCGTCAAGCAGGTGTCGCAGATCATGTAATAGATAGTCGCGCTGACACAGATAAAGCAGCGTGTTGAGCTGCCATTCGCTTAAAGGGGCTATATACCTGATGAGGTAGACACAAAGTTGCACGGCACGGACAGGATTGAACATGGGAGTGACCTTTATCGGTTAGTGGGAGAGGTGAAGACCCTGAACTTGGAGAAGAGGTAATTCCAGATGAGCCCCAGCGCTGAGCCTGCGGCCAGGGCCAGCTCGGGCCAGGCGTTAAAAAAGGGACTTACTTTAAGACAGAACATATACAGCGCCAGATTCAACAGGGCGCCGATTATTTGTCCTACGGTATAGAGAGTGGCCTCTTTGGGGATGGATGAGGATGACTTGAAGACAAAACGCCGATTTAAAACGTAGGTGACGCCCAAGGCGGGAGGAAAGGAGACTAAACGGGCATAGAACAGCATCCCCGGCACGAGCTGTTTTACGGCCCAGATAATTACCAATTCGGTGAGAAAGCCGCAGGCGCCCACCACACAGAAGAAGAAAAAACGCCGGATCTCCAAAGCAGAGTCAACTCTGCCGGGTGCCGCGCTCTCAGTTGAGACAGTCATGGGAGATGATCATACGGCAAAGCAGGGCCCGGGGCAATTTTCAGCTCTAAGTGAGAGCCTGGCCTGGGGGTATAATTGAGCGTTGATACAATATTATCGAGGTGATTATGAGTGATTACAGCAAGGTCGCCGTGCTCATTCCCTGTTATAACGAGGAGCAGACGGTGGGCAGTGTGGTGCGTGATTTCAAGGCCGCATTGCCGGGGGCGGCCATCTACGTGTATGACAACAATTCCACCGATCGCACCGCCGCGCTCGCCCGCGAGGCCGGCGCGGAGGTGAGAGCCGAGAGCCTGCAGGGTAAGGGGAACGTGGTTCGCTCGATGTTCCGGCAGCTGGAGGCGCAATGCTATATTCTGGTGGACGGGGATGCCACCTACGCCGCCTCTGACGCTCCTGCCATGGTGGAGGCCGTGCTGGAACAGGGCCGGGACATGGTGGTGGGAGACAGGCTCAGCTCCACTTATTTTGCGGAAAACAAACGGCGCTTTCACGGCTTTGGCAATGTGCTGGTCAAGTGGCTCATTAACCATCTCATCGCCTCGGGCGGGCGCAAGATAGAAGATGTGATGACCGGCTACCGGGCTTTTTCGCGGGACTTCGTAAAATCCTTTCCCATCACCTCCCGCGGCTTTGAGATAGAAACGGAGATGACCGCCCATGCGCTTGATAAGAACTTTAATGTGGTCAACCACAAGATAAATTATCAGGATCGGCCGCAGGGCTCGGAATCAAAGTTAAACACCGTGCAGGACGGGGTGAAGGTGCTGATCACTCTCTTTAATCTGCTGCGCGAGTATCGGCCGCTGCTCTTTTTCTCGCTGCTTGCGCTCTTGTGTTTTGTGATCTTCGCGCTGACCTTCGCGGGGGTGCTGGTTGAATACCTGGCCACGGGGCTGGTACCGCGTCAGCCAACCCTGCTGGTGTCGATGTTCTTTCTGCTCTCCTCGCTCCTGTGCGTGTTCTCAGGGCTGATTCTGGATGCCTTAGCCCGCAAATCACGGCGCGATTTTGAGCTCTACCGCAATCTCATCCATCAAAACTGCACCCGCAGCTGAGCCTCAGCTCAGGGGCAATGCCGGGCCTGTCATGATCTGTGCTGCGATCCACTCTCCCTGTCCGGTCCTGTCGGGGCAGGGAGAGGCGGGCTCATAACGCCAGAAGTGTGCTGACAGTGGGAACAGTGGCGGACTGCCAGAGCTCCCGGTTTGCCTGCCTAATAATTAAGCGGCGAGAACAACTCTGCGATCTTCAGATACCCGTCGGGGTTTAGCACGTACAGCACATGATTCATGTCCCCCGTAAAGGGCAGGAAGATGCCTGTAACCACGGTAACTGCAAGCAGGAGCAGTGTAAGACCGTAAATTAACTTAGAGAGCGGATCGGGCCGCCAGGTGATATAGCGGCAGATTAAAAAGAGCGCGACGAGCCCGCAGGGCAGCGTAAAGTCAAAGGCATAGCGGATGCATACCCCGGCGTTGCACAAGGTGAGGTAGGCAAGCGGAATGAGCAGCAGCAAGGTGAGCGCAAAACACAGCCTGACATGGCGCAGCGGAGCGGCACTGTCAGGGGCGGACCATAAACCCGGAACCGTGCTTAAAGGGGTGAAGATCCCGCCTGCAGCAGCTTGAGTCTCTGAAACCCTTAAGACAGGGGCCGGCTTTAACAAGATCAGAAAACTCCCCCACATCAGCGGCAGCGAGAGCAGTGCCAGGCGGCTCGTCAGGTACAGATATCCACCGTGATCGGTATAGAGGCGGGAGGCGGACTCCACAAAGGGGAAGTTTTTGACATAGTTTAAGGGCTCTAAGAAAAAGTACCACAGGGCGCTTTTAAAGAGCGTGAGATCGGGGGCGGCCGAATTGGCGCGGATATCCGAGAGCGTGAGCTGATAGAACTGCCCAAACTCTAAGATGGAGCCAAAACGGGCGTAGTTGTACCACATGGTGAACACCGCGCCCACGATCACCGGGGTGAGCAGGTGGGGCAGCGCACTGCCAAGCGGCAGCAGCATCGGGCCTGAGCCGCCCGTGTCGGCTGCCCACCCGCCGTCTGATCTGCCTTTGGTGAGAGTCTGCCGTGGCAGCCTCAGATAATAAAGAAGCGGCGGAGCACCCAATAACAGCGCCAACGGTAGGCACAGCGGGCGTGACATCACCACCAGTACCAGCGCAATCCCGGCGCAAAAGAGGCAGGCGCGCTGCTTGTTTAAGGACATCTGCCGGGGCAGGGACCACAACAGGGTCAGGAACAGCCCCAAAGAGCACATCAAGGACAGATAGGGCAGTACGTAGTGCTCCACGCACAGCTGCAACGTGTAGATACCCAGCGAGCAGAGCAGGGCCGATTCTGCCAAAAGGTAAATCAAAAGCGGCGGCCGCGGAAGCAGAATTTTGCGCAGGGCCTGGATGGCGGTGAAAACCGTGAGAATGGAGAGCAGTCCTAAGATGAGGGCGCTTAAGGCCAGGGCGGGGAGCTTGCCGGTGAGCATCCAGATGGGCAGATAGGTCAAAAGCAGGGGGGCCAGGCCAAAGTAGATATAGTAGTGGTTGTTGAAGAAGGCGCAGTCCCAGTACTGTTTGACATTCGCGGCGGCACGCTGCGTGGGATCGTAGGGATTGTCGAGGGCAGCGAGCGCCGGATCGACCGGAAAGTCCAGATAGAGATGGCCCTTTAAAAAGCCGTCCAAAAGCTGGGTGTAGGCCTCAGTGTTCTTGAGCTCATCGCGTGAGGTGGGGAAAGGCCGCAGCAGCGTGTGGTCAGCGTCTGTAAGTGTAATGGCAGTCTCGCCTATGATGTTAAGCACGGCGGTATTGGTATGCAGGGGATTTACCAGCTCAAAAAAGAGCAGGCACAACAGCATGGCGACGGCGGGGACCGCGAAATTCATCAGGCGCTGCATCCTGGAGCGGGCAAAATCGGCCGTGATCTCCCATGCTCGGCAGTTGATGCAGGTTATGAGGATAGCCAGGCAGATAAAGATGAGCGCCCAGCGCGGCACACTGAAGATCACGGGCGGCGGTGCGTTGATAATGATCCTGGTGATGAGCACGCCCCCCTGCAGTCCCTGCGGCTCGGCATTGAGGGTGAGGGCGGAGAGCTCACCTTTGGCATCAAAGGTGAAATAGGTTGAACGCATGGTACCGCCGGGATTGAGCGTGCGCGTGGCCACCGGCACCTGCCGCTTTAAGTTGGAGGAGTCGGAGATCCCCAGAGTAAAGTTGGTAAGCCTCGGCGAGGCTGCGTAGGTCTCGATATACACACTGCCCGCGGGACGAGGGGCGATACTCAGGCCTAAAGCAGGGTGTTCGGGGGATAATAACTGTCCTTTCAGGTTGGTATTGGCGTAGTTTGGCAGATTAAGCTCCAGCGGAGTGTATTTGTCCTCATTAAAAAACAGAGCCTCTGAGTTGCAGCAAAACAGCTCAATTGTGGCACTTAATACGAGGCACAAAAAGATCAGCGCGGTGAAAAATAGCCCCGGGCGGGTGGCTTTCAACAGCAGCAGGGTCTTGTAAGTCTCCTTCAGGAAGCCGCCTGAGGAGAGCTTGCTCTTATTTAACTTTTCGTCAGTGTAATTATCAGCACTCATGTTGAGCCTTTGTATTCATCAAAAATGTGTCTGTGTTGCAGTCGCTTCAGATCGGCAGATCTGTTGGCGGAGAGCCCCGGAGGTTTTAGCCTCTAGTGTTCCGGGCGGGACCCTCCGCCAGCAGATCTGAAATGGCAAAGTGTGGACATCTCAGGAAGACAACTCGGAAATTCTTTCGTTGATGATTTTAAGCATCTGATTCTGGAAAATGATCAGTGCGTCAAGCATATACTGCAGATAGTATCCGTAGTCGCTCTTCCTGCTCTCCTCGGTACGGTTTATCGCTAATTGGCGGGCAATATCTACTTCTTTTAAAAGGTTAAGTTTAAATTCCTCAAGACGGATATCGTCGCAGAAGGCCGCAGAGCAGGCTCTGAGTTCGGTTATGGCCGAAGTTACAGCAGCGTTTATTATTGTCGGAAGTTGTTGGAAGGTGTCAAGGCTATGATCTTCGTCCATTACCCGGTCCAGTTTGGAACGCAACTGTTCCAGATCATCGCTAAATTTTGCTTTGGCACGTTCTAGATCGCTTATTTCCGGATCTGCCTGAGAAATGGTGGTGGATGTACGCGTTTGCGGATCGGCTGCCGAAGTCACAATGATATTCTGTTGCAGGCCGATCTGCTGCTGCACACTGCCGTTGCCATTGATGCTCTGCCCAGAATTGTTTACTTGAAAGTCAGTACTGTTAATCCTGGATGAGTGACCGGCCCGGTATGCCTTGATCTGCTTTATAACCCACGGCAAGATCCAACGCACGCTTGCACCTGACGCCACCAAAAAGCACAGGAACTTAAGCAAAAACGCCCCTAAATATGTTTTCGCCCGGGGATCGCCGGCATCCCAATACCGTAGGGCGGTATTCAGATCTGACAGTGCCCATTCGTAAAATTTGAGTATATATGGGTAAAGATCCAGGATAAAGTCTATCACCTGGTGGCTCCATAAAAATGGTAACTTCCAGAAACCTTATTGAATATAATCCGTATGCTAATCATTAACATCAGCTTTATTAATAACCTATATAGCAATCTACAAACTTTCTACTATTATCCATTTGTTTTATTTAATTCTTTAACATTTAAAAAATTCCAACGTATTCTAACTTCCGTATTTTTCTTGTCGTGAGTCATAACATCAATCGGAGGCAGCTCAGCAAAGAAATGCTGACGCCCTGAAGGTCTGCAAGGCACGGTTGGAATGGGTCATTTGATGAACTCCGAAAGCGATTTGCGTGCTTTCTGCAGCGGCTTGAAATTGACGCAGCTTTGCGCCAACCTGCATCTCTGAGGAGGATTCTGATCTGCAGCGAGCCTGCGCCACGTTTCATCTTGCTCCTTGGAGTACCCGCGTTGGTTTAACTTGGCCTGCTTGTACAATACTCCGGCCAGTTTAGTGCGCAGACTCTTATTGAGCTCGTCATAGACAAGCTTACCAGAGATAAGTTTATCTAAGAGCAGATTTTCCACCTCAGCGGGCTGAAAGACTTTTACCTGATCCAGATACAGTTGCCTTAGCAGTAAAGCCGCCAGCGCAAGCAGATCACGGCTGCTGTTTATCAGCACATTGACGTGTCGTTCGCGATACTCTTGGTACGGCGTCTGCCCCGGAGCGGAGCGATCAAGGCAAAGCCGGTACTTCTCAAGCTCTTGTTCATCTATCAGGATCCCTTCAAAAATGCGTACTTCCTGCCTGCAGGAGGTCATGGCGATCATGGCGTCCTGATGGTCTTGCTCCGTCTCCCAAAAAGAGATTGGGGTACCTGACTTCATCAGATCCTCAAGTGGCGATGTCGCGCAATCCAACATGATTTTCGCAGGATCTTCTACGCTATGATCAAGCAGACGATGGTTACTCTCTTCGTCTTGCAACAGACTTTGCCAACAGTCTCTGTCGATCATCCTTATCAACATGAGATCAGTCCGATCAGCAGTTTTTCAGATGGTCTATGACCGCCTGATATTTGGGTCGTAACCAGGAAATGGCCGGAGGGTGATTTTTCAGGCTCTCCAGAGTATCCTGGGCATGCCAGGCGGCGAAGGCCTCTATGGCGCAGGACTCCACTTCCCATTTTAGGTGGGCCAGACCGGAGAGAGCAAGGAACCTTCCCCACTGCGGCACCTCATCGTAATCCAGGTGTCCCAGTGTCACGAGCAACTCGCAGATAAAATCACTGTTCTTGGAATATTGCGCGTACCACTCGCCCAGCCAGTTAAGAACTGCCTCAGTGGAGAATTCCTCAAACAGGGCGAGCAAGCTCTCCTCAAAACGTGAATGATCGCCGGTACGAGGAGAGAACGCTCTGATCTGCGAGAGCAGAAAATCCTTGTGTTTATCATCAAGCGCCTTTAACAGGGCGGTATCGGAGATCTGTTCTTCCACCGGGATGATGATTTTTTGAATGACGAGGTCAAACGTCCCGTCGGTAGTTGGCTTCTCCATCTCAGAATCATTTTCCGCCGAGAGGCTGACAAAATCCGGTGCGTCGCCAAGCGGATACTGGAAGATTGCCTGGTCGGCATAGGTTATAACGCGCTGCTCGGTCATCTGGCATCCTCCGTAAGATCACCGTCGTTCTCTTTTTTCAATCGGTTTATTTTCAAGACGGCGTCATCTGCAAAAGCCGGCCACAATTGCAAATCTTTTTGAGTCTCGGACACCGCACCATCGGTGATCCGACCGCTCTTGTACTCATATAATAATCTGTAAACCAGATCTGACGGAGCCTGCCCACTGCGTTCCTCCTGCTGCCCCGTCGGTCTGATAAGACTCTCGGTTCTGGTAACTTTAAAGCTCTCCAAAAAAGTCTTGACAAAAGTAAACTCAACACCTTGGAGTTCACCGCCTGTAAGCTCATAACCGGCAGACTTTTGAGTGAGAATTTTAAGATTTTCCTTAAAAGCCGGTACCTGGCAGTCCACCAGGAATTTTAGTCCTGAGCTGTTGCCAAGCTCGTTACAGGTACTCGGCTCTGTCCACAGCCGGTAAAGCCGTGTGTACCCCCGCTGCGAAGAATCCACAACTTCTTTTTCAGAGGTTAAGTTGGCGATTCTGTAGGTAAGCTTGTCCTTGAGAAAAACCAACTCAGCATGATCCGATGAAAAGGTAAGCTTGGGACGGGTCAGTATACCGGCAGATGAGATCTCTGAGGCATCATTAAAGCTGATCTGAACTACTCTCTGCGCCCCGGGCAGACATTCTTCATTTTTAAACGCGGTCAGAAGCCGGTTAAAGGAATTTTCAGAGATGCTGCTGAAGTCACCAAAGAGAGTGAGTTGGCATGAGCTTTTCATGAAGATACTCCCGCTGATCCTTGAAAACCGACGAGGCGTTGTCTGTCGGACGTAAAGCCGACGGCATTATGTTATATCAATGGGTTGATCTTAACACAGCCACGAATGCCCGAGGTCAACATTTGAAGGAAGCACCGTCTCGGCCGGGTACGCCGCCGCAAACTTCAGTGTTGACAATCGTTGGCGGCAACGTCCTCGTATAAGATCATGCCGGTGAGCCTTAGACAGTTAAACTGTCTCGTTCCATGAATTGGACGTTCTGATTACGCTGAAGGCTGCTCTACACCCGGAGGTAGTATTTCAATACAACGCATAGTCAGAGGTGTTCCGTCTACCAGTGTTGGTACTGAGCCATATCCCACGCGCAACTTGGGATAAACCCGATAAATGGCGATTTTAAGGGCATCCGCTATTCGTTGAAAATTGCTGTTGCTCATAAATGGGTCGCGACGGATGTCAAAGTTAAATACAGGTTCCAGATAGGTGCCTATGTCAAAGCGCCAAGGCAGATCATGTTCCTGTTTAAGCTCATCCAGAACTCTGGGCACGAGCTCTTTTATACACAGATCCTCATCATATTTAGCGTGTTTATTAAATAAACGCACAACTTCTGCCATAACTCCTCCCCTCACTTTTGACGGTCAATGATCAGAGCATCACTGAGCTCTGAAAAGGCCTGCTTGAACTCTGAGATGGTTTGATAGCGATTGTCCGGCCTGGTTGGGCTGATGCCTCTTTCGACGAAGGCTTCCAGAGCTGAATGACAGGCTTTCATCTGAGGCGGTTCAGTTTTGCCTGAGATGATGAAGCCGATCAACTTGGTGAGCGCATAGAGATCATCGGCTACATTGAATGCATCAAAACCTTTGCTGCTTAGAGTGCTGTAATCGTTAAACCAGCCTCTTGGCAGTGAATTTTCTGAAGTTAGCTCGCTTAGCGGAGCCTTGATGAGGCCGAAATCTGAGATCCTCAGCTCGTAAAATCCGCCTTGGTATCTACGGTAAAGGAAATTTTGAGGGCTGATATCACGGTGCAGCACACCCTGTCCGTGGAGGTACTCTACAGCTTTGATCGCCTGCTCTGCCAGGGTAAGCCTGCGCTCTAGAGACAGATCCTTTTCATTGTTGATAAGTTTCTGAAGACTGCCGTCCATGCACTCCATAACAAAGGCAGGCTCGTTTCTTCCGCCAAAGTGCTCAATATAGCTGTAGACGGTAATGATGTATGGTGAACGCAGTTTTTGCAGCAACTCATACTCACGACGAAAACGTTCCAGATCTTTGTCGCTGGTGCCCGGAAGCAGTTCTTTGACACAGAAATCACAGTCGAGAAAATCGTCATGAAATTTATATACTGTGCCGTAACCGCCTTGGCCAAGTTTTGAAAGATTCGCCGATAAATTTACGTTCAAGCCGCCGCGGTTTAGCGAGATTACTTTCTTGCTGACAAAGAAAGGCTCCGCGGGGATCTGAGAAAGGTTCAGATCGGCTGGCAGGTAGCTTCCCCCGGTTCTTTGAACATGGGGATAAATGCGTTGCAACAGATCGGCTATGGTCGGTGTCAGGTTTATTGCCAGATCCTTGACCTCGGAACAGTTTGCGAGAAAATCCTGCACCGTGTCATAACAATCAAGGAAAGTGCGACTGAATTCTGCATTAAGCCGGGGACCTTGTTCATGTTTGTCTCTGTGAGGGCTGGTTGGTTCGTAATTCAGGCAGGCATCGCATACATTGCGCAAAGATCCGGCTATCTGAGCATGTAACGTCGAGAGACAAAGGATCAGACTGCGATCCTGAAACTGCTCATAATAGTGAACATAATCCTCGCGTAAAGAATCGTGAAACTTTTGATCGATGAATTGTGCTGCAACTCTGGACATTGTTATCCCTTCCAATTTTTGCTTATTGTATCACGGCATTCAGGTGGCTTGACGGACGGTGGTATGACGCACCGCCATCACCTGCGGCTACCGTTTATATGCAGAGGATGAGGATATGGGTACTCCCTAATGGGAGATCCCACCGTGGGTAAGGCTATCCGGGCAGGGAATGGATGAGGTTGGGATTGGGTGGCTTGCTCAAAGACCCTGACTGTCTGATTGGCCAGGCTCCTTGAGCAAACAGGGCGGTGTTCCTTACAGAGCGCCGCCCTTTATATTTTCGGGTCAACTTCACGTCAACTCTGCTTACGTTTCAGCCCCACCCCCAAGGCAGGCCAAGGGGGTGGGTACGGGAGGGGGATAAGTTCCCCCTACCGACTAAAACGTATAGCGCAGCGTGGCACTGACGTTGTGGCTCTTGGTATCGGAGCCGCCT
>JAFUGP010000106.1 GCA_017469335.1 Succinivibrio sp. | reverse complement strand
ATACGCACTCACCGCCAAGATGAAGAAAATCTACGTGGCGTTGAGCCTGACAAAGTCAGATGTGGAGGACGCAGCCCGGGCAGTGAAGACCCGGAGCCGCACCTGATCTTGGCCTAGTAAAATTTTATGCGAGTTTAGGCTTTAAAGTGCTCGACCCCAACTGTAAGAACCCTGATGTCATAGGGCACCTCATCGTAGAGATTGAGGGGCCGGAGGAAGGACAGCCTCCTATACCCGTCAAGCTGGTCTGGCTCAAGTCCTGGGCCAACGAGGACAAGATACTCTGCATTCTCAGTACCGACATCACCTTAAGCGATGAAGTCATAGTGCGCAACTACGAGCCCCGCTTCAACATCGAGGAGTGCTTCTTCAACATGAAACACTTCCTCAGGCTGGAGTCAGGCTCCCGAGCCCGCCTGTTCGACAGTATCGTGGCCCACTTCGCCCTGACCTGTATCAGGCTTATCTTGCTTACCGTCATGAAGTGTCATGATCCTGAACATACCCGCAGCATTGGGGAGATGCACTATCAGACCACCGAAGAGGTCAGAGAGAAGCCCCTGGCCGATGTCATAAAGCGCATAGTCAATTGCGCGGCCCGTCTGCCCCAGAAGCTGATTGAGAATCACTGCATCGTACCGGGCAAGGAAATCGAGACCCTCAAGATCATCTTGGAAGCCCTCAAGGAGTGCTTCACCGATTTGCCCCTGTACGTGGCGCAGTTCGTCACCTCATCCACCGCCTGGATAAAAGAGCAACTCCTAGCATGCGAGGGCGGAGGTGCTCCTGCCCCTGCCATAGCACAGACCTGAGCCAAAAATCAAAATTGCATTTTAAAGAGCAGTGCGGTCGCCGGGACCGCATTACAAAGCCATTTGTGAGGCCGTATAATTATTGGAAAGTCGAGATCTTATCGTTGGTTTATTAAATATTTCAATTCCAAGAAGGAAAGCTTCTTTTGACTTTTCAACTAGTTGTTCGGATAATTTTTGCACTTCTGCTCTCTATGTCAACAAAACATAATCTGAATAATATCAATTTCATTTTAACATGACGAGCACCGTTATTGCGCGGAGCTTTATGCATGACCCAAGAGGTTATCAATCACCTTTTTGTGTTCAAAAACTCACCACATTGACAGGCAGATATTTTACGTAGCACCATTTCTTTTTTGATGATACTGCTGCTATGACTTGACAGTAAGTGTCAGGGCGCAGGATACTTCGTGCATGAGACGTATCTTTAATACGGCGGGTATTACTCGTCGCAAATAATACGTTTCACCTCTCCTGCTGTGTTGGCGATTCCAGGCCCGAGAGTAGGGAATGTAGTATTGAACTCGCAGCTAACAATTGCTTTAGCAAAACTGTTGTTGATGGTGACCTATGATTAAGCACGTAGTGATGTGGAAGTTCCGCCCCGGTACTGAGGAGCAGGCCCAGAAGTTTGTGGCTGGTCTCAAAGGCCTCTATGGCGTCATTGATGTGATCAAATCCTGTGAGGTGGGATTTAACTGCAATCCCCAAGAGGAGTACAGTGCCTGCCTGGTGGCGGAGTTTGAGAATTTGGCAGATCTCAACAAGTATGCCACCGATCCGCGTCATCTGGCGGTGTCAGCCATCTGCAAGGAAATCAGAGAATCCCGCGTGGCGGTGGATTTTGAGATTTAGCCTGGGTGCGCTAAGGCCGGCCATGCAGGATCGCTAAGCGACGGTTCAACTGCCCCTGTCAGCCTTAGGCAGTTACGCTGCCATCTGAGGTTGTCATGAAAACAAAACCGCCTCCACAAGGGAGGCGGTCGGATGATTTTTTGGTGCCTGAAGCTTATTTCTTCTCGGCAGCGGCCTTCTTGGCAGCCGGCTTTTTGGGAGCTACGGTGTTCAGCACGGACTGAGCCATGGACACGGCGGCCTGGGCCGGCACCACCACCCTCTGCTCGAACTCTAAGGACACGGCCGGAGAATCCTTGCCGTCTTTGTCTTTGGCAACCGACGGGCGGCTCAGACCAAAGGTGATCAAGATGGAGCCGTCAACCACGCTGACCTGAAAGGCATTGGCGTAGGAAGTGGGGATCACACGGTTGGAGAGGCTCAGCTGTAACTGCTGATTCTGCTGCTGAGCGGCAGCAGCTTCTTTCTTTTCTGCCATTTGAGTTTGAATCCTATAAAGCAAAAAATATTAAACAATCCCAGGGCCCATCAATCTGTACAGACCAAAGCCCCCTTGAGAATCTGTCCGGCCTAAGCACAGGACAGCGTCTCAACCCGGAACAGCCGCTATTCTATCCTATTTTGCCATAAAGTGGGCAAAAATCTTGAGCTTGATCTCAACCTTGGGAAAATCGGCGCCGCGACAGTCAGCTGCGCCTGTGCACAGCGCAAACGCAGAAGGGGCGGATCTGCCGGAGGGGTCATAGCGTCCGTGGGTGGTGGGGGATGTCGCTGACCTGGGAATAGGGAGAGGAGTGACAAGGAGAGTTAAAAGGTTTTGAATTAGGCAGTGTCAGACACTCTCAGACGGAGAACAGAGCTTTAAGATTGCAGACTGCAGGGAGAGCGGATCACAGCGTGGCATCTGCAGCCAATAAAAAAGAAAAAAGCCGCAACGCGGCCTAGGTCAAATTCACGGTAAAGTTTACTTGTTGGCAGGGGCGGTAAGACTCGAACTCACAACCGTCGGTTTTGGAAACCGCTGCTCTACCATTAGAACTACGCCCCTGCACAAAGCGTGACTATGATAGACTAATTTGCGCTGAATGTGAACTGCCTGAAGTGCTTTTTCTTAAGTGTGCAGCTAAGACAGAGTGAGTCCGCTGTCTCTCAAACCTGGGCAGATCTGCGCATTTAATTGACTGTTCAAGAGATTTTGTTGATGTATCACGCCGATGCCGTAACCTGGGTACTGCTGCCTAATGCCCCGCAGCAATTAAAAGAACGGGAGCCACAGGGACCGGAGGTCTTCTCCGCCTCACCCGCGGCCCCTCAGGCATCCCCTCTGTCTGGGGTGGTACCGCAGCCTCAACCTCAAATTCAGATTCAGGGGCAAACTGTGCCCAAGCCTCAAGCAGACCAGGCGGTGTTTCCCCCTGAGGTGCCACCGGTGGCAGCGGGGGCAGCATCTTGGCCGGAGCCCGGAGAAGCAAGCTTTGTGGCTGTGCCCCGGGATCCTGCAGCGTTGCCGACGAGTGCAACTGCGCCGGAGGCACCGGCTGCGACACTCAGCACTCCTGTATCTGACCGGCCCACGCCTGCAGCAATGCCAGCGGCAGTACCACTGCCTGAGACTCTGAGCCCTGATCCCGCTCTTGCCGCAGTCAATGACGAGCCTGTCTCCACGCACCTGCCCCATTCGTTGCCGCCGGAGCACAGTCAGGCAATGCTCAAGAGAATACCTGCCACCGCCACGGCACCTGCACCAGCTCAGATCCAGGCCGCAGTTCCCGTGACAGCCTCCGCTCCCCCGCAGGAGCCTGCTCTTGGTCCTGTAACCGGTCTCTCTCCTGTTGTGGGTGTTGTTTCACCGTCACAACCGCAGTTGTCGGCCCCAACGCAGGTTCCCGCGCCCTCAGTCGTCGCCAATCAGCTCCCCGCCGCTGCTGCTCCCGGTGAGGTGCCGCCTGCCGCACCCGCCAATCAGCTGCCGGCGAACAGCGAAGCTCTGAACAAGTCAGCACCGAATACTGCCCCGCGCTGGAGCGCACCCCGGGAACCGGCCAAATTGCAATATACCGGACCTCTTGGTTACCGTGCCGAGCGTCTTAACGATTTTGCCTATAACCGCTACCGCTTAAGACCTAAAAGCGCTCAGGTGTTCATCAGTGAGGGAACCCGGGCCGATTTTGTACCGAAACTAAAAGAGTACCTGCTTGGGGCAGGTCTCAAAGTGCTTCCCTATGATCCGGCCTTTGCCTATCTGCCCCATGAGGTGCTGTTGGTGGAGCGCACAGAGCAGCCGCTGCAGGGCACGGTGGGCTACCTGGATGAGGGGCGGCGCAGCATCTGGCAGCTGTTGCAGCGTCAGTTCCCCGAGAAGTGCGGCAAGGCGGCTCAATGACCCTCAGCTACAGCTGCACAGGCGATCCCAGGTGGCACTGCGAGGTGGTAACCCAGAGCCGCCCCAGGCTTTTGGAAGCTCTGGAGCTTATCGAGCGGCGCACCATGCCCAATCCCTGGAGCGCGCAGTCTCTTGAGGAGTGCTTTGATGAGGCCTACAAAGTCATAGTGCTGTTCAGACACGAACTCTCCTGCGGCTTTGCCGTCATCTACAACACCAAGGTCACTACCGATCTGCTCTCCTTGAGCGTGGACCCCGAATATCAGGGCCTGGGTCTGGGCTCCTTTTTGCTGGAGTGCGCGCTGCGCGAGGCCTTAAGGGGTGAGGCTTTAGAGTGCTTTTTGGAGGTGAGGGTGAGCAACCTGAAGGCCCATGCTCTGTATGAGCGTTTCGGCTTTTTGCAGGTGGGGCTGCGTAAAGGCTACTACACCCCCTTAGCCGGTCGTCCTGCTGAGGATGCCTATACCCTGCGCCTTGCTGATATCGAAAAGGCGCTGGCCGCCCGTAAGCCTCTGGCCGTACCTGCTGACTCTCCGGTACCCTGAAGGGGCGCTTTTTTTCACGGGCAATGGGTGATTTTGTGAGACAGTCTAAAGCGCCGTCCTGATGTCCTGCCTTAGAATACTTGCGATTGACAGAAGACTTTTTGTCTTTAGCAACACCTACTTTTTATAGGACGGACAACCATGCTGATAGGTATACCAAAAGAAAGCCTGCACGGCGAGGCCAGAGTCGCAGCGACTCCGGACACCGTGACCAAGCTTCTCAAGCTGGGTTTTGAGGTGGCGGTACAGAGCAAGGCCGGCGCTGAGGCCAGCTTTGATGATGCCGCTTACTCTGCGGTGGGCGCGAAAATCGTCAAGCCGCGTGAGGTTTGGAACAGCGACATAATTTTCAAGGTAAATGCGCCTAACGATGACGAAATCGGCTACATGAAGGAAGGCCAGGTACTGGTCAGCTTCATTCAGCCGGCGCAGCACAAGGAGCTGGTGGACAAGCTCAATGCCAAGAAAGTCACGGTCATGGCCATGGACATGGTGCCGCGTATCTCCCGTGCGCAGTCCATGGATGCTCTGTCCTCCACCGCCAACATCTCAGGCTACCGGGCCGTGGTGGAAGCGGCACACGCCTTCGGGCGCTTCTTCACCGGTCAGGTGACGGCCGCCGGCAAGGTGCCCCCGGCCAAGGTGCTGGTCATCGGCGCCGGCGTGGCGGGCCTGGCGGCCATCGGTACCGCCCACTCGCTGGGTGCGGTGGTGCGGGCTTTTGACACCCGTGAGGTGGTGGCCGATCAGATCAAGTCCATGGGCGGTGAGTTCTTGCGGCTTGACTACGTCGAAGAGGGCAAGGATTCCTCGGACGGCTACGCCAAGGTCATGAGCGAGGGCTACATCAAGGCCGAGATGGAACTGTTTGCCAAGCAGTGTCAGGAGGTGGACATCATCATCACCACCGCCGCCATCCCGGGCAAGAAATCCCCGGTGCTGCTCACCAAGGAAATGGTCGACACCATGAAGTCGGGCTCGGTCATCGTCGACATGGCCGCCGCAGGCGGCGGCAACTGCCAGTACACCGAGCCGGGCAAGGTCATCACCACGCCCAACGGCGTCAAGGTCATCGGCTACACCGATCTGGCCTCGCGTCTGCCGGCCCAGTCCTCGCAGCTGTATTCCACCAACCTGGTGAATCTGGCCAAGCTGTTGTGCAAGAACAAGGACGGGCAGATCAACATCGACTTTGAGGATGTGGTGCTGCGCAACATGACCGTCACCAAGGACGGTGAGGTCACCTTCCCGCCGCCGCAGATAAGCGTGTCCGCCGCTCCGGCGCCCAAGAGCGCCGAGGCGCCCAAGAAGATTGAGCACCGCAAGGTCTCGCCCAAGCTCAAGGCCGCCTGCGTGGTCCTGGGCCTGTTGTGCTTCCTCTTGGTGGGCCTGTATGCCCCGGCCAAGTTCCTGCCGCACTTTACCGTGTTCGTGCTGGCCGTGGTCGTAGGCTACTACGTGGTGTGGAATGTCACGCATTCCCTGCATACGCCGCTGATGTCGGTGACCAACGCCATCTCGGGCATCATCGTGGTCGGCGCCATGGAACAGATCACCAAGTCCGGTTTGGTCGGAGTGGGGATCTTAGCCTTCATCGGCACCCTCATCGCCTCCATCAACATCTTCGGCGGCTTTGCGGTGACCAGGCGCATGTTGGGCATGTTCCGCAAGCAGGGTAATTAAGGAGAATACAAATGCTAGAAGCTTCAGGTCTGACTTATATCGCCTATATTTTAGCGGCCCTGCTCTTCATTCTGGCCTTAGCCGGTCTCTCCAAGCAGGAGACCGCCAAGTTCGGCTGCTATTCAGGCATGGTCGGTATGGTGATTGCCCTGCTGGCCACTTTCAGCAAGATCTCCGCCGGCGCCATCGGCATCACCATCGTGGCGATGTTAATCGGCGCGGCCGTGGGTCTGTATGTGGCGCGCAAGGTCGCCATGACGCAGATGCCCGAATTAATCGCCTGTCTGCACAGCTTTGTGGGTCTGGCCGCCGTGCTGGTCGGTTACAACACCTACATTGAGCTGGGGGTCATGCCCGAGGACATGATTGCCGAGATGCAGTTAAACGGTGAGCTGGGCATTCACCTGGTGGAGATTTTCCTGGGTGTGTTCATCGGTGCCGTGACCTTCACCGGCTCCATCATCGCCTACGGCAAACTCAACGGTACCTACAAGCTGGCCATTTTCAAATCGGCCCCGCTGATGATCCCCTTCTGCCACTGGGTTAACCTGGCCGCCATCGTGGTCAGCTTCCTGCTCATGCTGGTGTTTGTGGGCGGCGGTGCCGAGGCCTCGGCCTTCCCGCTGGTGCTCATGACCATCATCGCGCTGGCCTTCGGCGTCAATCTGGTAGTCGCCATCGGCGGCGCCGACATGCCGGTGGTGATCTCCATGCTCAACTCCTACTCGGGGTGGGCGGCGGTCGCCTCGGGCTTCATGCTCGACAATGACCTTCTGATCGTAACCGGTGCCCTGGTGGGCTCCTCGGGTGCCATCCTCTCCTACATCATGTGCGAGGCCATGAACCGCTCCTTCATCTCCGTGATAGCCGGCGGCTTCGGCAATGCCCCGACCAATACCGAGGAGAAGGACTACGGCGAGTACCGCGAGCTCAAGTGCAATGAGGTCGCCGAGCTGTTGAAGAACAGCTCCTCGGTGATCATCGCCCCCGGCTACGGCATGGCCGTGGCGCAGGCGCAGAACGCCGTGGCCACCTTGACCGAGAAACTGCAGGCCCGCGGCATCACGGTGCGCTTTGCCATCCATCCGGTGGCCGGCCGTCTGCCGGGGCACATGAACGTGCTGCTGGCCGAGGCCAAGGTGCCATATGACATCGTGCTGGAGATGGACGAGATCAACGATGACTTCGAGAACACCGACGTGGTGCTGGTCATCGGTGCCAACGATACCGTCAATCCGGCCGCCGCCGAGGATCCGACCTCGCCTATCGCCGGTATGCCGGTGTTGGAGGTGTGGAAGGCCAAGAACGTGGTGGTGTTCAAGCGCTCCATGAACCCAGGCTATGCCGGTGTGCAGAACCCGCTCTTCTACAAGGAGAACTCTGCCATGTGCTTTGGTGACGCCAAGAAGACCGTCGAAGAGATTGTCGCCGACATTTAAGGCAGCCACTAAACTTTAAGAAACAACCAGGCCCCGCTTTACACCGGGGCCTTCTTGTCTGAGGCCTCCGGGGCTGCACCTGCAGGGAGCAAGCAACGCACTGCCAAAGGACAATATCGCCTTGGCAGGAGAGGCAAAGACATTGTGCTCACAGATTCGATCCCATAAGGAGTAAGCATCATGTTAAAGGACTGGGTTAAAAGCAAGGAGCCCAACAAGGAAGAGTTAAACGAGCGGCTCAATACCGCCCGCGCCGCGCTCTCTAATATGCAGACGGCCATCAAGGAGAAAAAACTGCCGGTGCTGGTGGTCTTTGACGGCTGGGGTGCCGCCGGCAAGGGCAGTATTTTGGGGCGCGTCATCAAGAATCTTGACCCGCGCTTTTTCAAGGTCACCACCATGATCAAGCCCACCGAGGAGGATCTGCGCCGTCCCTTCCTCTACCGCTACTTCGTCAATATTCCCGAGGCGGGCAAGTTCTCCTTTTTTGACAGCAGCTGGATGGATGATGTCACGCGCAGCTACTTAAAAGGGGAGACCGGCAAGGAGGAGTATCAGCGCCAGATTGCGAGCATCAAGCGCTTTGAGCGGCAGCTCTCGGACAACGGCTATCTGGTGGTGAAGTTCTTCTTCCACATCGACCAGAAGGAGCAAAAGCACCGTCTGCACGAGCTTTCGGCCGACAAGCACGCCAGCTGGCGGGTGGGGCAGTGGGATCTCTGGCAGAACGAGCATTATGACGAGTGCCTCAAGGTCTACGACCGCTATTTGGAGAACACCAATCAGTTCGTGGTGCCCTGGTATATCGTGGACTCGGATAACCGCAAGGCCGCCGAGCTGCAGGTCACCGAAATTTTGGTCAAGAACATCAGCATCGCCCTGCAGAACACCCAGCGCGCCGTGCCCATTCTGCAGAACACCTTCCCCTTGGCGAGCATGCCCAAGCTCTCCGCCGTCCCGCTTAACAAGACCATCTCCGAGGAGAAATACCGCGAGAAATTGGACAAGCTGCAGGGACAGCTCTCCTCGCTGCACAATGAGATCTATCGGCGCAAGCGCCCGGTCATCATCGCCTACGAGGGCTGGGACGCGGCCGGCAAGGGCGGCAACATCAAGCGCATTACCGCCGCACTGGATCCGCGCGGTTACGAGGTACACCCCATCGCCAGCCCCGAGCCGCATGAGAAGGCCCGCCACTATCTGTGGCGTTTCTGGAACCGCCTGCCCAAGGACGGACACGTGGCCATCTTCGATCGCACCTGGTACGGGCGAGTGATGGTGGAGCGGCTGGAGGGCTTTTGCTCTGAGAACGACTGGCAGCGCGCCTACAATGAGATCAACGAGTTTGAGCGCGAGCTCTATGACTGGGGCGCGGTGATCATCAAGTTCTGGGTGCAGATTGACAAGGATACGCAGCTTGCGCGTTTCACCGAGCGGCAGAACACCCCGGAGAAACAGTGGAAGATCACCGATGAGGACTGGCGTAACCGCGACAAGTGGGACCTCTACGAGGTGGCGGTCGATGAGATGATAGAAAAGACCAGCACCGACTATGCGCCCTGGCATATCTTAGAGTCCAACGACAAGCACTATGCCCGCGTCAAAGCCCTCTCCATCGTAATTGAGGAGATAGAAAAACGCCTGAAAAAATCCTGAGGCGGCAGGGCTAATGCCTGCTAAGACCTGCTAAGACCTGAGCGCAGGCTAAAAAGACCTGAGAGCCGCCGGGGGCACCGCTTGGCAGGTGCAGAGCTTGGCAGGTACATAAAAAAAGAAACGGACACGGGACCAAGAGCCTGCGTCCGTTTTCTTTTGGGCCAGGCTGCCCTGCCACAGGTGCTCAGAGCCGTTTAGGCGGTGGTAGCGCTGACCCAGGAAGAGTTTGGCGCAGTTGTGCTGTATTTGCGATCTGTCTCACAAAGATGACGATAAAGAAATAAAAAAACTGCCGAAGAGGGTGGGTAGGCTAAAGATTTAGGATTTTTCGGTCGTTAAGAGATGGAGGGTAAGTGTGCCCACATGATTGAGGGCAGTACTCTCGGGAGGGAAATATTATGGCTATTGGACTTAATACCAATGTGTCCTCGCTCAACGGGCTTAATAATCTAAATAAAGTCCAGAACAAGCTGGCCACGTCCATGAATAACCTTGCCTCGGGCAAGCGTATCAATTCAGCCAAGGACGATGCGGCCGGGTTGCAGATCTCCGACAGGTTATGGGCTCAGCTCAACGGTCTCAATCAGGGCAACCGCAACGCCAATGACGGTATCGCCATGGCGCAGACCATGGAAGGGGCCTTGTCGGGTACGGTCGATGATCTGCACCGCATGCGCGATCTGGCGGTACAGGCGGCCAACGGTACCTTAACTTCCACCGATCGGGCGGCACTGCAGCGGGAGATGGATCAGCTCTCCGAGAACGTCACCTATACGGCCGGTCATACGGAGTTCAACGGGCAGACCATGCTCGACGGGGTCAATTCCAGCAACGGCGGCAACACCACCTTCCAGGTGGGCGCCAACATGAACGACACCGTGACCATGAACTTCACCGACGGCTTCTCCATGTCGAGCATGATGAACGTGGCGGCCAACGGCGACGCCAACGGCGCCACTTACGGCAATCAGGCCATAGGCGCGGCGGCGCAAGGTCAGGCCCGCAATCTCACCGACTCCAACGGCAACGCCTATCAGTCTTTGAGCATCTCCTCGCAGAGTGACGCGGAGACGGCCATCAATGCCATTGACTCCATGATAAGTTACGTGGACTCGGCGCGCGGCCAGTTAGGTGCGGTGGAAAACCGTATGGAGTCGACCATCAGTAACCAGAGCAGCGTGGCCATCAACACGGCCGACGCCCACTCGCGCATCACCGATACCGATTACGCCGAGGAGGTGTCCAACAACATTGCTTTGGGGATCCTGGAGAAGGCCGGGATCGCCATGCTCACACAGTCCAATGCCAGCAAGAAGCACGTGCTGAACATGTTAAGCTGAAGTCTGTCTGAGCTCCAGGTGAGCTCAGAGATGTCAGCTTATGACAGCAGAGGAGGGAGCCGCAAGGCTCCCTTAGCGTATTCCGAATTCTCTGTGGAGAAAGACAGACAGTTCCTGTGCAAGTGGAAGCTCAATGTTGCGGAATAGGTTAAGCAGACGCAAGCGGTCAATGGGACAGGTTACCAGTTCACTTTCGTGTAGAAAGTGTTGGTTGAGCTTGCGTAGCATGAAGGGTACAAACAGATATTCAGCACAAGTGGGAAGATCCTCTATGCAGCCTTTAAGTCGTGAGTTACTGATCTCGAACTGTTTTTCCTCCCAATGATGCCAACTGCAGGTGCACTGGGCAAAGGCAACCGGAGTGGGAGGTGCCTCGTCCAACCTGCAATAACCAACCAGATCGATGCCGTGATCGCCGCCGTGCGCCTTTTCGAGATCACGAATATCCCGGTCCAACCGTTTGGTGGTTTCGCTGTTGAGGGTTTGAGCCAACTTCGTGATGCGAGCGTAGAGGTTGCCTTTAAAAGGATCACCATCTGTCGCAGTTCCAAAATGTACGCATGTGGCCTGCGCCGGTATCAGTTGCAAGAAAGCCCGTTCGCACCATTGCTCAAAGAGCGCTGTGGTTCGCTGCAGGATACTGCTGGGGCCGAAAAGGCGTATGGCTGAGCACAAAAGAAGAAATTTGTAGAGCAACCGTCCGGGCATTTCTCCACGCGTTTTGCACAGTTCCAACCTGGATCTTTCACAGTGAAATGGGTAAACCTTGCCGCACCAACTTTCGCGCATTTTCAGCATTGAAAAGACAGAATCAAGCTGTGAACGAAAGCTGTCGCTGAGTTCAGCGTGAACAGAGCATCCGACAGCAAGATCTCCATCTGCTCCCCACTCTGCCATCTGCTCAGTCAGAACATGAGGAATGTCAGGATCTGCATTATCTTGCTCGACAAGTGCCGCCAGAGCCATATCTTCAGCAGAAAAAGTATTGGGTTCGGCCGGGCTTTGCTGCTCATTGATGATATCGGCGAGGTCGGAGACGGTACACAGGTGGTCATCCTGCAGCAATACCTTAAGCTCCACAAAGTCTGCCCAACCATTTTGGTCGTCAAGTTTGTAGGTTGGTTTATTATCTAGTGCTGCTGCGAGGTCAAAGGCCATGCTGTGCTCCATCGGAGGCTTTAGTCTTTAAGGTGGCGAGCACCTCCTCAAGTGCTGCACGAGAGTTTGCGTCACCGAGCAGGCGCATCAGATCCTGAGAATAGTCCACCTTTCGATCACCATTTTCCAGAATACGGCGGATCTGGTTGACTAAACTCTCCACACGGTCAAGCTGACGGTTCCATCCGGATAATTCTTCAAGATAGGTGCCTTCTTCAACCAGATCTTCTGCCAGAGCGCGGCTATCGCCCAATAAATCGCTAATGCGTTTGATACCGAGAGTAAACTGAGCCTTGCGGTCAATAAGCCACCCTAAGGCTGTATCCAAAGAGTCCTCACCACTGCACAGGCGTTGCAAGGCCTCTTCGTTTTCGGCGATCCTGGCTACCTTGGCGATGTCACGGCTCTCGCGTACCCTCGGGTGCTGCCCCCGACGGTAGAGTAGCTTGAAGAGCAGCGCAAAACGCTCATGGTCCAGAGACGACACAGCAAGATGGCCGTCCTCGGTGCGCAGCTTGAGAAAAGAGGTTATGGAGCGGTAGCTAAGAGCGCTGCTCATCCAAGAGAAATTGAGTTCCTGCACCCGTTCGGCGCAACCGTAAAAGTTTTTCTGATCGGCCAGATTGAACAGAGCCAAAGCGGTGAGGAGTTTTTCCACGTAATCCCGGCGGCTACCGATATTATGGGCGATCTGACGATATACCTCTTCATTTTGCAGATTGGTACTTTCTTTACGCAACTGAGCGGCGATTTTTTCCAGGAAACGCGCTTTTTCATAGGCACCCCACTCCTTGATGCCGGTGACATGCCGAAAGCCCAGGTACTTCTCAATCTCAGAGCGTTCATCATAAATGATGCAGGGAATGGTTGTCGGTTTGTAGACAGCGTTGGCTGCGAGTTTTTTGAAGGTTTCCGCTCTTGCCTGTGCCAGAGTGGGATCTTTTAGCAGGCGCAGTGCGCATAGCCGCCGGTTGCCCTCAACCACCGTATATTTGCCCGCGTCAGCCGGGACTACCAGCAGAGGTTCGGCAGGGTTGTAGCCTACCTCACCAATGGCTGCCATAAGCTCATCTAAATTGCCGTAACGCTGCATCCACAACTCGTTCTCCTTGGCTGTGGCAGGAAGGGAGAAACGTGGATTATGTTCGTCCGGCAGAAGATCCATCAGGTTCAGATCTTGATGCTTGCCTGACATGTTTTTTCTCCTTAAGGTAGCAGGGCGGAGCAGTGCTCCCGCAGAGATGCTATGATATCGTCTAAAAGTCGTCCGTAGCTTCTGTTTTCAATGCCACTGACGAGGTTGTCCTTGTAGTTGATATAGGTGAGCAGTTGAGTGAGGATCTGCCGGTCAGCGTCACGTTTGGCCAAACCTTCGGCCAGCATGTTAAGGCAGGCATACAATTCGTCATCAGTGTAGCTGTCCCAACGTCTGCTCATGCGACGTTGCTTATCCAATTGACTCGGAGGTGGCTGATCCATAATTTCAGCTAAAGCAGCGCGCGGCTCTTGATCTTTGTTTAGGATTTTGCCAAGAAAAGAGGTGCCGATTTCACCCGGCATGAGGTAGCTTATGTAGCGGGAGCGGGTATCTTTAAGGCGTCTGAGAGCTCCGTAATAAGTTACGGTAAGCGGGTCCAGATCCTGGGCTCCCATGCGATCCTCCCTTGGTCTACAAATGATAATGTTTTTACAATCATAACACAGCGGCTAAGCAGGAGACATACTGCATCTCAGGACAGCGAATATGTTGGCAAAAAGTGGAAAATTTTTTTGATAACAACCAAGAGGATTTGGGATTGAAACATTTATTCATTCAGCTGATTGACCAGGGCCGTGCCGAGGGCCGTGCCGAGGGACGTGCCGAGGGCGAGGCCAAGGGACGTGCCGAGGGCGAGGCCAAAGGCCAAAAAGTTGGGGCAGACATGTTGCACAGGCTTTATGAAGCCATGATGAAGGCTGGCAAGAGTTTCAACAGCATCATGAAAGAGACAAACACCGAAAGGAAGCGCAACAAGTTATATCGGCAATATGGTATCACTCCCGCCTGATTTCCATCCATATCACCTGTACGTCCTGTTCTCAGGTATATTTGAGTGCTTATTAGCCAACCCATTACGGCGCGGGTTTTCGGGCGCCTGCTCAATATCTCGCTTAATGTGCGGGGCTGAGTTACCCGGATCTCGGTGGTGAGGGTTCTTAATGCTCTCGCTCTCCTGGCCGGGAGTTTTGCCCGATACCTATTCAAAGAAACCATGCTGCAGGAAAGCTATCCCAAAAGTTGGTCAAAACCATCTGACCAGAGCGGAGATTTCCAAGGTGTGCCGCTTGGAGGCTTGGGCGACATGAAATCAGAGCTCCCTTTGAAATATACACAACACAGGAAAAAGAAAGAAATTTAGCCGTCGCGGTGTGATCACTGCGCCAAAATAGGGTAGAATAAAAGTTAGTCAAGGCTAACTGCACGGTTGCCTGCCCCCCCCTCAAGGGAGGGTGCCGTGATATACAGGGCCTGGCGGTTAGAACTATTACATCACTTATTTAAGGATTTTTATCATGAAGAAGTCAGTGCTCGCGCTGTGCGTAGCCTCCCTGGCGGCCTCAGGCTCAGCCTTCTCGGCCACCGTGTATGAAAAGGACGGCACCGAGCTTAACATCGGCGGCCGCGTGCAGGCCGTTTACTACTCCAACAAGAACGGCAGCGGCGAGAATGGATATGGGGTGACCCAGTCGGGCAATAACGATTCGACCATCGTCAACTCCGCCAGGTTCAGCATTGAAGGCCGTACCGAGCTGCGTGAGGGGATCTATGGTTTTGCTTTCACTGAGTGGGATGCCACCGACTCCACCTCCGAGAACAACAATAACGGCAACGACAAGTTCAAGGTGCGTGAGCAGTTCGTAGGCATCGACTTTACCGACTACGGGCAGATCCTGTTCGGGCGGGCCTACGATGCGGTTAAGGCGGTGATTGAGCCCACCGATATCTTTGAGGATTACGGCTGCTGGGGACAGCCCGGGTGTGACGACCGCCGCAGCGGTACCTTCCGTTACATCTTTGACAACGACACCTTCTACTTCAGCGCCTCCTTGCAGACTGCCGTAAATGGCGCCCCGGTAGGCGGTGCCGATGACGATGAGATGGACATCGATTCGGGCTTTGCTCTGTCGGCCGGTTATACCACCCCGGAGTTTGGGATCGGCGCCCTCGCCTTCAAGGTAGGCTACAGCTACTTAAAAGGCCAGGACGATCATGGTGAGCACCACAGCGACGTCAAGGACATGAAGGAATGGGCGGCCTCGGTGACCTGGGGTAATCTTGATGAGGGCCTGTATTTGGGCGTGCTCTTTAATCAGCGCAAGTTCAAGTACCGCTATGACGAGGATGAAGAGACCAGCCCCGAGCGCACCTTAAAGGGCGTGGAGGCAGTGGCCAATTACGCCTTTGAGAGCGGGGTTTCCCTGGCGGCCGGCTATCAGTATCAGCACGGTGAGGACAAGTCCGGCGAGGACAGTGAGAAGGCCATCGTGCGCAAGGTGCCGGTCTACCTCAACTACAACTTCAACGAGAACTTCAACGTCTGGACTGAAGCGCTCTTTGATGCCGGCTCCTCCAAGGATGAGCCTGACAGCGCCATCTACTCGGTAGGTGCCCGCTACAGCTTCTAAAACTTACTAAAACTCCTGTGACAGTTATGGTCCCCGTCAGCTAGGCGGGGATTTTTCTTTTTTAAAGATCAGGCAAAAACAAGTGCCCTAAAAGCGTATCCCGCTGTAAGCCGCCCGTTTTAGGGGGCATACAGACGTCTGGATAGAATATAACGCAGCACCACGGGGTCGATAAGTCCCTGCAGACTCTGCAGCAGCGTGTCATTCCCTGAGATGTAATATTGCGCAAGAGTCTGCCGCAGCACGGTAGAGGAGAGCTCATGGAGCTTACGCCGCACCACCAGGATCTGCCCGCAGGGCGCAGAAAGGATCTCCTGCAGCTCCCCGCGCCACCTTTCCTTGGACCTTATGCTAAGAGGCAAGCCCGGTGCCGATTCAGCCTCAGAGGCGGCATCAACTGCAGTGTCAGGGGTGTTAGGGGTGTTAGGTTGCGAATTTACAGCGTACTGTGTTGTGATATCACTCTGAGTCGGTTGTACTCTCTGCTCACTTTGTGCAATGCCGGCGGGCTGTCCCTGCGCACTGTCGGCGGGGGCCTTTTTTGGCACCGCTTGAGAGAGATCCTCTGTAGGCATCTTTGCCGTGTCCTCTCCTATTAGCAGGGCACGGTTTTCAATATAAGCGCGCAGCGCCTCTTTGTGCTCGGGCAGACTTAAGGTGTAGCCCACCCGCGCGATGCAGACTAAATGGGCGTAGTCGGTAAGCTGCAAACCCTTATGCCATTCATCTAAATACAGCAGGGAGTCCAGGCCCAGGATAAAGAACAAGCCATGCTGCGGCCCTACCTGAGCTCTCAGTCTTTTTAGGGTATCGTAGGTGTAGTGATTGACCTTGGGCTCACTCTCCAGATCGGAGAGCTTGAAGTTACAGCTTTGATAGGGCTCCACAGCCAGGGCGAGCATGGCCAGGCGATCTGCATAGGCAGTCTGCGGGGCGTGGCGGTGGGGCGGGGCGTTGTTGGGGACAAAAAGCACTTCATCGAGTGCGCAGAGCTCCCGGGCTAAGAGCGCGAGCTCCATATGGTCGCGGTGTACCGGGTTAAAGGACCCCCCCAGCACGCCGGTGCGCGGGCTGCGCCACATCAGAGCGCTCGCTCCCGCAGAGGTTGCAGGCTTTGCAACTGCGGCAGGTGTTGCAGGCTCAGGCAGAGGTTTTGCAGGCAGCGGTAAACCCCTTCCTGATCAAAGGTACTGTACAGGCGGGTGGCCCGGGCGAGCTCTGAGCACATAAAATCATACTGCGCGGGGGTCATGTAGCGCAGCGCCATCAAGATCCCGTCCCTGAGCTTGAAACTGGTCACGCCGTTTTGCATAAAAAAGAGGTTGCGCTCATACTGAGTCAAGCGCTCCACCCCGCGCTCGCGGGCTTTGGGGATGACACTTAAGGCTGCATCCAGCCTACCTAAGAGCAAGGGCAGGGTTTCTGCGAGGGAGCGCTCTGAGCACACCGAGTTGAGAATATTGAGGGCTCTTTGCGGCTGACCGTTTAACAGGGCCTCGGCGAGCTCAAAGCCGGTGTAACGGTTATCCCGCGTAAAGTAAGCCCCCAAGGTGGCGACATCCAGCTCTTTATCTCCCAAAGACATGCTGATGATCTGCAAGGCCTGATCGGCGGCCACCAGATTGCCCTCACAGGAGGCGCTTAAAAACTCCAGCGCCGCGCGGCTGGCGCGCACGTTATAGCGGCGGCAGCGCGCGGCCAGCCAGGATGGCATCTCTTTTTCATCGGGCAGGTATTTAAGCTCCAGCACCCCGCCTATGCCTAAGATCTCCGCCACCGCGCTCTCCAGCATGGCCTTGGCGGTGGTGGGGAGCTTGGGCTGGTATTTTTTGGGCTTTAATTTGCCAAAGCTCGCGTTAATTCTGGGGAACTCGGCGATGATGAAAACCCCGGGACGCAGGCGGCCTGCTATCAGATGCAGAGTCTGCGCGGCGGTCTTGTCGAGATCTTTAAAATAAATCTTAATGAGGCGATCCCCGCCGAAGAGCCCCGGGTCCATCAGCTCGTTTTCCAGGCGGGCCAGGTGGGCCTCGCCTGCCCCCTGCAGATCCGAGTAGGTAAAGAGCATGAGCTCGGCCTGGGGGTAGAGCTGCCGGCCCTGCGTCAGCAGGGCCTGACTGCGCTCATTTTTAAAGAGCTGATCATCGGAGGCCAGCAGATATACAGGAGCTAACTGAGCCATGCCAAATCCTCTTTTAAGTCGATAGTCAAAACGTACCGGGGGCACACCGGGGTAAGAGCGTCTAAGGCTACTCGACCCTGAGGCTCTCGGGGGCCTCATCCTTAAGGCGCGGGGCGGTTTGGGGCAGATTATAGCTGCGCTTTAAGACCTCGGCGCCGTTATTGAGCTCCTCCAAGGTGACCTTGGGGGCGGCGGCCGCCTCCTGAGAGTCGCTGTACTGCAAGGCCTCCAGCAGCGTCATGCCGCGGGTGGCCTCCTCCAGCGTGGAGACCTCGATAAAGGAGCCGGGATCATCCTGGGCAATCAACAGCTCCCGCGGGGTGGCGAACTCGGCCTGGGGATCGGACTGTCGGCCCAAATAACTCAAACGCATCACCAATTGGGAGGCCAGCTCGTCATAGCTCTCGTCAATTACGAGATCGCGCTCGTTGTTCGAGGAGAGCGGACGGCCTGATTTGTTCAAAAAAGAGCGCGTCAGCGAGTTGCGCATCAACAGCGGCCGGTGTCCCGGGATATTCAGGGTGGAACTGACCGAGACAATGACGTTGTACTCCTCGGCATCTAAGCGGGAGTTGACCGACACCAGCGGGATCTGCACGTCAGGCTTGGGGATCTCCAACGTAGGCAGAGCCGGATCCTGGGGAGCCTCCCGCTGCGCGGTGCCCTGGGCGTTGACCTCTACCCCGTAGGCCTTGAGCTTTTGCACCACCTTGCGGTAGAAGGGGTGATGATAGCTGCCGTAGACGTTTAAGGCCGGTATGGTGGAGCTAAGAGTGTTCTCGTTGGGCAGGTGAAAGCCGCAGGAGCTGCACAGCAGGGCCA
Source organism: Succinivibrio sp. (assembly GCA_017469335.1). Lineage (GTDB taxonomy): Bacteria > Pseudomonadota > Gammaproteobacteria > Enterobacterales > Succinivibrionaceae > Succinivibrio. The sequence continues at coordinate 2,706 of JAFUGP010000106.1, read as the reverse complement.
CAAGCCCCGCCGTAACGGCCGTGCACAGCCTAGGGGTAAAAAGGTGCATGTGTTCTCCTTCAAAATAAGGCGCCAAAGGCAGCTTGCAGTCCGGCCTGCCGCAAATACCGCGTCAGGCAGGGCCTGGAGGCGCCGTCGGTATCCTGAATGTTCCAAGTAAGCAGCCGGCTCAACGCTCCTGGGCGGTCCGATCCGAGCCGGGGCCGGGTTCCACCGCGGCTGGGCAGGCACTGCAATCCCACCTCAAGGTGCCGCCACCCAACGCCCTGTCGCCTCAGCGTGTCCGGTTAACTGTGTTTTATCCGCGGCCGTCTTGTCCAATACCTCTCAAGGCTCAGCAGGAGTTGGCCACCTCGGTGATCCTCTCCACACTCAAACAGGTGATCGCCGCGATATGCCGCACATCATCACCTGCGTTTTTCATGCGTCGGGCCATCTCCTCTTGGCAGGCGGCCCAACCCTCATCCCAGCCTATGGCTCCGCCAATGACCCGGCCAAGGGCCAGACCCCGCTCTTCAGGCTCGACGAGGGTGATGACCTTTTCACGATTGGCGAGCATGTCCTCGACGAGGTCAAGATTATGCGCCGTCTCGGCAGCAAGGAAGGGATATTTGACAAGGGACTGAGACTGTGGGGGAGCAGCGTTTGCCGCCGGCGGTGTAAGATTGTCCTCAGAACTCTTAGGTGAGAGTGCGTCAGGCTCCTTTTGGACCGCTATATCCGCAGGGTGGGGAGCTGAGTTTGCCGTGGCCGTAGTCTCGCTGCTCTCTGAGTCCTCGGCTAAGGCGGTGTCAAGTTCCGCGATCCTCTCCATGCCCAGGCAGGTGACGTCCGCGATATGCCGGAGGTCATCACCCAACTTTTTCATGCGTGCGGCAATTAATTCCTGATATTCAAGCCAGCCCTCGGCCTCGCCCTGCGCTCTGGCCTCTTCGATCTCTGCTTTCAAACTTTGTGGGTCTAACAAGCCATCGCTATCAAGATCCTCGGATTTCGTTGCGATTCGGGAGGCAGCGCCGAGCGGGCTCTCAGCAGTTAGGGGAGATGTGCCCGCCTCCGGCATCTTAAGGCTGTCATCAGCACCTGCGCCGCAGTCTGCACCAAGCTCATTGATCCTCTCTACGTCAAGGTGTGTGACGTCCGCGATATGTTGTATGTCATCACCCAACTTTTTCATGCGTATGACAATTGCTTTTTGACAGGTCTTTATGCCTAGGACTCTGCCTCTGACTTGCGCACGTCCTATCATCCTGCCTTGCTCTCTGGCCTCTCTGAGGTTCATCTCCCATTCCTGTTCGGCCAGCATGTTCCGCACGGTTGCCATGTAGCGCCACTCGTTGTACTTGAAGCGCTCGGCTGCGGCGAGCAGCTTTTGGGAATATGTGTTAGTTTGAGCCATGTCTTTTTTCTCCTCTGACCTATCTTTTCTGCTAAGGCAGGCCCACAGGAACCTCACCTGATTTGACGCTGTGAACTTGCCTCTGTAAGAGTGTTGCGCAAGTTCCGTAATGGCTCCTATCCAAAACCCAATGTCAGGTATGCCGGGAGAGACCATGAAAAACCAGTTGCGGCAGCCACAATCCCCTTCAAGCAGCGTAAAGTTCGTGATGTTGACGCTGACGGTGCGGTTGATGGCTCAGTAACTGTCTCCTGCCCTGAAGTGGCCTATGCGTAGCGCAAAAAAAAACGCAGACTTCCCATGATCGGGACTCCCTGCCGAACGGAGTCATCACTGGTTGGAGATCAGGAGTCTTCAGAGTCTGCGTCAAGCTTTTCTATCCTCTCGATACTCAGCCCAGTGACTTCTGCAATTGAGGCAGGACTATCACCACGTTTTTTCATGCGTCTGGCAATTTGCTCTTTTTCTAGAACCCTAGCATCCCTGATATTCATCTTCTCTTCTTGACGGGCAAGCATGTCCCGCACATACGCCATGTAATTAGCATCATCGCTCATGAAGACATCGGCGGCTTCAAACATCTTTTGGGCATACGCATTTGCCTGAGCCATTTCCTTTTTCTCCTCCAACGTGTATTTCCTGCTGAGCAGGACCAACTAGCACCCCACCGGGCTGAGCTCTGTGTACTTGCGTCCCTTGGTCAGTTTCGACAGTTCCAAAGTGTGGACCATCACGCGATCGCTAAGCCGGCGATGGGTGCGGGGAGACACCATGAAAAACCAGTCGTGGCAGCCAAAATCCCCCTCAAGCAGCGTGAAGTTCGTGATGTTGATGCTGACGGTGCGGTTGATGGCTCCGTAATTGTCCCCAGTATTAAAGTCAGCTACTGAGCCGCGGAAGTTGCGGAGACTTGCTACAGTTGATGCTATGCTACCAAAAGAGAATGCTTTTAACATTCCTCAGGCGTCTGAGGCGTCTGTGGATCCGGCAGCGTTCGTGTCGTCTGCGGAGTCCACATCAAGTTCTTTAATTCTCTCAAGACTGAGTTCAGTGGCCTCAGAGATCAACTGATCATCGCACCCAAGTTTCTTCATGCGTATGGCAGTTTGCTCTTTTTCTAGGTCCTTACCTATTGTTTTTCCTCTACCTTCAGCATCTCTGATATTCATCTTCTCTTCTTGACGGGCGAGCATATCACGCACATACGCCATGTAATTAGCATCATCGCTCATGAAGACATCGGCGGCTTCAAACATCTTTTGGGCATACGCATTTGCCTGAGCCATTTCCTTTTTCTCCTCCAACGT
>JAFUGP010000105.1 GCA_017469335.1 Succinivibrio sp. | reverse complement strand
TTTTCATCCCCTATTGCCTGGCGGCCACAGCGCCGCGGTACCACCTGTTCCCATTCCGAACACAGAAGTGAAACACGGCCGCGCCGATGGTAGTGCAACGTACGATTGCGCGAGAGCAGGTCACCGCCAGGCTTACTACACGACACCGCAGCTTCTTTGGTAGCAGGTACTACGGAAGCTGCGGTTTTGTTTTGTCAGCACTCCTGCGAGGACCCTACCTTGGACAGCAAACACGACCGCTCACCGCTTAAGTCCTTATCTCTTTACAATCCCTGGCATTTGATAGCCCTGGGCTTTGGCTCGGGCCTGGCCCCCAAAGCTCCCGGCACTTTTGGCTCACTGGCGGCCTTACCCATTTGCATGTTCATGCTCTATACACCCTGGCCCCTCCTGCTGCTGTTGTGCCTTGTCACCATGGTGGTGGGAACCATGGCTGCCGACAAAGCTGAGGCGGCCATGGGCACTCATGACAACAGTGCCATTGTCGTAGATGAGTTTTTGGGCATGTTCATCGCCATCATCGGTTACCCCGCCGACTGGCGCCTTAGCTTGCTCGCCTTTGTCCTGTTTCGTTTTTTCGATATCCTAAAACCGTTCCCGGTTAATCTGGCTGACCGGAAAATCAAAGGCGGTCTGGGTGTGATGACGGATGATGTGCTCGCCGGAGTCTATGCGGCGCTGAGCGCCCAGATCATTTTCGCTTTCTGGTGATTTGCCTGTGTCAGCACGCTATTTTTGACCAACCCAGAGTAATATTGGGGCAGATTATGTTTTTTTCTGCCCTTGTGCGAGGTGTCAAACACTATGGCAAAGATTTTGAATTTTGGCTCATTGAATATCGATTATGTCTACCGCATGGACCATATTATCCGGCCCGGGGAAACCGAGCCCTCTCAAAGTCGCGAAATTTTTCCCGGCGGTAAGGGTCTCAATCAGTCGGTAGCCTGTGCCCGGGCCGGCGCCGAGGTATATCATGCCGGTGCCGTAGGCAACGGTGACAATGAAGTGCTGCTCAAGGTACTGCGCGAGGCCGGGGTGCATGATGATTACCTCATGACTCATCCCGAGGTGCCCACCGGCCACACCGTCATTCAGGTTGACAAGGGCGGGCAGAACAGCATCATTCTTTTTGGCGGTTCCAACCAGAGCCTGCGCCGCAGCGAGATAGACGAGACTCTCAAGCATTTTGGCTCAGGCGATCTGCTGGTGCTGCAAAACGAGACCAATGAGCTTGAGTACCTCATGCGTCAGGCCTCCGCCCGCGGTCTTAAGATTGCTTTTAACGTCTCACCTTTTGATGAATCGCTGTTGGCACTGCCGCTGGAGCTGTGCTCTTATCTGCTGGTCAACGAGATTGAGGCCGCGGCCATTGCCGGGATGTCCTCAGAGTCTGAGGCCGCCGTGCTCATCAAAGCCGTCTCGGCCAAATTGCCTGCCTGCACGGTGGTGATGACCTTGGGAACACGAGGCTCGGTGTGCAGCGTGCCGGGCAGCGCACCGGTAGAATACGGCTGCTACAAGGTTAAAGCGGTGGATACTACCGGATCGGGGGATACTTTCACAGGCTTTTTCCTGCAGTCTATGCTCTTAGGCAAGGACGTTAAGTCGGCCATGAAGCTCGCCGCCTGCGCGGCGGCCATCTCCGTGACCCGCGCCGGAGCTGCCTGTTCCATTCCCTCTCTCTCCGAGGTGGAAAACTCCGAACTGCTAAAGACCGAGCCGGTATTCGCCGGCTGAGCTTAAGTCGCCAATAAGGAGGCCGGCATCTGTCGGCCTTTTAACTTTTTTTGCACAAACAAAAAGTGCAGACCCAAGAGCCTGCACTTTCCTGACCTAAATGTCTGGTGTTATCTGAGCACCTGAGCCAGGTCGTAGGTTGATTTCATGAAGACATGCTTCTGGTTGGTGATGCAGTCGACGATGTCAAAGTGCACCAGTTCGCCGCGCTGCACGCCCACGCAGCGTCCGGACTCGCCTTTTTTGAGCAGTTCCACGGCGTAGGCTCCCATACGGGAGGCCAGCACGCGGTCAACCGCGCTGGGCGAGCCGCCGCGCTGAATGTGACCCAACACAGTGGCTCTGGTTTCCAGCCCGGTGAAGGATTCCAACTCTTTGGCCATCTGGTAGACATCGGTCTGGTTCTCGCACACCACCAAAATGGCATGGCGTTTGCCCCGGTCGGTGCCGGCCTTGATCTCGTCGTAGACTTCCTGCTTGTACCAGGGCACTTCGGGTACCAGCACCACTTCCACGCCGCAGGCCACGGCCGCGCATACGGCCAGATCGCCGCAGTGGTGGCCCATCACCTCAACTACGCTGATACGCCGGTGCGAAGAGCAGGTATCGCGCAATTTGTCGATACAGGTCACCGCCGTGTTCAGGGCGGTGTCAAAACCGATGGTAGCGTCGGTGCCGGCAATGTCGTTGTCGATGGTGCCGGGCAGCCCGATGCAGGGAAAACCCAACTCAGAGATGAACTTGGCGCCCATATAGGAGCCGTCACCGCCTACCACCACCAGCGCGTCGATTTTGTTCTGTTTCATGATCTCGACGCACTCTTCACGCACCTCGGGGATCTTGAACTCCGGGAAACGGGCCGTGCCTAAGAAGGTACCGCCGCGGTTGAGCATGTCGGACACCGAATGTCTGGTCAGCGGAATGATGTCGTTGTTGTGCAGACCGAAATAACCGTCACGGACCCCGACTAACTCGTAGCCAAAATCCAGGCCGGTTCTCACCACCGCACGGATGGCGGCATTCATGCCCGGCGCATCTCCGCCGGAGGTCAGCACGCCAATTTTCTTGAGTGACATAGAAAATCCTCGGTTGGCGTTAAAAATTACAGTTTGGCAGCCGTCTCGATGATGGAGGTGAAGTCTGCCACCTTGAGCGAGGCGCCGCCGATCAGACCGCCATCGATATCAGGCTGACCGAAGAGCTCCGGAGCGGTTTTGGCATTGCAGGAACCGCCGTAGAGGATCTGCACCTTATCGGCCACTGCCGCATCAAAGGATTTCAGGTACTCACGGATCTGATGATGGACGTCCTGAGCGATCTCCGGGGTGGCGGTTTTGCCGGTGCCGATGGCCCAGATCGGCTCGTAGGCTATCACCGCCTTCTCAAAGGCCGCAATGCCGCAGAGATCGATGACGGCCTTGAGCTCGGCCTTGCAGATGTCCATGGTTTTCTTCTGCTCGAACTCGCTCTCAGACTCACCGATGCACAGTACCGGAATGAGGCCGTTGTCCTGGGCAGACTTGAACTTCTGAGCCACGTATTCATTGCTTTCCTTATGGTAGCCGCGGCGTTCGGAGTGTCCGACGATGGCATACTTGCAGCCGAACTCCTTAAACTGGGTGGGAGAATTCTCACCGGTATAGGCACCCTGGGTGTGGATATCGCAGTCTTCCGAGCCGTACTGCAGCTTGGAGCCGGCGGCGGCACCCTCGACTAGGGGAATGAACACAGCCGGAGAGCAGATGGCCACTTCGATTTTATCGCCTGCCTTGTTGGCAGCCTCGGCAAAAGCTCCGATCAGCTCCTTGACGGTCTGCTTGGTGCCGTTGAGTTTCCAGTTGCCCATAACTAGCGGTTTTCTCATTTTTAAATTCTCCTGATTACCCCCGGCCCGCAGGGTCCGGGTAACGACTAAACTTCTAAAAAGACAGTGGCAACAATCCTAGCTTAATGCCCTGAAAAAAGATGTGCGAGAACGTGCAATTTTGATCCCAAAAGCGCATATGTCGGTCCCAGAGCGCTAACGGGTGACACAATGAAGCCCGGGAGGGCTGTTTTGCGCAAAAATGGTGCAGATGACGGCTGACTCAGGCTCCCAGCAGTGCGGCGTGAGCGGCGTAGGTCGCCTCAGAGTTTTCCTTTTTCCGGTCTGGGCGATTTTTAGTCGGCTCCTCTTTTTTCTTAAGCAGTCTCAGGCGTCGCTGCGGCAGGGCAAAGCTCACCAACAGCCAATGGACCTGGCAGATGAAGGGCAGAAGATTTTGCTGCAGCAACAGGTAAGCAGCCTGGTTGTGCTGTTCCAGGGCCGGTTGCAGCACCCAGCGCTTTAATATGTTGATAAGTCGCAAGGTTTTATACGGCAGATTGTCCTCATCCTCAAGGCTTAGGACCTCACTGTCCCACAGCACGGATAAAGCAGGCCTGGGCGGGGTAATCTGGTTGGTCAACGGCACCTCAGACAACGGCTGCCCTGCCAGGGCACAGTTAACTCCCAGATTGCCTAACAGGGTATCAAGCGGCAGTTCAGGCAGTGGCACCGCAAGTTCGTTTACTTGCAGGGGTGTTATGCCGGGTGCTGCACCGTGTTGGCCACTGCAGACAGCTGACGGGCCAGTACCCGATATTGAGCTTTCAGGCTGTCCGGTCGATATTTCACGCCCCCTGCCGTCACGTTCTTGGTCGCTGCGGACAGACGCTTCCTCCTTCTCTTCACTCATTGCCAGCACTGATTTGAACAGCTTGTAGTTATTGAGCGCGAGCTCGGACAGGGCGTGCATGGGGGTGGCAAAGGAGACTTTTGCGGCTGAGAGCGGGGCGGTGGCGGGGGAAAAATTTGGTTCAACTGACATGACGGGACTCCTCGGAGGCCGGGTGAAGCGGAGGCTCGCGGAGTCAATCCGTTTCATACGGCACTTTTCAAAGAGCCTTTAGCAAACGATGTGCCAGAGCTTAATATATTGATATAAATATAAAAAATAAAAATAAAAACTAGATTGGTCCTGCCTTATTGCCGTCTGCGGCAAAAAGAGCCGCTTCAGCGGGCAAAAATGTTTGACTTTGTGGCGACTCACTAGGAAAATTAAGCATTAATTTTTTAGCCGCTCCCAAGGACTCCTGGTACTTAAGATGCGGCTTGGGCTCAAAAGATAGTTAGTGGAGCATAGTTAAATGCGCGTGCTTAAATTCGGCGGTACTTCAGTTGCCAACGCCGACCGTTTCCAGACCGTGGCCGACATAGCCTTGAAATCAGCCGAGCGTGAACAGACCGCTTTGGTGCTGTCCGCTCCTGCCAAAATCACCAATCTGCTGGTGGCTCTTATGGGAGCTGCTGCGGCTGGACGCAGCGGGGAGGAGGAAGTTGCCAAGATAAAGGCGATTATTGAGCCTATCATCACTACTTTAGGCGAGCGCTACCCTGGCTTTGACACGGGCAAGGTCATGGGGCAGTACCAGGAAATCATGGCACTGATTGACCGCAAGGTGCAGGGCATACTGATGTTGGAGCAGTGCCCGGAGGCGGTCATGGCGCTGGTGGAAAGCCGCGGCGAGGCCTGCTCCATCTGCATTATGAGCGAGCTGCTCAAGGCCTGCGGCCGCAAGGTCAGAATTATTGACCCGGTGGAGGTGCTGGTGACCGAGGGGGGGTTCATGGAGTCCACCGTCAACTTGGAACTGTCCAGGCAGAAATATGCCAAGTTAGCCGATGAACCGGATGCCATCACCCTGATGGCCGGGTTCTCCGGCGGCAATCAGTCAGGTCAGCTGGTGCTTTTGGGCCGCAACGGCTCGGATTATTCGGCCGCCTGTCTGGCGGCGGTATCCCAGGCCAGCTGCTGTGAGATCTGGACTGACGTGGACGGGGTTTACAGCTGTGATCCCCGCAACGTGCCGGACGCATTGCTGTTGAGCAAGGTCTCCTACAAGGAGGCCATGGAGCTGTCCTATTTCGGCGCTAAGGTGCTGCACCCGCGTACCATCGCTCCTCTGGCACTCTCCCACATTCCCTGCCTCATCAAGAATACCCATAACCCCGATGCTCCCGGTACCATTATTGCCGACGAGACCGATCCCGCCATGCCCATCAAGGGTATTTCAGATCTCAAGAATGTGTGTCTGGTCAATGTCTCGGGACCGGGCATGCGCGGTGTGGTAGGTATGGCCGGCCGCCTGTTTACCGCGGTGTCACGGGCCAATATTTCCATCATACTCATCACCCAGTCATCTTCCGAGTACTCCATTTCCTTCTGCATCGCCTCGCGGGATCTGCCCAAGGCCGAACGCACCATTCATGATGAGTTCAGGCTGGAGTTCAAGGAGGGCATGCTCGATCCGCTGGAGATCCGCGAGAAATGCGCCGTGATCTCGGTGGTAGGTGACGGCATGCGTACCATGTGCGGTACCTCAGGACGCTTTTTCAGAGCACTGGCCGGGGCACAGATCAATATCAACGCCATTGCCCAGGGCTCCTCGGAGCGTTCCATCTCGGCGGTGATAGACGAGGATAAGGTAGGTGCCGCCGTGAGTGTGTGCCATACGGCATTCTTCTATTCGCGCCAGATCCTCGATCTCATCATCGTAGGTTTGGGGGGCATCGGCTCGGAGCTCATCAAGCAGATTGAAAAGCAGTCCAAGACCTTAAAGGAGCGTCAGGGTATCGAGATCCGCGTGGTGGGTATGTTCGATTCCCTCTACAGTCTGGTGGATCCGGCCGGCATCGACCTGGCCACCTACCACGACAAACTGGACAGCTCCGCCGGACGTGATTTCACCTTGGACACCTTAAAGCAGTTGGTGGGGGACAACCACCTGGTCAACCCCATTTTGGTGGACTGCACCGCCAGCGAGAGCATCGCCATGAACTACGGCGAGTTCATGAAAGCCGGCGTGCATGTGGTAACCCCCAGCAAGAAGGCCAATACCGCATCATACGAGTACTATCAGGAACTGCGGCGCATCGCGCGCACTTACAACCGCAAGTTCCTCTACGAGGCCAACGTGGGTGCCGGTCTGCCGGTCATCAATACCCTGCAGAACGAGCAGAACGCCGGAGACAAACTCTACCAGTTCTCCGGCATCATGTCGGGTACGCTCTCCTACATCTTCGGCTTGGTCGAGGACGGCAAGACTCTGTCCGAGGCCACCTCCGACGCTTACTTAAAAGGCTTTACCGAGCCTAATCCCAAGGATGACTTGGAAGGCATGGACGTGGCGCGCAAGCTGCTGATTCTGGCACGTGAGTGCGGCTACCAGATGGAACTTTCCGATGTCAAGGTTACCCCCGCGGTCGACCCGCGCTATCTGACGGGTAGCAACGCCAAGGAGTGCCTCGAGAATCTCAAAGCTGCCGATGAGGAATTCTCCCGCCTGGTCGAGAATGCCCGCCGCGAGGGTAAGGTGCTGCGCTATGTCGGCACCATCAAGGATGGGGTATGCGAGTGCGGTGTCAAGGCGGTGGATGAAAACGATCCGCTCTACCGCGTGCGCGGCGGCGAGAACGCGCTGGCCTTTACCACCGCCTACTATCAGCCTATTCCTCTGGTCATCAGAGGTTACGGCGCCGGCACCTCGGTGACGGCGGCGGGAGTGCTCTCGGATGTGCTCAGACTGCAGAACTGGACCCGCGAGGTCTGATGTCTCAAAGAGTTGGAGATAAGACGGGGCCGGCGGCCCCGTTTTGAAATTACGTATGACACAAGTATACCGAGCCTATGCGCCTGCTTCGGCGGCTAATCTGTCGGTGGGATTTGACCTGCTGGGGGCAGCGTTAAAGCCTGTCGACGGCAAGATTTTGGGAGATGAGATCTTCATCAAAGAGGGAACTTACGGATCGGGCTGTATCCTCAGACAGAGCGGCCATTACGCCTCCAAACTTCCCGCCGATCCCAAAAAGAATATTGTCTACCGGGCCTATGAGCTCTATGCCCTGGAAATGCAGCGTCAGGGCCGGGCCTTGCTGGATGTGGAAATCGAGCTGCGTAAAAACCTGCCGGTGTGCTCGGGGCTGGGCTCCTCGGCCGCCTCGGTGGTGGCGGGGGTGCTGGCCATCGACGCCGTACACGGCTCGGTGCTGGGGGAGAGCGGGCAGCTCGATCTCATGGGGGCGCTGGAAGGGGAAATCTCCGGTTCCGTGCACTATGATAATGTGGCTCCTTGTTTTTTCGGCGGACTGCAGCTGATTGTGGGCGAGGGCGGGATCATTTCCCGTACCCTGCCGGATTTTGAGAACTGGCTGTGGGTCTCCTGCTTCCCCGGTATCAAGATCTCCACCAATCAGGCCCGCAGCATCCTGCCCAAGCAGTACGAGCGGGCAGTGACCATCAATTTCGGACGCCGCCTGGCCGCTTTTGTCGACGCCTGCCATCGCGGGGATGACAAGCTGGCCGGTACGCTGCTCACCGATGTGATAGCCGAGCCCTACCGGGCCAGTCTTATCCCGGGTTTTGAGGATGCCAGACGTTACGGGGCCGGCCACGGGGCACTGGCCACCGGTATATCCGGCTCGGGATCGGCCATTTTCTCCGTTTATGAGGATGAGGTAGCGGCGTTGGAGGCCAAAGAGTGGCTGGAGCGCAACTTCATCGCCAATGAAGACGGCTTTTGCCATGTCTGCAAGATAGACAGACGCGGCGCCTATGTTGAGAAGGTCTGAGAGGTCAGCATGAAGCTTTACAATCTAAAAGACGACAGCGAGCAGGTTTCCTTTGCCCAGGCGGTGGTGCAGGGCATCGGCAGAGGGCAGGGACTGTTCTTTCCCCACGCCATTGAGCCGCTTGAGAATATAGAGGAGCTGCTGAGGCTGCCTCTGGTACCCAGGTCGCAGCGTATTCTGCGCCATTTGATCGGGGATGAGATCCCGCAGCTGGAGTCTCTCATTGAGGACGCCTTCAATTTTCCCTGTCCTCTGGTCAAGGCCGCCGAGAATGTCTATGCCTTGGAACTCTTCCACGGTCCCACACTGGCCTTCAAGGATTTCGGTGCCCGCTTCATGGCCCGCGTTTTAGGCGCGGTCAAGGGCGAGCGTCACGTCACCGTGCTGACCGCCACCTCCGGGGACACCGGCGCGGCCGTGGCCGCGGCCTTCAAGGATCAGCCCAACATAGATGTGGTGGTGCTCTATCCCCAGGGCAAGATCTCCCCCTTGCAGGCCAAGCTTATCAATACGCTGGGGGGCAATATTCACGCCGTGGAGATAGCGGGGATCTTCGATCAGTGCCAGGATCTGGTCAAGCAGGCTTTTGATGATACTGCCTTTCGCAATCAGGTGGGATTGAATTCGGCCAATTCCATCAATATCAGCCGTCTGCTCGCTCAGGTATCCTATTATTTCGAGGCAGTCGCGCAGCTGCCGGAGCACTCCCGCGACCGGGTAATATTCTCCGTGCCCTGCGGCAATTTCGGCAACATCACCGCCGGTCTCATCGCCAAAACCCTGGGACTTAAGGCACGTTTTGTCATCGCCTGCAATGTCAATGACACGGTGCCGCGTTACCTAAAGAGCGGCAGCTGGGAGCCGCATCAGACCGTGGCCACGCTCTCCAACGCCATGGATATCTCCCGTCCCAACAACTGGCCGCGCGTGGAGGCCTTATGCCGTATGAACAAGTGGCCGTGGAGTGATTTTGCCTGCAATTCCATGACCGACGAGGAAACAGCCCGGACCATGGTGCAGCTCTATAAGCAGAGCGGCTATGTGTTGGAGCCGCATGCGGCCATTGCCTATCAAAGCCTGAGCAATGTCTTAAAGGAGGGCGAGACCGGTATTTTCCTGGGTACGGCCCATCCGGCCAAGTTCAAGCAGGATGTTGACCGCATTCTGGGAATCGATCTGCCGCTGCCTGACGCACTGGCGCAGGCGGTTAAAAAGGATTCTGAGGTAGTGCGGTTGGAGGTTAACTACGCCGCACTCACCGATTACATCCTCAAGACGGTGGGACAATAGCCTCATCAAAAGCTCTCAGGCGTCCGCCCAAAATTACCAGGCGCCGCAATGCGGCGCTATGTCTAAATCTGATGTCTAAGCAGATGCCCCATGCGCAGGGCCTTGGTGTCCAGATAGGCACTGTTGAACTCATTGCGGCCATACTCTAAGGGACGGCGTTCGACAATGGTGATGCCGTGCCTGCTTAAGGAATTTAATTTGTCGGGGTTGTTGGTCATGATGATGACCTGATCAAAACCTGCACTTTTCATGATTTCCGCGCAGATCCCGTAGTGCCGTTCGTCCGGCTCAAAGCCCAGCTGCACGTTGGCATCGACGGTATCGAGACCGCCGTCCTGGAGCTTGTAGGCTCTGATTTTATTGTACAGCCCGATGCCGCGTCCCTCCTGACGCATGTAGAGCAATGCGCCCCTTTCTTGCGCGGCGATGGCCTGCAGGGCTGCTTCCAACTGAAAGCCGCAGTCGCAGCGCAGGCTGCCCAGCACATCACCGGTCAGACATTCGGAGTGAATGCGGCACAGCACCGGTTGTCCATCGTCAATTTTGCCCATGGACAGCAACACATGGTCAAGATCGTGCAGATCCTTGTAGACACTGATCTCAAAATGCCCGTAGCGGGTGGGCAGTTGGGCGATAGGGCCGTGTTCTTTGATGTAAGTCATGGGAAACGCAGATTTTGTCGGGAGAGTCTCTATGTTGCCTGAAATGCTCCAGGGTCAAAGCGCAGGCTCAACTTCCGGCTAGGACTGGGCCACACCGCTGAAACCCGGGTGCAAAGCAGAGTGCATGATAGCATATTTTTGAACTTAATCAAATGTTTAAAAATAATGCGCTCATATAATATAAAATGTTGATTTTAGGGGGAGGGCTCAGGCCATGAAAAGGTTCCTGCAAGGATGTAGTGCTGCGCTCGCCGTGTTGCTTGCAGGGGTGCTGGTCCTGTACAGCGCTCAGGTTGAGGCTTTCTCCTCAGGCGAGCGTGTCAAGGCCGGGGTGGAGAAAGACCACTTTCCGTTCTCTTTTTTCTCAGCCAAACATAAAGCCATCGAGGGCTTTAACGTTGAGCTTACCCGTCGGATCTGCGAACACTTGAAAGTGCGTTGCGCCATTGTGACGCTGGAGACCGACCGGCTGTTGGAGGAGCTGGAAAACGGTAATCTGAGCTTTGCCGTGGCCGGTTTCACCCAGAATCCCCAGGTGGAAGAGCGCATAGATTTTTCCCGGCCTTACTACGAGGCTCACTCCATTCTCATCGCCAAAGATCCCGAGATTGTGTATTTGGACGCGGATAAGCTGGACAGCATGAACGTGGGCTGCAAGAGCTTTTCGGTGGAGTGCGGGATCCTAGATGAGCGATTGAAAGAGCAAAAGCTGGAAGCGCTGACGGTCTATGATAATTACGAGAGGCTGTTTAAGGGGCTGTACCTGGACGAGGTCAATGCCATCTACATTGACAATCTCTCGGGTTTCAGCGGCATGAGGCATAACTTTCAGCGCGCCCTCTACGCCATGATCAACAGCAACACCATCAGCGAGGACAGTCACCCCATGTACGTGGGACTGCCGAAGAACGATCCGGTCCTCAAGGAGCAGATTGACGAGGCTCTGAACAAAGTCATACGCGATGGCAGCCTCTATAAGCTGAGTCTGGATTATTTCCCATATCACAACTTTATAACCCGCTGAGGCTGCGCAGGCTCCCTTGGTGGGCAAGCGCGCTAAAATGGCATAATATGCACTCAGGTACACGCAGGCGGCTGAAATTAGGTCCCGGTGCTTAGGTGCGTTGCAAAATCCCCGGGGCTGAATGTCGGCAACTGCCCGGGATGAAATAAGAATAAGGAAGAGACGGTGAAAATACACAGCTTTGTGTTTGTGGTGTTTGTACCCGTGCTGGCGGTGATTACCGCCATGTTCTTCTTCTTTACTCTGGAGTTTAACAAGGTGCGCGAGAGTTCAGAACAGCTCACGCAGACCGTGGTCCCCTCCATTCTCAATGCCCAGCGTACCTTCGTCAACATCGACGGGTTACGCTATCACGCCTCCACCATCCATACCCGTATCGATCGCGATGAGGCCAAGGACGCCTATATCGACAGCCAGTCCATCATCTCGGAAATTGCCATGAACGACACGCAGCTGCCACATGACAAGTTAGCCGCCATGATGAGTCAGCTGCACGAGTTCTGGAAGGTACGTCTCAATCTGGAACAGCTGCAGGATACGGTGATGGGCAAGCTCTACCATCTCTACAACCTGCGGCTGCTCATCCTGCATGACAGCGGGCGCAGCGCCAAATATGAGCCTGAACACTTGGATGCCTTAAGCAGCAGCATGCAGAGTTTGAGCAGCGACAGCGTTAAACTCTATGACCGCTTAAAGCACGAGGCGAACGACACTCTGGGAACCTGTGCCGGTGTGGTGCCGGAAAAGGTAAGCGGGATGTGCTCCGTCTATGACACGGAGTACCGCGAGATGCAGTCTAAGATGCAGGAGCTTGATCTCAAGCTGCAGGATTTTAATGCCGCCTATGAGAAGTTCGGGGAAAGCATCAATGAGCTGGTGGTGATCTCCTCGCAGATTGAAACCACCACCTTGGACAATCGCCTGCTCTCCATCACCGATGTGGCCGGCACGGCCGAACCCATGGTGCTCGCGGCACTGGGAGTGCTGTCACTGCTGATGGTGGTGGCCTACCTCATGATCTATCACTTCATCAGCAGGCCGCTGGCTGAGATTACCAGCATCATTTTGATGTTCCGCAAGAAGATGGAAAGACCGGAATTTTTTCCCACTTCCTCCATCACTGAGATTGAGTCCATCAACAGCGTGCTGCCGCAGCTCTTCGATGAAATGAGAAAACAGGCCTTAGAGCTCCGGGACAGCAACGAGAGCTACCAGAATCTGCTCAATGTTTCGGTCAAGGATGCCTTAACCGGGGTCTATAACCGCAAGGCCCTGGAAGACATGATAGATGCCACGGTGCAGGTAGAACCCAATCTGTCCATCTACATGATTGATATTGATAATTTTAAATTCTTCAATGACCGTATGGGCCATCAGTACGGCGATAAGATCCTCTCGACCATCGCCGAGGTCCTGGAAAGGAATCTGCCCGAAAATGGCACGGCCTACCGTTACGGCGGCGAGGAATTTTTGCTGATCGTGCGCGACCTGAGTTTGGAGGAGCGTGAGAGCTTCGGGCGCAAACTGTGTGATGCGGTGCTGGCGCTCGAGGTCAAGAATGAAGCCAACACCAACGGGCTGATGTCCATCAGCGTGGGCTGTTCGGACCTGACCACCACCTCCTTTGCCATTGGCTATCGCACTCTCATCAAGCAGGCTGATATTGCCATGTATGCGGCCAAACAGGGCGGTCGTAACCGTGTGGTGCTTTACGATCCGCAGATGGGGTTGGAAGTGCCCAAACAGAAAATGCGCTGAAAACGGCCGCGTCGCCCCCTTTCTTCTTCCCGGAGCCCAAGATACAAAAATATCTTCAGCTCCCTGCCTTACCTGCGCTTATTCCCAGTTGTGTTTTGCTATAATTATGCACCCTGTGTGACTTGTGAGAATAGCGAGTCGTGCAGTGGGTACAGGCAAAGTGGTCTTACCTTTTTACATGCAGAGGTTGGCAGTTCATGGGCAAACCCTTGGTAATTACCGTTGACGGTCCCAGCGGAGCCGGTAAGGGAGAGCTGACGAGGCGTCTTGCTCAGAGACTTGGGCTCTCGCTGCTTGATTCCGGTGCCATCTATCGCGTCCTGGCTTATGCGGCGCGCAAGGCAGGACTGGCGCTGTTTGATGAGGATTCGCTGTGTCAGGAAGCGGCCGTGCTCAACTTAAGTTTTGAGACGGCCTCAGACGGCGTTCACGTGATGCTCAACGGCGAGGATGTGAGCTTGGCTATCCGCACCGAAGAAGCAGGCAATAATGCCAGCAAGGTCAGCCAGTTTCCCAAGGTACGTCAGGCCCTGTTGCAGCGGCAGCGCGATTTTCGCCGCGAGCCGGGGCTGGTCGCGGACGGCCGCGACATGGGTACCGTGGTGTTCCCCGATGCCCAGGTAAAGATTTTTCTCGACGCCTCTGCCGAGGTGCGGGCCAGACGCCGCCAGCTGCAATTGCAGCAAAAAGGTCTGGTCAAGGACTTTGACGAACTGGTAGCCGAGATCAAGGAGCGCGACGACCGGGACCGCAACCGCCCGGTGGCTCCGCTTAAACCTGCAGCCGATGCCGTGGTGATTGATTCATCCGAACTGAACATCGAGCAGGTGCTGGCGCGCGCCTTGGAGATAGTGGAGGCCAAAACGGCCTCCTGACGGATTCAGCCGCCTGTGGAGCGGCCGGAGTGCGCCCAGGAGGGGCGCACAATTTTACTAACCCCCCAGAGGGCAGGATGCCGCGGGGCAATTTGGACATAACCTTTTAAATGGAATCTTTTGCTGAACTTTTTGAGGAATCCCTAAAAGACGTGGAGACACGTCCGGGTTCCATGATCAAAGCCACCGTGGTCGCGGTGGGCAGTGACTTTGTCACTGTGGACGCAGGACTGAAATCAGAGTCGAACATTCCTCTGGACCAGTTCACCAATGCCGCCGGCGAAGTTGAAGTCAAGGTCGGTGATGTGGTGGACGTGGCCTTGGAGTCGGTGGAGTCTGGTGACGGTGAAACTCTGTTGTCGCGCGAGAAAGCCAAGCGCAACGAGGCGTGGATCCGTCTTGAGGAAGCCTTTAACGACGGGCAGTTGGTAACCGGTGTTATCGACGGCAAGGTCAAGGGCGGCTTCACCGTGCAGTTAGGCGGGATCAGAGCTTTCCTGCCGGGCTCTCTGGTCGATGTGCGTCCGGTGCGTGATACCACGCACTTAGAAGGCAAGGACCTGCAGTTCAAGGTCATCAAACTTGACCAGAAACGCAACAACGTGGTGGTTTCCCGCCGCGCTGTCATTGAGTCGGAGAACTCCTCTGACCGGGAGAAGGTGCTGGCCACCTTGGACGAGGGCCAGACCGTGAAGGGCGTGGTCAAGAATCTGACCGACTACGGCGCCTTCGTGGATTTGGGCGGCGTGGACGGCCTGCTTCATATCACGGATATGGCCTGGAAGCGTGTCAAGCACCCCAGCGAGATTGTGGCCGTAGGCGAGGAGATCGAGGTCAAGGTGCTCAAGTTCGATCGCGAGCGCCAGAGAGTGTCCTTAGGTCTCAAGCAGTTGGGTACCGATCCGTGGAGCAACATCGCCGAGCGCTTCCCCATCGGGCAGATGATCGAGGGCAAGGTGACCAACCTGACCGATTACGGCTGCTTCGTGGAAATTGCCGACGGCGTGGAAGGTCTGGTGCACGTCTCCGAGATGGACTGGACCAACAAGAATGTGCCGCCGTCAAAAGTGGTGGCCATTGGCGACAATGTCAAGGTCAAGGTGCTGGAGATCGACGAGGATCGCCGCCGCATCTCCCTAGGTCTCAAGCAGTGCAAGCCCAATCCATGGGTTGAGTTTGCCGAGAAGCACAGCAAGGGAGACAAGGTAACCGGTAAGATCAAGAGCATCACCGATTTCGGTATCTTCATCGGCTTGGACGGCGGCATTGACGGACTGGTGCATCTGTCGGATATTTCCTGGCAGAAGTCCGGCGAGGATGCCGTGCGCGAGTTCAAGAAAGGTGAGGAACTTACCGCCATCGTGCTGCAGGTAGACCCGGACCGCGAGCGCATTTCTCTGGGCATCAAGCAGATCTCCGATGATCCGTTTGCCGAGTACACCTCCGCTCACCGCCGTGGCTCCATCGTCACCGGCACCGTGACCGAGGTTGATGCCAAGGGTGCCACCGTGAAACTGGCCGAGGGCATCACCGGCTACATCCGTGCCTCTGATCTGGCCCGCGAGCGCGTTGAGGATGCCACCACTGTGCTGAAAGTCGGCGACAGCGTGGAAGCCAAGTTCATGAGTCTGGATCGCAAGACCCATCAGATCACCCTGTCCGTGCGTGCCAAGGACGAGGCTGAGGAGAAAGAGGCTCTGGACAGCATCAATCAGCAGGCCAAGCAGGAGCCGGCCACTACGGCCATGGCCGCAGCCTTCGCCGCTGCCGAAAAGGGTGAAGAAGCCTAATTACCGGCTTTGCTAGCTCAAGAAAAAGAAGCCCTGTTCTTAGCTGAACGGGGCTTTTTTATAAGCTTTTTGTTAAATTTGTTGAGGCTCACCCTTTTTATACTTCATTGATTTGTTATATATATTAGTTGTTCTGAAATTTGAGGGAACAGGATAACTGTCCTCAGTGTGTGGTTTTTTGCTGATTTAGGAGAGCGCAGCAAAGAGACGGCCCGGGCCGTTTAAGCGTGTTAAGTGATCCATGAAGAAATATTTAGTCCTGTTTTCAAGCCTGGTTTTTTCAGCTGCGGTGCTGGCCGATGACGTTTATTCCTATCGCGGCGGCGGCAACAATGAGTTGGAGAAGACGGTCAGCGATCTGGTGCTGGAATTTAACAACCTCAAGGCAGGTAATGACGCGGTCCTAAAACAGGTTGAGAGCGTCAAGCAGGCCGGTGAATTGTTAGGCAAGGTGCCGCAGCTTGAAAAGGATCTCAATACTCTGCGTGCCGCGGCCGACAACATCAAACCGGCTGCTTCCCGTGATGAGTTACAGGCGCTTAAAGGTGAGGTGGACAAATTAAGAGAACGCCTCTCCGAGCTCGATGATCGGGCAGAGGGTCTGCGCAAGAATCAGGAGACCTCGCATGGTGATTTAATCACCTATGCGGCAGCGGCCTTAGGCCTGTTCTTCTTTATCTATCTTATTACCACCTTGCGCGGCGGTATGCGCTCGCGTAAGGCCCTGCGTGAGGCCGAAGCGGTGCGCGACGAGCATCAGGCCCAGATGAATTTCCTAGCCGACAATCTCAACGCGCAGGGCGACTCCATGCAGGAGATTGCCAAGAGCATCTCTCAGATGGCCAACTCAACGGCGGTGCAGGGCGATATCATCGAGAATATGGTGATTGCCTTCGCCGATCGCTTGGCCACCTTGGAGACGGCGCTGTATGCGCTTGACCCCGAAAGTGAGGGTCATCGCAAGCTGACCTCCCTAGTGGAAAAACTGCACGATACCATCAATGCCACGGGCTATGAGATGACCGAGCTTATCGGCAAGCCCTACATCGATGGTATGGATGCCGATGTCAAGTTTGTCAAGGATCCCAAGGCCTCCTCGGAGCAGCAGATCATTACCGGGGTGACCAAGCCGCAGATCAAATACGGCACCAAGGTCATTCAGCGCGCGGAGATTATTGTTACCCGCAATCGCTAACGGTCGGTTCAATTATCTCTATCATCAGGGGCGCCTGCGGCGCCCTTTTTAATGCCCGAAGTTTACCTGTCCTACTAACGTACTCAAGTCTCATCTCCGACAGTCTCAGACTGCATTTTGAGCCAGTGAATTGCCCATTTCCCTTATGCTGCAGAGCCGGTCTGTTCTGTTTTCTTCATTGAAATTAAAGTCATTTATTTCTGGCATATAAATTTTATGTGATCGTCGTTGCAAAATAGTTGCAATGAGAGTACGATCACATTTATAGAGCTTTTTGCCTTATGGATCACGGTTTTTAGTGGGCTCAGGGCAGTGGCTCTGAGTAGAAGCCGTCGCAAGGTTTGAGTCCTCAGACTTAAATGGGTTGCAGGGTGCGCAGTTACAAGCGGGGTATTGCGCAGCTCAAACGGCAGAAGAGATACCTGCTTTTATGTATATGGGGATTTTAAACATGAAGACTTCAGTTAAGTTTGGTGTGGCCGCTTTAGCCGCCGCCGTGGCCTCCGTTACTCAGGGTGCCGAGGTTTACAGCAAGGACGGCACCAGCCTGGCCATCGGCGGTCGTATTGAGGCTGCCTACGTGACCGGTGATAACGGCTCTGCCGGCAACAAAGATCACACCATCCGCAATCAGATGCGTCTTAACATCAAGGGCCGCAGCAAGATTAATGACTCGGTGACGGCTTTCGGTTTTACCGAGTGGCAGCAGGACAACCGCGGTAATTCCAGCAATGCCCAGAATATGAAGGTACGTGATCAGTACGTGGGTCTGGACTTTGGTGACTACGGTCAGTTGCAGGCCGGCCGTTACCTGACCAATATCTACTACTTGGCCGAGCCCACCGATATTTTTGAGGAGATAAGCTGCATCGGCTCGGAGTCAGGCTCCAGCCGTTCGAGCGGCAAGTTCCGTTACACCTATGAGAACTACGGCTTCCACGCCGCCGCCGAGTTCCAGAGCGCCGTGAACAATGTGCCAATTGATCACCTAGAAGATGAACACAATATCGATGCCGGTTACTCGCTGACCTTAGGTTATACCACCCCCTCCGTGGGTTTTGGCCCCATTGAGATCCGCGCCGGCTATGAGTATCAGCGCTATCAGGACGATTATGGCGATACTCACGATGATTTCAGCAATTCCAAGAGCTACGGTGCAGCGCTGACCTGGGGTGAGTACGGTGCCGGCCTGTATCTGGCCGCCGATTACACCGTGCGTGATTTCTCGGTGCGTGACGATGGCAATGACTTCAAGATGCAGGGCGTGGAAGTGGCCGCCTCCTACGGTACCGATTTTGGTCTGATCTTAGCCGCCGCCTATGAGTGGCAGCGCTACAACCCCGATCAGGGCAAGAGCGCGGATGAGTCGGTGGCCATCGCCCAGATCCAGTACAAGTTCAACCCCAACTTCAAGGTGTGGATTGAGGGTGCCTGGGATCTGGATACCGACAAGAACTTCGGCAAGGATGTCAACGGCAACGGCGGCGATCGTGCTGACAAGGAAGTTAAAGGCGACAGCTACTCCATCGCGGCCCGTTACAACTTCTAAGCAAGTTTACTGCGAGGCCTAGTGGCCGCAAAGGACTAAAGGGGGATCCTAATAAGGTCCCCTTTTTTCATGTCCTGCTGAAAAACTCATCCTCACTTCCGGGGCCTGGGCACTTAGTTGATCAGTTACTGATTTATGGGGCTAGCGCGGTTTGTGCCGCATTGCAATTTGCCTGCATGTGGTATGATCAAGACAGCTTTAACAGGAGTTGTCAGCCATGTTCAAGTTCTGGGTTTATTTCATCATCTTAATTTTGCTCGCCGTGGTAGGGCTGGCCTTAGGCTCTTTGAACGATGCGCGGGTCATGTTTGATTTTCTGGTGGCCAAAGCCGAGGTTTCGGTGGCGGTGGTGCTGGTGTGCGGCATCGTATTCGGGGTCATTCTGGGCATTTACCTCTCGCTTTTGATGTGCTTTAAGTTCTGGCGTCAGGCCCATAACGCCAAGAGCGAGCTTAAGGCTGCCCGCAAAGAGGAAAAGGAGCTCCACAGACAGCTCGATAAAAAGAGCGAGGAGCAGGGCGCCTTACAGTCTGCCTAAATGGTGACTCCTAAGCGGCCATCATGATCGAATTACTGTTTCTGCTGCTGCCCATCGCTGCGGCCTATGGTTACTATATGGGCCGCGCCTCGCTGCGCGATAAGAAAATCCAAAGCCAGAACGCCCACCGTACCAACTATCTGCGGGGGGTGGAGTATCTGCTCAAGCACCGGCAGGACAAGGCGGTGGACCGTTTCATCGCCTACCTCAATGAAGCCGATCCCACCTTTGACTCGCGCATGGCGCTGGGCAATCTGTTCCGGCAGCGCGGTGAGACCGATAAGGCCATTGCCCTGCATGAGCGTCTGGCCTCCAACGCCCAGGCCGATGAAAGCGAGAACGAACTGGCCCGACTGGAACTGGCCCGGGATTTTTTAAGCGCCGGTCTGTTTGACCGGGCCGAGGCCATCCTGCTGGAATTAACCGAGATCCCCAGGCAATTAAGACCGGCCGCTTCGTTGCTGCTGAAGGTCTATGAGCGTGAGGGCGAGTTTGAGAAGGCCATTGAGGTGGCTCAGAAGTACCGTGACACTCTGGGGGATGCCTCATCCTTGAATCTTAATGAGTATTACTGTGAGTTAGGCTCTCAGGCTCAGTTCAGCGGGGACTTTGATAAAGCGAGCAATTACTACAACCAGGCTCTGAATATCGCCCCGCAGTCGGTACGGGCCCGCTTGCAGTTAGCCGATCTCTGTCTGCATACCCAGAAAACGGCCGAGGCGGTTAAACTCGTCAAAGAGAGCTACGAGATAGATGTCAAATCATCGTTGCGCTGCCTGGAATTTCTGCAAAGATGCTATCCCAACAAGGCCGATCCCAATTACCGCTTTGCCCTGGAGGGACTGGTGAGACGTACCCGCTCGGCGGGTGCCATGGTAGAGCTGGCCAAGGTTACCGAACAGAGCTCGGGACGGGCAGACGCTGAGGTGCTGCTGCTTGATTTCCTCAAGGAAAAATCCAACCTCAAAATTTTCGCGGCCTTAATCGAGCTGCGCGCCAAGAATACCGATCCCCAGATCAACGCCTCCTTGCTGCAGTTAAAGAGCCTGATGGATGCCCGGATCGCCTCCAATCCGCAATACTGCTGCGAGCGTTGCGGTTTTGAGTCCACGGTACTGTTCTGGCAGTGCCCTTCCTGTCGCCGCTGGGGCACCTTAAAACCCAAGGATGGCATCGATGGTGACTGATAAAAGCGATCCTAAGGTGATCGTCGCACTGGACTATGCCTCCCGCGAGGATGCCCTGGCCCTGGTCTCAAGACTCAACCCCCAGCTCTGCCGCCTCAAGGTCGGTCTGGAGCTTTACGGCAGTGCCGGGCCGGACCTGGTCCGCGAACTGGTAGGCCGGGGTTATGGGGTCTTTTTGGACCTTAAATTTCACGATATTCCCCATACGGTGGCGATGGCCTGTAAGGCGGCCGCCCGCCTGGGGGTATGGATGCTCAATGTACACGCCTGCGGTGGACCTGTGATGCTGCAGGCGGCCCGCGAGGCGCTGGCCGAGTTTGACCACCGTCCCAAGCTTATTGCCGTGACCGTGCTCACCTCCATGGATGAGGTGCAGCTGCACAGTATCGGGGTGGGGAATGAGGTGGCAGAGCAGGTGCTGTCCTTAGCGTCACTGGCCGCTCAGAGCGGGTTGGACGGTGTGGTGTGCAGTGCACGGGAGAGTGCACGGCTTAAGGTACATTTTGGTAACGGATTTTTGTGCGTCACTCCCGGGATCAGACCCCAGGGCAGTGCCACGGACGATCAGAAAAGGGTGATGACGCCGGCACAGGCGCTGGCAGCAGGCTCTGATTACCTGGTGATAGGCCGTCCCATCACCAGAGCCGCCGATCCGCTGGGGGCCCTGCAGGCCATTCAGGAAGAGCTGGGAAGTTACTGAGGCGCTGTCTGCAGGTGACCGTGCATATGCACGGCGCTCTTTACCGTGAAAAACTAAAAAGGGGTTGACCTGAGGTCAGCCCCTTTTGCGCTCGGTCAGATTGCGCTAGCGCATTTCCACGCGGTTCTGGTAGCAGCGCCTGGCCCTCGAATCGTAGAGCGGGCAGTTGATCTGCGGAGTCCAGTTGGCATCCGAATGCAGAGACTGCGGCAGGTAATCACTGTAGGCCTTGCCTTCAATCTCGCTCTTGCTGCGCCACAGGATGTCGAACTGGCCGTCCTCCCTCACCGCCCCCACGTAGACCGGTTTGGTGACCAGGTGGTTGGGCAGCACGCGGGCCATGCCTCCCGAGAGGTTGGGCACTTCCAGTCCGACGATGATATTGAGCAGATCTTCCACGTCAGTGGTGCCGGCAGTTTCCACGGCCTTTACCCATAATTTAAAGGCGATGTAAGTCGCCTCCATGGCGCTGGTGGTCACCGCATAATCGTTCTTGGTAAAGGCCTTCCAACTCTTGATGAACTCCTGATTTTCCGGGGATTGAATGCTCTCAAAATAGTTGCGGGTGGCCAGGTGGCCGACTAGCGGGGCGGTGTAGACGTCCATGAGTTCTTCTTCGGAGAGGCTGAAGGACATCACCGGGATCTCAGAGGCGGATACTCCCTGCTTGGAGAGTCCGTCGCAGAAGGGCAGCTCGGCCTCGCCGCTTAAAGTGGAGATCACCGCAGCGTCACCGCCTTGCCCGAACTCCTTGATCTTTTTGATTATAGGATCCCAACCGGAAAAGCCGAAGGGTACGTAGATGGTCTGAATATCTTCATCTCTGTAACCTTTGGACTTGAGATAGGAACTGATGATTTCGTTGGTTACCCGCGGAAAGCTGTAGTCAGCGCCGAGCAGCAACCAGTGTCTTATGCCCTCACGGTAGATGAGGTAATCCACGGCCGGCAGAGCCTGCTGATTGGGTGACGAGCCGGTATAGATGACGTTGCGCGAGGACTCCTCTCCTTCAAAGGGAGCTGGGTAAAACAGCAGTCCGTTTAATTCCTCCACTACGGGAAGTACCGCCTGACGCGCCCCGGAGGTCCAGCAGCCGAAGATGGCCACCACGTTATCCTTGGTGAGCATCTCACGACTCATCTGGGCAAAGCGCGGCCAGTTGGAGCCGGGATCCATGACAACAGCTTCAAGTCGGTGTCCCAGCAACCCGCCTTTTTGGTTCTGCTCGGCGATGAGCATGAGCAGGGTGTCCTTGAGGTTGGCCTCGGAGACTGCCATGCCGCCGGTGAGCGAGTGCAGGATGCCGATTTTGATGGTGCTGTCTTTGGCCTGGGCGGGCGCGAAGGCAAGACAAAACCATGCCATGAGTGCGCAGATCACATGACGGAACATTTAGTTGCTACTCCTATATTTTCCACCTTGGGCAGTTTGTGTGAGGACCGCAGGCAGCCCTCCCCGCGGTCCTTGTTTTCCGAGCCCTTTGCCTCAGAAGCGAAACTCGTCTATGTTGTCCGCCGAGATGATGAGCGGAATGTTGAAGATAATGTTATTGCCTTGGATCTCCGGCTTGCCGATGCCGGGGATCTCAAAACCCTGACGTATCTCATTTCGTCTGCCATCCAAGAGCATGCGGGCAATATAGGTTTGAATATGTGCCGCCAGCGCCGGATCGTAGAGCAGGATCTCGGCCATGTAGCCGTCCTTGATGAGCTTGCGTACCACATTGGGAGTGGCCATGCCCAGCAGGGCGAACTGATCGGTCCTTAAACCGCGCTCACGCAACGCGGCTGCCACCCCCGGGGAGCCCTCGGACCCCAGACAGAGTATACCGCGCAGATCGGGATGGGCATCGAGCAGTTCCAGAGCCTTGCGTTTGGCCATGGTCCGATCGTCGGACACTGAATACTTGCCCACGAACTTTAGCTGACGATAAGCAGAACGCTGCCGCATGATGGCGGCGGTGGCGATGATGTTCTGGGTGGCGGACTCGCTGGAATCGGTGGTGGTGAAAATGGCGTAAGTTCCGGACTTGTCACCGACGAAACGCATCATCTCATCCATCATCAGTGCGCCGAAGGCGCTGTTGTCTATGAGTTCGATGTCGAAGTCGGCATTAATCTGATCCTGGGAAGAGCCGGTGATGACGGCGATGCCTTTTTCCTGAGCTTTTTTGAAGATGGCCTCCAGCTTGTGGGCGTTGTTGGGGATCACCA
Organism: Succinivibrio sp.; assembly: GCA_017469335.1. GTDB lineage: Bacteria > Pseudomonadota > Gammaproteobacteria > Enterobacterales > Succinivibrionaceae > Succinivibrio. Next base: position 753 of record JAFUGP010000105.1, on the reverse strand, counting down.
ACAGGGCATCCACACCCTGAAGTATATATTTGTCAATAACACGCAACTGCTCTTCGGGATCCACTGACTCGGGCAGGGTGTAAATGGACTGCATGCCATAGTCGGTGGCACCTTTGATGAAGCCTTTGGAGTGACGGACAAACCAAGGTGAACCGGTGCGGGCCACTCCTGCCACCACGAAAGGTTTTTCAACCGAAGATCTGGCAGCCTGGTCGTCTGCCCCGGCTGCGCCAAGCAACGCAAGCAGACCGGCACAAACGGCAAGCCTCCAGTTAATTCCCATGGTCAATCCTCCGCTTCGCCGCCTGTGGCTGAGTTACACCAAAGTTGCTTCTTGTGCACGGCTTAATGTGCACGGCATTACCAGCACCGCGGCTGCAGGTTCTCAGACGTATGCTGGACATTTATTTTAGGGCAGATGCCGGATTTAGGCCATAAGGCAACCGTGAAAATTTGAAAAGGGACAGGTTCCTGACCGCTTTGGGGCGCGGCCGAGATTATCTCTCCTGGGTCTGGGGGGATCACGGGAGTTTGGCAGCGGCATAAAACCGTGCACTCATCGGTAGGTCTACTAATCATACGTATGATGAAATTGTGGGGTCTCTCTCATATATATAGTAAGCGCGGTTAAGTTTAAGAGCTTGCACAAAGATCACCCCACTGCGCTCACGGTATCTAACGTCGGTCTGAAGCAGCTAAAGTTTGCCAACGATTTTAAGAGTTCATTGGGCTTGGCCCACTCCTTAAATAGCG
>JAFUGP010000104.1 GCA_017469335.1 Succinivibrio sp. | reverse complement strand
CGGGAACTGCCCGAAATTCCACTTATCGTAGATCCAGGTGTCCTTGAAGTAGGGCTCCACCCCTTCCCCGTACAGAGTGCCGATGATGTTTAAGGTCAACGTCTTGCCGAAGCGGCGGGGCCGGGAGAAAAATACGCGCTTATATTTCTTGACCAGCTTATAGATGTACTGAGTCTTGTCTACGTAGATGTAGTCATTGTCAGCAAAATCCTCAATGCCGTCGGCCTGTGAGATTTCTTTCATCTGAGCGCTCTCCTGTTTTCATGCTCATCCAACCCCTAGATCAGCTACCCTCATCATGCCACCCCCAAGATGACAATTCAATCAGGCAGCGCAGAGGCGTTCGCGTCAGAACCTCACCGGCAGAGCCTCTATCCCGCGCCCCAGGCGGTGAATTCCACGTTGACCCGGGGCATGATGTGGCACACCAGCTCATAGGGAATGGTGCCGCAGGCGGCGGCGATTTTCTCCACCGGCAGTCCCCGGCCCCACAAAATCACCTCATCTCCCGGCCTGTCCCTGCTCTCCGGGCCCAAATCCACGAACATCATGTCCATGCACACGTGGCCGGCGCTGGGCACCAGCCGTCCGCCCACCAGCACCGGCGTGCCGTTAGGCGCCGTGCGCGGGTAGCCGTCCCCGTAGCCTACGGCCACCACCCCCAACACGGTGTCGCGCTCTGCCACGAAGGCCGCGCCGTAGCCTACCTTGGCGCCCTTTTTGAGGCGGTGCACGGTCAGCAGCGTGCTCTTTAAGGTCATCACCGGCGTAAGTCCCAGCTCCTCCCCGGTCTGATCGGCAAAGGGCGAGATCCCGTAGAGTATGATCCCGGGCCTCACCCAGGGGCTGTGGGTATCCGGCCAGCGCAGAATCCCCGCGGAGTTACCCAAGGAGAGATCCCCTGTAAACTCCAGCTCTGAGGCGATCTGCCAGAAGCGCTTTACCTGCTCTTCATGATAGCCCTGCTCGGCCGGCGTGTCGGCCACGCTTAAATGGGCGATGAGGCCTAAGGGTTGATATACCTGTGGCAGACGCTCCAGGCGGGTCTTAATCTCCCTGAGCTCCCCGGTTTGGGCCGCGCCCAGACGGTGCATGCCGATGTCGGCCTGCACCCAGCAGTGCAGAGGTTTGATCCCCGGGTGGCGCTCGATGGCCTCCACCTGAAAGAGCGAGTGCACCGCGGTGTAGAAGTCCAGACGGGAGATTATCTCCACATCCTCGTCATTGTAAAAGCCCTCCAGCAGCACGATGGGCTTGTCTATTCCCTGATTTCTCAGGCTCAGCGCCTCGCTGATGCGGGAAACCGCGAAGGCATCGGCCTCCTGGCTTAAGGCCTGCGCCACCGGGTACAGGCCGTGGCCGTAGGCGTTGGCCTTGACCACCGCCACCAGTTTGGAATCAGGGACCCGGGCGCGGATGGTACGCAGATTGCGCACCAAAGCTTTGGTATCGATGCAGGCGGTAACAAAATTCATGGCAATTTTCCTATTCTTTGTGTTTTGGAGGGTCAAAAAGAGGTTGAGAGCACCGGGCAGGTGCGTCAGTAAGCCTCGGGCGGCGGCACGTCCTGCTGGCGGTCGGCGCGGTCATAGAAGGAGGTGTACTCACCCTGGAACTGCAGCTCGATATCGCCGATGGGGCCGTTGCGGTTCTTGCCGATGATGAGAAAAGCCCTGCCGTCGTCGGGCGTCTGCAGCTGCGGATCAGTGCCCTCGGTCTTCACCTCATAGACATGGGGTCTGAGCAGAAACATGATGAGATCGGCATCCTGCTCCAGAGAGCCTGACTCGCGCAGATCGGAATTCATGGGACGGTGATCCTTGCGGGCGTCCACGTCGCGGTTTAACTGCGCCAGCGCCAGCACCGGCACGTTCAGCTCCTTGGAGAGGGCCTTTAAGGAGCGCGAGATCTCCGCGATCTCCAGCGTGCGGTTCTCATAGCGTCCCGTCGAGCCCGAGCCGTGCATGAGCTGGATGTAGTCCACCATGATGAGCGAGAGCCCGCCGCACTCGCTGTGGATCTTGCGTGCCCGCGAGCGCAGCTCCATGGGCGAGAGCTCGTTCTTGTCGTCGATAAAGAGCTTGTTGACCGCCGGGGTGTGCTCATCCCCGCCGATTAACAGCAGCCTGAGCTTGCTGATGATGTTCTGCCACTGCATTGCCGTGGCCCCGCCGCTGTTGAGCTCGTCGATGGTGGCCCGCCCCAGGCTGGAGAGCAGGCGCAGCGCGATGTCCTCGGCGGGCATCTCCAAGGAAAAGATAAGCACGGGCTTGGTCACCTGCGGGTTCATGGCCACATTCGCGCAGATGTTCATGGCCAAGGCGGTCTTGCCCATACTGGGCCTTGCGGCCAGGATATTGAGCGTGCCCGGCGGCAGCCCCTTGGTGAGCTGATCCACATCGTAAAAGCCCGTGGACACCCCGCGCATGGTCTGACCGGTGCGGGCCTGCTCCTTGAGGCGCTGAATGAGATTGTAGGCCACCTCGTACATGGAGCGCGGCCCCTCGGTTTCCTGGCCGCGCAGCAGCTCGGCAAGCCCAAACACATTGCTCTGTGCCAGCTCAAAGAGCTGCCTGACGCTGCGCCCCTCGGGGTTGTAGCCTGACTCCTCGATATCCTCGGCGGTGCTGATGAGCTCGCGGCGGTGATGGCAGTCCATGATGACCTTAAGCAGCTCCTGGCAGTTCTGCGTGCCCTGCCCCTGGCTGACTAAGCCCGCCACATATTCCTTGCCGCCGGCCTTGCCCAATTTGCCGGTCACCTCCAGCTCATTGCAGATGACCGTGGGGTCGAGGGTGTCCGAGGACATGGCGTGGCGCTGCATGGCCTCGAAGATCAGGCGGTTTTTCTCCGAGTAGAAGATCTCCGAGCGGATCTCCCCCATCTCCCGCGCCAGACGCGAGAACAGTGCCCCGTCGCGCATGAGCGCGCCCAAAAAGCTGCCTTCGGCCTCCAAATTCTGCGGAGGCCTGCTTCTGAAGGCATGGGGCTTGCGCGCGTCAATCGCGGGGAGCGTGGTGGTAGCTGCTGGCATGAAAGGGTCTTTAATACAGTTAGTGTCTGCCCGTGACTTTATGGGGGCGTATGGGCTAATTTTACCCCCTGCGGCGGGCAAATTCACCCATCATCTGTGCGACCGGACAATTTGTCTTGCCCTCCAAGAGCTTAACTGCTCTGTCTTTGTCCCCCCTCACATACCCGCCCTGCCCTTTTGCCTTATAATCCCAATAAAACAGGCAACCTAATCTCCAGGCTGCGGGGTTTGAGCCACCTTTTTGGCACTTTTTGGTGTGGCACCCGGGGCCGGACCTGACTACATGAGGATCTTCATGCGGATTTTCAGTACCATCTGGCACTTTATTAAAAACGATCGCAACCCCGAGACCCAGATCAAGTGGTCGCTGTACTTAAGAGTGTGGCGGCAGTTCGGCCTGCCGTGGTGGAAATGGCTGCTCTTAGGCGCGGTGTGCACGGTGTGCTCGGCCGCGGCCGAAGGTTTTGCCATTACCCTGGTACACCAGATGATCGATGTGGGCTTTATCGAGAAAAACATGGATGTGCTCTACCTCATCGGCATCGAGCTCATCGCGGCCTACCTGGGCAAAAGCCTGTGCACCTACACCTCGGCGCTGTCCATGGCCCACGCCGGACTCTCGGGCGCGGCGAGCCTAAGACGCCGCCTCTACTCCCACATGCTGTCTCTCTCGCAGGATTACTTTCAGGGGGTGCAGACCGGGCCTTTGATGAACGCCTTCACCGGGCTCTCTGGGTCCATGCTCAACATGGTCACGGGCTCTTTTATAGAGATCATCCGCAACATCTCCACCTTGTGCATCATGGTCACGCTGATGGTGTGGTACGCCCCGCAGCTGACCCTGACCTTGGTGTTTTTAATCCCGGTCATCGCCGTCACGGTCACGCTTATCGCCAGGCTGCGCCGGGCCATCGCCCGCCGCAGCTTTGACATGGACAGTATCTCGCTCTCGCGCATCACCGAGTCCATTTTGGGGATCAAGACCATTCAGTCCTTTGTCAGCGAAAAGCGCGAGTATGAGCGCTTAAGCAACATTGAGCAGGAGCGCTACAAGCTGGGCATGAAGGGCGTGGCCGTCGCCTCGCTGCAATCCCCGCTCTTGGAGCTTATGATCTCCTTTGGCCTGTGCGGGGCGCTTATCGCCGGCGGGCACTACATCACCGGCGGCAGCCTGACCACCGGTGATTTCGCCGCCTTTTTGCTGGCGCTGACCGCCGCCTACAAGCCGGCCAAATCCCTGAGCAACATCGGCTCGGGCATTCAGGTGGGACTGGTGGCAGCCGAGCAGCTCTTTGCCTTCTTGGACCGTAAAGGCTCCATTGAGGATAAGGCTGAGGCGCTGGATTTAAACGAGGTGCTGGATAAGGAACAGCACGACAAGACCGGGGCCGCGCGCGGGCTGACGCTGGCCTTTGAGCAGGTATGCTTTGGCTATCATGAACAAGACGGGGATGTGCTGCACGATATCACCCTGAGCGTGCCGCCGGGCAGCGTGTGCGCCTTTGTGGGTGAGTCAGGCGGCGGCAAGTCCACCTTGTTTTCACTGGTGGAGCGCTTTTATGACCCAAGGGTGGGCCGGGTGACCTTAAACGGGCTGGATATTCGGGATCTGAGGTTGAGCTCACTGCGCGGCAATCTCTCCTGGGTGTCGCAGGATGTGTTCTTGTTTGACGGCTCCATCGCCGACAATATCCGCTACGGCCGTCCCGACGCCACCGACGAGGAGGTGCGCGCCGCCGCCAAGGCGGCCAACGCCCACGATTTCATCGAACAGCTAGGCGGCTATGACAGCCCGGTGGGCGAGCGCGGGCAGCTGCTCTCGGGCGGACAGAAACAGCGCCTGGCCATCGCCCGGGCCATCTTGAAGAACGCCCCCATTCTGCTTTTGGATGAGGCCACCTCGGCCTTGGACTCCGAGTCCGAGCAGCTCATTCAGCAGGCGCTCGACCGTCTCATGCGCGGGCGCACCACCTTGGTCATCGCCCACCGGCTTTCCACTATTTTGGATGCCGATCAGATCTGCGTGATCTCCAAGGGACGCATCATCGAGCGCGGTACCGACGTGCAGCTGTGCGCCTTAGGCGGGGAGTACAAGAAACTGCGCGATCTGCAGTTTGACCAGGACCAAAAGAACGAGCGCACGGGCCTCGCTGCGGCAGACCCTCAACTGCGGGCAGGCACAGAGGCCCCGGAGGTTGCTGCGGAGAGTGCGGAGGCCACCGAGCTGGAATCTCCCGAGGCTCTGAGCACCGATGAGCTGCGCGATGAGCCGGCTGATTAGCCCAGGAAAGGATGCCCGGAACATTTTGACGCAGGCAGGGCAGGATCGCACCTGGGTCTCTGACCTGGGCTGCTTAACCTGCCGTGGAGGCGGCAGCACCGGGGCTTGACTCTTCACCGGGAGAGGCAACTGCTCCTAGGGAGGCGGCTTCACTGAGATTGCCCTTCTGCCTGATGACCGTGGGGGCGGGATCTTCAACCTCCTCGCGTAGGCGGGCCACGGCCAGGGTCAGCCTCACTCTCAGATCTTGACAGTACAGCGTGAATTTTTGCCCGGGGCGCGCTCCGAGCACCCCGACGTCCCAGGCGGTAGTCACCCCGTCGCCGTTGTAGGCCAAGGGATTTCTCACGCTCAGGCAGGGGATGCGGTACAGGTTGCGGTGATAGGGCCGGGCATCAACCAGCAGTTCATAAAAATGCTCTTTTACCGCGCCTAAGTTCAGGCTCTCCAACAGACAGTTGCACAACTCCTCAAGGCTCGCGCTCTCCCCGACGCGGATGACCCGGTAGATCTCACGGCCCTGTCCGTGGGGATAACACCTGAACTCACAGCCCTGCATTCACCCGCTCCATTCTCACGATACTGCGAAAGTCAGGTCCGATCACCACCCCGACCTTTTTGAGTTCATAAGATACCGGCGGCACCTGACCGTAATTGTTTTTGACTAGTTGATTCAGGGCATCCTTAAGGCGCTTGTCGGGGTTCTCGCCTTGGTGCTGTACCTTTAACTCAAAAGCGTAGCGCAGT
>JAFUGP010000103.1 GCA_017469335.1 Succinivibrio sp. | reverse complement strand
TGTGTATAATCGCTCATAGGGGTTCCTTGTTGATTATTTTTTAGTTGATGCGATTATACAAGGCGCCCCCTTTTTATCAAGGTGACGTTCAGTAACGGTGTAGCTCTAACCTGCACCTACCACAAGAAAATTCATTGACCCTGAATTTGTCTAAGTCCAAAAAGAGCAGACAGGTGCCCTTAAGGGCGTCAGTGTTTTTGAAGACATGCTCCACGTAGCGGCGCAGCGCGTTGCGGTTGTTCAGTCCAGTGAGCGGATCGGTGCTGATGCGCCGCAGCTGAAAGTTGACGATGATAAAGAACAGACCTAAGGTGTACCCCGCCGAGGCCAGGGGCAGATCAAGCCACAGCTCCAGGGGACCTGCCACCACCGCGAGCAGGGCACCGCCTATCACAATCATTTTTTCCTTGTGCGACAGCGAGCTCAGCGTCGATTGCACATTGCTCAGTTTCAGCAGCGGATCAAAAACCGTAAGCAGCATGTAATAGAGCTGCACCACCAGCACAAACCAGTACAGTTCCCCGTGCTCCGGCAGTCCTTCGTCATCCAGGTACTCCACCGCCTGATTGAGGGGGCTGCTTAAGATGCACAGCACCGCCCCCCAGTAGGGCAGCGCGTAAAACCAGTAGCCGCGTCCGAAGCTGACCTTGCCGGGGAACATCAGATTGACGATGCTGATAATGGTCGAATAAGGCAGATAAATGAGCAGCAGATCATGACCGAGCTTGAGCGCAAGCAGCAGCCAGGGCAGGGAATGATGTCCCATGAGATAGGCGTAACCTGCCGCATAATAGGCGATGTCCACCACGGTGAACAGCAAGGTCTTGGCGCTGATGCGCCATACGCACACCACCTCTGCCGAGGTGCGCAATCTTAGATTGTACAGGTAGCAGCACAAAAGCAGCACGCAGAAACAGTCAATGCGCAGGCTCAGCAGCAGTCGGACGGCGTCATTCATCAGCGCGCCTCCTGTTTTGCTCCGTCAGCTTGCCGCTGCGCCCTGATTTGCCTTCTTCCTTATGACGGCGCTGTTCTTTGAGTTCATACATCTTGGTGTCTGCTGCCTCTAGCAGCTGCGCGGCACTGTCATAGCGCGCGGCAAAGGGCACTAATCCCACGCTCAGGGAGAGCTCAAAGGGTAATTTTTGCTCCACGCAGGAGCGCTGCACCTTAGTTTTTAAACGCTCCAGACACTCGGCAGCCTGCTGCGATCCCTGCTCGGTGAAGACCAGTACAAACTCATCTCCGCCAAAACGGGCGGCAAAGGCGTTATGCGCGGCCGCAAAGTCCTTTAAGGCCCGGCCGGTCAGACGCAGCGCCTCATCCCCCATCAGATGACCGTGGGTGTCGTTGATGGCCTTGAAATGATCCACGTCGACGAACGCCAGATAGGCGTACTTAACCTGCCTGAAAGGCGTGAACACGTCGTTTAGATAACGGTCCAGACGGGCGCGGTTGTTAAGACCGGTCAGCGGATCCACACAGATCTGATCCTCGTGGAAAGTGATGATGTAGAGAATGGCGCACAGACAGGAAGCAGGTGCCACCATGCTCATCTTCAGAATAAGCTGCAGCACCCCGGCCGTGATCACCATGGCCGAGAAAAACATCAACAGCCGCGCCTCGCGCCGCTGTCCTAAGCTCACGCGCCGGTGCGCGCAACCCATGGCATAGCCTAAGGCCGCCACCAGATACATAAAGCTCACCGCGTCTATAACCGAGAACCAGGGGGTACGCTGCAGCCTGAAGGCGGCATCTAAGTACATCAAAAATCCGGGGCTCACCAGGCCCCACAGCAACAGTGCCGCGCAGCCTGAGGCCGGGATGAGCAGCAGCGCACTGACGCGGCGCGTTAAGGCCACGCCCAGCTGGCAGAGCACATAGCTAAACCACAAGGCGCAGATCATGGCGATTAGAAAATAAAACAGTGTCTCAAAGCACAGGCACAGCTGCGGCAAACGCAGCTCCCTGGACCATTCCAACCCCAGCTCGCACAGGCACAGTATGGCGAGGGCACCTAAGGCACGGTGCATGGCCCGGGAGGCGAGATCCTGACGCTGGCGCAGCAGCGTCAGCGTCACCACCACGATCACCAGACACATCAGATCCAGTTGGGCAGACAGCAACAGGTGAATGGCTTGACTGGACATGATGGCGCTTGGGACCTTCAGGCAAAAAACAAGGCGCAGCGGCTTTGGTTACTGCTGCACCTTCGGTAGTATCTGTATTAAGCTTTAGCGGTCTTTCTGTTCTTTTTGCTCTTTTTGGATACGCAGCGTTTCCTGACGGACCCGCTTGCGCTCCTCCTCGGAGTCGGCCTGACCGGTGGCCCAGCGCTTGATGGCGTTAGCCATATCGGTCTGACGTTCGTTCTCCAAGGGCTTGGTCTGATTTTCACGGTCAAAGGTCACGCGCTCTTTGGGCCGGTTGACATTGACCTTACCGGTACCGGTATCCACGTCGCCGCGCTTTAAGCGCTCCTCGCCGCGACGACGCACTTCCTCCTCGAAGATACGCTGCCGTGCGGCTCTGATCTCCGGGGAGAGATAACGCGAGCTGTTACGGTCAATGGCCTCTTTTTGCTTTTCGCGGGCCCGATCCTCCAAAAGACTCTGACGCAGGCTCGCGCGGGTATTGTCAATTTCGGTGGCACGCGGTGCCCCGGCGGTGCCGGGGGTAAGATTGACCGTCTCACCGCCTATTTCCGGCAGAGCGCCTTCCGGGCCGCCTGAGGCGTCATCCACAGCATCCTGCAGGGATTCACCCTCGCCCAAGTCAGGCGCCGCCGCGCCCTGCTCGGCTGCAGGGGCCTGGTTGTTCTCATCGCCTTCTGCGGCATAAGCCGGGCACAGACCCAGCCAGGCCGCCAGACAGGCTGCCAGTGTGAGGCGAATTGTTTGGTAGTTGTTGGTCTTCATTTTTCTACCCCCCTATTTTTATATCGGGCAAACTGAACATAGGTTAAGTGCAAGAATTCTTTAACTTTCAAAAGGAGCAGGATCACCCGCGCCCACCCTTCTTATTACCGGACTGCCCTCTTCAAAGCGGATCACCGTGGTAGGCCGCGGATCTACCACCCCGCCGTCGACGATGACATCCACCAGCTTGTGCAGTTTATTGTTGATATCCACCGGGTCGGACTCGGGCGCCTCTTGCTCAGGCAGGATCAGCGTACAGCTCATCAGAGGAGCATCAAGCCCCGCCACCAGCGCATCCACGATGGCGTTGGCTGGAACCCTGATGCCGATGGTGCGGCGCTTTTCGTTCAGCAGCCGCCGCGGCACTTCCTTGGTGGCCGGCAGAATGAAGGTATAGGCACCGGGAATGTTGTTCTTGATGAGGCGGAACACGGTATTGTCCACCTTGGCATAGATGGAGAGCTCGGAGAGATCCCGGCACAGTAAGGTGAAATTGTGATGTTTGCTGATCTCCCTGATGCGGGCGATGCGCTCCACCGCCTCCTTTTGTCCGGGCAGACAGCACAGGGCATAGGCAGAGTCCGTGGGGATCACACCCACCCCGCCTGAGCTTAGGATCTCACAGATTTTTTTGATATTCCTAGGCTGCGGGTTGTCAGGATGAACGCTGAGATACTCCGCTTGCATGATGAATGGTCGCACTCCGGACGCTTAAGTTACAAATTCTCTGGAATTTTATTATAGCGCGAATTTCCTAAAAATCGGGATCTTTAGTTTTATTTAGCCTTCCTGGGGCCCCGGAGCCTGCCCTTGTCCGAGCGGGTCTTGCGGGGCTTGAGATCTTTACTGCCCTTGGGGCGTCCACCCCGGGACTTTTCCTTGTTC
>JAFUGP010000102.1 GCA_017469335.1 Succinivibrio sp. | reverse complement strand
TACAGAGGGCCTCATTTTTTTTTGTCCACAAGGCCAATCACGGCGGTGACAAAATCGCAGGCTAGATCGAGGACAAAATGAAAAGCTAGAAGTGGACAAAATCAGAGGCTAAAAACCTGCCATTGTCACAGGCTGGCGACACGGGAGTTTACGTACAAAAGAAGTCCAAGTTCTTTGACCAAATCAAAGTGAGATTTTATCAAAAATTGACCATTTAAACCCATGCGTGCAGATTTTTCTCTTTAATTTACGCTAAATTGATCTACAGTGTTCTATTGAAAATATGGCTTGAACGTTTATTGTTTGTCCGTAATTTTACCTACATTTCATAATTCACAAACCACAAGAGGAATTCCTTGACCGCCACATCAGTGCGGCTTAGCCGGGCACCGTCAAAGCACTTTTTGGGACAGATTTTGCTCTGGAAGAAGTCGTTAGCTTCAACAGTAAGGAGAGGACTGTTTTTCAGATAGGTGGTAAGAGTGGTATTTGTTCGGCTAAATGGATAAGCAGACAGATAAGGAATGGGAGGAGATGAGCCCCTGCCTGTCAGTGAGCTGAGCGTGGCAAGTAAGCTCACAGGCAGTAACAGAGCTGCTCTCAAGCCGCGATGTCAGACAGCGCAGCTGTTTTTATTCTCCCCTATCTAAGACTCATAAAGTTCAGGCAAGGTGATGATGTCAACCTCCGGTCTGGGTACTGCAGTGCTGCCTGAACGGGTGATGAACACATAGCGGCGGCATTTAAGTCCGGTGGCATTTGCCTGGGCCATTTCAGTGCGCACCGTCTCATCATCCAGCGGCTTTTGAGAAAATTTGACCTCATAGAAAACGTAACCCTCAGGATCGCAGGTGACCACATCAAACTCACCGTTGCGGCGCTCCGAGGGCAGGTTATAGACGTAACGGCCGATTTTATCAAAGGCGGGGGTGAGCTTGCCGCTGCGGTTTTGCCTTATCAGATACTGCCTTGCTATCTCCTCAAAACCGTGCGGCACAAACTGGGTTTCAAAATCATCAGCCACATGACGCCGATAAAACTCGGCAGGCGACAATACCGCACGCGCGGAGGCATGCCTAAACAGGTAGCGGTAATAAAACAAAGTCAGCCTGTCACTGATGTAATAGCGGTTTTTCTTGCGGTCAAAATGATCATTGATGGGAGTTTCCCGCGTCACCAATTCCAACTGCACGAGCCGATCCAAAATGGCGGCCAGGGAGGGGCTGCTGCTCACAGCCGACTGCGCGAGCAGATCGGAAAAACGGCTGTAACCGCGTGACAGCGCTTCAAATACTTCATTGGCGTTGCTAAGTTTGGACAGCTCTGACTTAAGGTAAAACAGAATCTCATTTTCAAGACGCGCCCCCGGTGCTGTCAACAGTGTCACGAGGTTTTCACTTACGCTCAGAGTGGGATCGATCAGGCGGTTATAGTAAGGTATGCCGCCGAACACACAGTAAAGTCTCACCCGATCCTCATAGGAAAACTGAGGATAGAACAAGGCCGACTCAAAATAATCCATGGGCTTGAGGTCAATGCTCAGATCAATGCGCCCGTACAGCGGATTATCGGCATACAGCAGCGATTGCATGGTTGCCATATAAGAGCCGCACAGCAGCAGTTTAAGCTGTCCGCTCTGGTGGTAGGTGTCGAGCAGCACCTGCAAAATGCTGTCTGACCCTTTGACGGTCGCTGTGAGGTTGGGATACTCATCGATGGCTACCACCACCTCCCGGTGCCTGGCCTGCTCAAACAAAAAGCTCAGAGCGCTCTCAAAATCACCAAAGTTAAACGGAGGAATATGCAGGGCATGAGAGATAGCCTCGCTTAACGCCTGAACATTGCTGCGCTCGGATGACTCGCGGCACTCCAGATAAATAAAGCTCTCACTGTGCGCCCGCAGGGCCTGCAGCAGCAGTTCGCTTTTGCCGACCCGGCGTCTTCCGTAGATCAAGGCGGCACTTTGACCTGGGGCAGCCAAAAACTTTTTAAGGCGCTCCAACTCGCCCTCACGACCGATGAAACTCATAGTCTGATCCCTCATTCAATTAAGCTTCAAGTATCGATTATAATTTAGCTCAGGAAGTTTTTAGTCATATTTAATTGAGTATTTTTAATTTTGACTCAAATTAAATTGAGTGTTTACAAAAACGAGTTGATAAAGGGGCTTTCCTGCAGGTTTTTGGCTGTTATCTCATTGAATAGCAGGCAGAACTTCGTACTTACGAGCGCTAATAACGATGAGAAATAAAGGAACATGAGCACCAAACTCACAAATCACAGTATGCGATCTGTCATACAGGCACGGCCAGACAGCTAAGGTGGAAGATGCACTTTCAGCATCAGGACAGCGTGGGGGATAAAGACAAAAAGACAAATTGAGTTAAGTAAACAGAAAACTTCGCGAAAGTAACACCCCTAAAACAATATCCGCAGGGATTGGGCACACGGCATTCAAACAACTCCGCTACTGGGCACAAGCAAAAAAACGAGAGCTAAGAGTTTCGAACTGCCCGTGCGCAGACAAACCGTGCAAAAAAACACCGACTCATGGCATAACCTGAGCCGTCAAATCTCTGCGGAGATATCGGTATTAGGTACCTGGTGATACCGCAGTTTACATCTTCTGCGCGACGCTCTTTAATGTGTCAGTAATGGACTTGGAGAGATTTGAGGTCGCCTCAAGCATGGCATTGTACTGGCCGATCTCGTAGTTCATCTGAATCATCGCCATCTGACGATCTCCCTTGAAATTTTCAGAGGAAATTTCCGTCAGTTTGGATTTGATGGAATCAGAAGAGGTCCCCATGTTCTTCATGGCATTATTGACTGCGTCCGCTAAAGCTCCACCGGTAATTTCCATTGTTGAATCCTCCCGAAAGGTTGAAAAAGACTATGTATGCATTATAGTCCTAAATTAGTAGAAAACGATCCCCAAATACAAATATTTTTTAAGCTACGTCACAATGTTGCAAAGATCATCGTCATCAATTGCTGTGAATGTTTTGATAGACGTTGTCGGTAGCCACCATGAATTCAAAGCTAGGCAGCCATTGCACTATGCTGGCGGTTTTAAGGTTGACGGACAAAAATACCGGCAGCGACACCGTATCGACCACAGTGGTTATCTCCTCGCCGTGCAGCAGGCGCACCAGCAAATCGGCATACAGTTCTCCTTCAGCCCGGTGGTCTTCACGATTGAATGACATCAGAACCCCCGCTCTTACCAGATCATCATGACCAACCGAGACAAGCGGGATCCTTTTTTTGAGCAAGGGCTGGATCTGCGAGAACAGATGTTCCTCGTTGATACCGGCCTCGTATTCTGACAACAGCACCGCATCGGGGCTCCGGACGGAAAACTCAGCCATGCAGCGGGAAAATTCACTTTCACCTGCGGCAGCATCGTCCTGTACAAACTTACCGGCACATATCTGCAAAGTGATTCCGTGGTCCCGGCAGAAGTTAACCAGATATTCGTATTCGGCATTGGCCTTTTTATGGATGTCATCACGCAGCACGCCCAAGCTTCGATAGCCTAGCTTATGCACGTATGAGAGTGTGGGACTGAGCAACGGCTGCAATTTGAGCACATGAAAGTCAGGACGGGAGTTGTTTCGTCCCAAAAACCAGGTACCTGTACTCAGCGCCAGTACCTTTCCGGCTCTTTCCTCGTTCTCCAGCGCAGCTGCCGCATCAGCGCCCAAAGTCACGATGAGATTGACTTCCCCGGAGCGAACGCGCTCTGACAATTCCGCTATCTGTTTTTGTAAGAGGTCCTGCTCCTCGGCCAGGCTATAGGAGCCGGCCGGGGCGAAACTGATGCATTCATCAGCTGCTGCTCTCTGGGTCAGTCGGGCATAATCAGCAGCATCGGTGTAGTCAAAATCATCACCGATCACACCTTTTGGCAGAAAACCGTAGTTCTGCAGGGCTCTGAGCATCCACCATACAGCTTTGACGTTACCGTGATTGGTACCATCGTGCAACAGGGCTATCTTCAGTCTGGTGTCGTAGGAACAGGCCGCCTGAGTCAGATCCGGGCTCAGGCACAATAAGGCGGCGGCGCACAGTACCATGCGCAGTGCACTCCCTCTTTTCTTCATTATCTACTACCTAACTTCCTAGTTTTTCGAGTCACAAAGGGTTAATGCTACTATTGTATAACACAAGAAAAGCATGACAGCACCCAAAAACATGTCTGACCGGACATATACCCCGCAAAAGGAGAGCTATGAGCCCCTATCTTAAGCGCATGCAAACCATAGTGCTCGGCATGTTGCTGTGGTTGGCAGGATCTGTTGAAGCCGCGCGACTGCACAGCGGAGTCAGTACGTTGGACGTGCAAACCGAGGTGATCTCTCCGCCAACATATGACACTCCGCCTGATATTGAATACCGTATTGATGATCTTGATGTCTACAAGCTCTCACGCCACGCCCGGGTACTGCGTATGAGCCACAGCGTAACTGTGCAGATGTTAAGCTCGCTTAAAAGTCCTAAGGACAGTGCCCAGAGCTGGTTAAAAGAGGCCAGGAAGGCGGCAGATGCCAGCGGACTGCCCCTAAATCTCATCTTGGCAGTCATTGACACCGAGTCAGGTGCCGTGGCCCAGGCGGTATCGGAAAAAGGCGCCCAGGGGTTAATGCAGCTCATGCCTGCTACTCAACTCGACCTGGGAGTTGCGAACCCTTTTGATCCTGAGGAAAATATTATGGCCGGAAGCCGTTATCTCGCCTGGCTGTATCAGCGTTTTAACGATCTTGAACTGGCGCTGGCCGCCTACAATGCCGGCCCTGGGAATGTGGCCAAATATGGCGGCATTCCCCCCTTTGCCGAAACACAGAACTTTGTGCGCCGCGTCATAGACCGCTACAAAAGTTTGGACTCTCGATCCAATTAGTTTAAAAATGTAGAATAAAAGTAGTAGAATACTTGAAGTAATGGAACCGTATGGCAGTGTTACTGCAGATTATATGTAATAAGGGAGCATGTCATGGCATTTAACGAACAGGACCTGGAAGAATCAATCCGCGAGATTGAAAACCTGGAAAAGGAAATTCAGGAGCTGGAAAAATTAAGCGGTCAGGTGGAGACGGAACTCGCCCAAACTCCAAAAGGCACTGCGGCAGACCAGGCTGCAGCCGAAGGTCTGCTTGACCAGATGAAGTCAGAGGCTGAAGCCGCCGGACGCCGGCGTCGCGAACAGTACGAGCGGGATCATGCCTCGGTTTCCCCGACAGTCAGTGCCAGACCGGGTGTAGGACGCCGCGGCATGTTGATTTAGTACCGACTGTGCTGCACTGCTCACCACACGGCGGCACGTTGTACATACTGCTGACGCACACCAAATTAATGACTGCCGTCAAGACAGTCAGGACAGTCTCACCGCCCTTGGGTATCGGTGCGATATTTCATTTTGGCCATGGTTTGAGAACATTCATCACAAGATAGATAGGGACAGCATCAAATGAAGAACATGAACGAGTACCGCAACTTTCTCGACTCCATCAAAAAAATTGTCGGCAGTGAGGCATTTACCCCCGATGAGGGAGGCCTGGCGAGTTTTCGGGTAGACGATCGCTATAACGTCAATCTTCAGTATGTGGAAGGCCCGGGGTCGGTGCTGTGCTTTGTGGAACTCATGCAGCTGCCCCCTCAGACGCCTAAGGAAGTGTACCGGGATCTGCTCTCGGCCGGACTCTTTGGCAAGGAAACCGCCGGTGGCTATTTCGCGCTGGAGCTTGCCACCGAGAGCGTGGTTTACAACTACATGTTCAACGGGGACGCCATCAGCGAAGATCCCGAGGATTTTGTGGCCACGCTGGAGAAAATACTGCAGCTGTGCGATCTGTGGGCAGAACGCCTCACTGCGCAGATAAACGGCGGCGCCGCTTCGGCCGATACGTCGGCTCTGTCCTCCCAGATCATCGCCTAGTTTTCACCGCAGCCAGTTTACTTTATACCGGGAGCTTAACATGTGCTCTACATTAGATGCTTTCAGAAACATTGCCAACTCCACTTCCTTTAGTTCGCGCGATGTGCTGATTGACGGCAGCGACCAGAACACCAAGGTAAAATTGGGCAACCTGATTTTTTCCTCCGGCAAGAAAGCCAATGACGCCACCATGGCAGCCTTTCGCGAGGCGCTCTCCAAAAGCTACGGCGTTTTCGGAGAGCACGCCTTTGACACCGTGGTGGGCAGCCGGCAGGCGCTGCATAAGTCGCTGAGGGCCTGCGATATTCAGAAGACCCTCTCCAGTCTCGGCACCGTACGTAGGCTTCATTACCGCAACGAGTTGCGTCGGCAGTTCAATACCGATCCCACCATATGCTCGCTCAGTCGGGATATGTTTGACAAATTAAAGGAAACGGTATTTAAGTCCAAGTTTGACATTACCAGTCTTAAGGGCTGCCGGAGCCAGACCGATCTCGCGCGCTTGGCCTCGCAACACATACATGATGCCATCAAACATATCACGGCGTCGGTCGAAGGCGGGATCGATCCCGAATACAAAAACCTTGACCTCACACAACACGATATTGGCGGCAACGGTGCCGAGGACAAAACCTTTAAGAGTTTTGAGCCTACCGGTCTTAAAAACCTCAAGGTTATTCTGAACGCCGGCTCCACCTCCGTAGGAGATCAGATTAAGTCGGGCAAACTGGGGGTCGGCATGCTCATCAACCGTTCGGTCAGCAATCCCCTCCTGCTGGACGGCCTCAAGAAAAACGACGTGGAGCCGGGGTTTATCTACAAAAATGACTGGTCCACCCAGGACAGTTCCAGTCTCATGACCGATTATGAATCTGAGGAGAGCCTGCAAAAACTCGAAGAGCTCAAGACTCAGCACCCCAAACTGGCGCTCGAATGCTTAGGCAAGAGCGTTCGCGATCAGATCATGCTCTTTGGTCGCGCTCATCCGGCCTGCATGTCCGCCGTGGCCGATTTTATCCTTGAACATGAGCTGCAAAAGCCCGGCAGCGCCCTCTATCAGGCATTCAGTGACAAGCATCCGGAGATAAAGCCTGAGGAATGGCGCGATCATCTGACTGCCGACATGCTCAAAAAAGATCTGTTTGTGGAGTTGCGCGATACCGTGATGAGTGTGGGCAAAAAGAGTCCCTACTATAGCGCCTCTCCGGTCTTCAAACATTTCTCCGACCGTCACATCGTCAAACTCGACTATAACGAGAATGAGCGTATTTTCAAGACAGGCGCAGCCTCGGCCGGCAAGTTCATGCGCCCCGAGCGTGTTCTGGCCACCAGAAAACCCATTTTAGGACATATCTACCGTCTGGGTACTGCCTCCAGCGCCGACAAACGCTCGGTGGGTGCGGTAAGTGAGGCCTTTGCCAACGATCTGACCCGGCTTGCGGGGATCCCCGCGCAGGAGTTGACCATTGTGCGCGGTCAGTTCTCTGACGGACATCCCAAGATCATGCTGGAGGCCAAGTTCGCCGACGGCTACAAGGATATGGAGCGCGGCTATCTCAAGGACGGACAGATCGTACCGCCCAAAGATAAAAAAGGCCGTCCTGTGCAACTTGAGAGCCTGGGCAAATACAAGGTGTTCTTTATGACCACCGCCGATCGTGACGGCGTGGGCAGACGCGGACAGAATAAGGGCTTTGCCCACGGTCGTTTTTTCGCCATCGACCCGGGACACTCCTTGGAAGGCAACGGACGTTTCCTGGAGATAAGTGACAATTTCACCTTTAAGGATACCTACGGTTCACCCGAATCGCGTTTTAGAAATTTCTCGGTGTTTGATGATGACACCCGCTTTGCCAAATTCCAGGGAGCACTGGAACTGCGCAGTCTTAAGGACAGTGGCAAGGTGGAACAGTTGTATGAGAGCTATCTGAATGCTTTCGATCCCAACGCTCCGGATATCAGTGCGGCGGAGAAAAAGCTGCGTACCGCCATCACTGCCGAGCTTAAAGAGAAATTCAATGAGTTCAAAGACTCTCAGGCCAAGATCCTCAATGTGGCCGCGGGACAGTTGGCACTGTACGACGCGCTCTCCGCGGATGGGCCTGAGGTACAGGAGCAGGCCATCGAGACCATCGAGAATCTTGAAAAGCTTACCTCTCCTACCACCTGGCTCTCGCCTAAAGGTGAGGTAGCGCTCAAGCATCTGGCGGTCAAACCCGAAAGCAGAATACCCTGGCGTGCGCAGGTGGAGGGCAATAATCTGGTCTACCACTGTGACACTCCCCTGCCTGCCGCGGCTCAGAACAATCTGCGCGCGCTGGCCGCCAGCGCGGGAGTCGAGGTGAAGATAGACGCCGAGGGCTGTGCCACGCTAATCATACCCAAAGGTGAGGGGGCGACCAAAGCTTTTGCAGTCTTCTCCGAGCAGAACGTGGCCAAACTCACCCATCCTGAGGAAGCTGCCGCCCGTGCCACCGGCGGGGATGGCATCGCTGAAGGCAAACTATTTGCCAAAACTCAAAATACCGCCGCTGTACCTCAAGGAAATGCGCCGGCCCCATTTGATCTGCCCGAGGTGCTCACCGTTCGGGTAGGCCAGGACGAAATCCCCCTGCGCAAAGCCCAGATTGCCCCCATGTTGGAGGGTATCCCCCAGAGCCAGCGCCCGGCCGGTATCGAGGAACTCAAAGCCATCCTGGCCTCGCGCATTCAGCGCGGCAGGGATATTATCGCCGCCGCTTTGAACGGTCAGGGACATCGTTATGAAGCCTCCCTGCGCAACGTAGCCTGCGTGACGTTGGCCATGCACGCGGCCACACTTCATAAAGGCGAATACAACGAGCGCGGCTCTTTCTCGGTGGAGGATCCCCAGGGCCTGCTCTACCAGTGGCTTGACGGCTGCAAGGAGATCTACCTGAGAACCTCCACGCACGCCAGGCCCTATCA
Organism: Succinivibrio sp.; assembly: GCA_017469335.1. Classification (GTDB taxonomy): domain Bacteria; phylum Pseudomonadota; class Gammaproteobacteria; order Enterobacterales; family Succinivibrionaceae; genus Succinivibrio. The sequence goes on along the minus strand of JAFUGP010000102.1, from coordinate 873 downwards.
TGACATGCAGGTAGACGGGCATAAGAACATTGCACGCGGCATCGATATTCCCGAGGGTGGCTTAGGCGGCCTGCTGGGCGGTATGAGGACATTGCACTACTTTACCCTGCCCGAGGCTCCCGGTCTGCCGCGCCGCTTGTTCCTCAAGTGTGAAACCTACGGTATTTTTCACAATACCATCTCCTCAAAAGATCAGGAGGACGGGCGTGCGCCGGGTATGCAGACTAGGTTGAGCCGTTCGGGTGACACCGCCGAATCCGTCAAACACTGTCTCTCGTTACTCACTGTGATCACCCGTATGGGCAACACCGAGGGCAACCGCAAGGAGAACATACCCGAGAGCGTCCGTAACAGTATGCGGCGGGCCCAAAATGAGCTTAAGTACGCCGGTTTTCCCGCACTGGCGGACACTTTGGTCAAGGGCATGACTGCCTCCTCCACCGGTGGCATACGCATGCTGTTGCTGAATTTGGTGCAGGTCTTCGAGGGCGCCCCCGAAAATGAGACCGTGCACAATATAGGCATCGCCCTTTTCAATGACCTTGCGGAATTCGCAGCCCAATACGGCGACTCAGATCTCAACCGTATGAGCCGTATGGGTAAGGAAGTGATGCTCACCGCAGAGGAGATGACAGGCGCCTGACCGTACCCTGCCCGTTGTGGATGGCATGCCTCCGACATTTTCGGTGGCATGCCCCCTCCAAACACTCACAGTGCTCTCTCTTCAGTACCCGGCAGCCTGCCGGGCAACTGCGTTAGGTCTCACCCGTAGCTGTAGCTGTACATGAGCCCCTGGCTTATCTTCAGCCAGCCGTCCAAGGTCACGAAGAGCATGAGCTTGAAGGGCAGCGAGATGGCCATGGGAGAGACCAT
>JAFUGP010000101.1 GCA_017469335.1 Succinivibrio sp. | reverse complement strand
GGCCTCAGGAATGGTAAGCAGGATATCGCAACGCCCCCCGGCACTGTGAGCCTCTGCTATGGCGTCAAAGCCTGCGGCCTGCAGCCAGGTGGTGATAAGACCGCGGCAGGCATTCTCGGAGGTGAGAGTCTTGTTGTCGTAAGTCCAGGAGTTTAAGTAACACTCAAAGATATGGGAGAGCTTTTTTAGGTCGCCTGAGAGCAGGGTCTCCTTGATGTTCTTGACTTCCCCGCGCAGCTCCGTAGAGAGGCCCTTGCGCACCATGTCACGGAGGCTGCGTCTTAAGGACTTGAGCACCTCGTTGTTGGAGGGGCCCAGCAGCAGCGTGTGATCTTCAAAATTGGGATTATAGGTACTCTCCTTGATGGTGAGATACCCCGCCTGACATAACATCAAGGTGGGATCGTAATCAGGGGTAATGGTCTGAGCCTTATCGTCTATGGTCTGAGCCTTATCGTCTATGTTCAGCACCATACCGCCGTCCAGAGCAGAGCCGCTGCACTTAGTAAGCACAGCCATCTCGTTTACGTTCAGGGAGCAGCGGCGGGCAAAATAGAGTTTATGATCGGTTGACAGTCCCCCCGAGTCATACCAGTAATTGACAAAACCGCTGCCGGGAAATTCTAAAAAGCCCAGCACTGACCAGGGACTGTACAGGGCAGCATTGCTCTGCGGTGAAAAGCGATAACCGCAGTAGTTGTCCTTAAGACCTGAGTAAACTTCATCAACCGTCCGGTTCAGTATTTGAGCCGCATGTTGGATGTAGGGTTCAAAGCAGCGGTGCAGCTCTTCTTCGGTATAGCCCACCAAGGTGGCGTAGGTGCCGTTAAGAGTCAAATCATCAACGTTATTAAACCCCGCGAACACGCCTGCATTGGTGATACGGGTGACCCCGGTGAGAAAGAAAAACTTAAGTTTCTCCTCGTGGTCCTTTAACATGCGGTAGAAGTCATCCAGAATTGCCCTGATCTGCCACAGACAGTCTGGCCGGTCCATAAAGTAGGTAAACGGCGCATCGTACTCGTCGATGAGGAGTACCACCGAGGCGCTCTCTCTTGACGACAGAAAAGCGCTCATAAGCGCCTTGGCGTCCCAGTCAGGCCGGCTCTCGAAGTCGGGACAAACTCCCTTGATGGTCCGGGTGAGTTCTTTTTGGAAACTGCGGGCAAAACCCTCCATCTCGTGCAGTTCCAAGACGGAGAAATCCAGATGCAGTACGGTATTGCCGGTAAGATCCTGTTCTATGCTCTCGGGCTGTTCCTGCCACCAGTGCTCCAGTTCCAGGCCCTTGAAGTACTCAATACCGTGAGTAAAGAAGGAGCGCAGCGTCGAGCACAGCAGGGATTTGCCGAAACGCCGGGGGCGGGAGATGAAGACGGGAGATCGGGAGGTGAGAAAAGTGGCCATAAGGCCGGTCTTGTCCACGTAGACATCACCATCACTGCGCAGTCTTTCAAAGTCGGCCGTGCCCAGAGGCAGGTGCGGTAATGCGCTCACAACATGCTCCTTTATTTGGCTGTCACTGTGTTCTGGTCAAAGATAGGCTCAAAAACTTTAAGCCGGGTGCGTGCTCTCAAAGTTGCCCGTCGCAACGGGCGCTGCCTCATTCCTGCTAAGGGTTAACAGTACTCTCAAATCTCAGTATTAAGAGCGCTGCCACCGCTCACTTTCAGGTGAAGGGGCCTGCTCTCAGCAGGCTCTGATGCCGGAAGGCGTTCAGGCTGTCACGCTCTCCTTGCCCTTTTATCCATACGCCGGGGCTCTGCCCTGTCAGGTCTCTGTCCGCCTGAGCAAAGCCTCAGGCGCTGTGCGTCCTGCAGGGTTTACTCTTCGGTCTCATCATCCTCATCATCATAGAAACCGCCATAGCCCAGCATGCCCTGCTCCTTGACCACCAGAGGATAGGAGTGCGAGAGTTCTTCAAGCCGCTTGGTAACGTTGATCATCACCACTATGTCATCACCAAAGTCGTAGTGGAACATGAATTTGTAGCCCTTGTAGAGGTGCAGGGCCCCGATTTGCAGGTCGGTGTTCACACCGTCGGAGTTGTATTCATACACTTCCTCAATGCGGGGACAGGGAATACAGTAGCTGCCGCGCTTATAGAGTTTGGTGCCCAGCACGATCTCATAGAGGTGCTCCCAGGGTTCACCCAGGTTCAGGCTGTCAAGAATACACAGACACAACTCATCCAGGCTGGCCGTATCGCCGATCTGGATAACCCGGTAGACTTTACGGCCCAACCCCCGCGGATAGCACTTAAGTTCAAAGCCTTTCATGGCACTCTCCCAAGCTTTTTTAGCATTCAACCTTACACAAGACCAAATTCCCCGGCCTGTCCCTTGGCAGTAGCTTAAATCCGGGGCAACCTAACCTTAGGTACCGCGCCCGTACTGCGGCCTGTCGCAGACCTCTGAGACAAGAGGGTATGGTCTCCCTGAGGAGGATTATGACCTCGCCTTGCGGATCTGCCGGGAGTCCTTAAAGCGTATCATAGCACCCCGCACACTGCAGCCGGTATCAAGGGCTCTCACAGTGTGGCAAGCGCAGCTATCTGAGAGTGCCTGGGGAGGCGCCGGGCCCTGCGGTGAAGTGCCAAGCAGACTTAGCCGGGGGGAGATAAAACCGTCCTTGGCGGACGGCAATGTGGCGGTGCAGTTTGGTGTCGCTCGGGCAGTTTGAGGCTGCCCGGGCGGTCTGAGGGTGCCCGGGCGCTCTGAGGGTGCATCTGAGGCTGCGCCGGACACCGTCCATCCCGCTTAAGCGCGAACGCCCGCCATCTGAGAGCGGCGGTAAAATTGCATTGCGCAGCAGAACCAATTTCAGTATGATGAACAAAGTAAAGTTGCCCCCAAGCGGGGGCCTGGATAGTAGGCGCGCTGCGGTCAGAAGTAAAACCATGTCCTGTGTAGTCAAATCTTTGTTATTGCTTGACTTTTTAGGGGGGGGGGGGCAGATTTTGTCTTATTTATCAATTAATTAAGACAAAAATTTTAACTTTATCACATTTTTCTGACAGCGTTTTCACCAATTCCCCACCATTTTCCCACCTAATTTGGTGCTATCTGCGGGCCTTTCGTCCGGTGCTTGCCGCAGCATTCTCGGCGTTTGGGGCAGGTCTATCTGCGTTTTCCTTTGTTTTTAACCCTGCAGTTTTTACCCCTGCAGTTTTTACCCCTGCAAATTTTACCCCCTCAAAGCGCCTGAGCATTTCTTGTGTGCCCGGGCATACCCCCTGCGCGGCCGGTCCCGTTGCCGCGTGGCAAGGCCTGAAGCTTCCGTGTGCCGCCGCTCTCTTTTGCAGAGAGGCAGCAGGTGCTGCAAGTGCTAAGCCCTTGTCCCAAGCGGGACTACATCAAAAGAAGTTCATGACCGCGCCCGGGGGAGAGCGCAGCGCTCTCCTAACCGTGCTTGTCCGGGCGCGTTTTTCCCCAGGCAAAAGGTGGTGACAGCGTAACTGACAGCACCTGTAAGGCAGGCAGCAAGAAGGCTGCTGCAATGAGGCAGCGAGAGGATTTAAACGAGACAAAGGCATGATTTAAACGGGATAACAGTATGATTTAACAGTTAAAGCTAACGTGCTCTGTGCCATGAAGATTTCATGAGGGCGGCAAGAGGCAAAAGGCCTCTTAATCTTCAGGTGGTCTTGATGGCAGAGAGCATAAGCTCCGCGCCTGAGGCGGCAATTTACAGCCGCCCTGAGCAGATAAAAGCAGTAATGCCTGAGGATTGGTAAACCCCTTGGGCAGCAGCTGTAAGAGATGATGATGTATACAACACGAACCTGCGGCAGCCGCATTTGCGGATGCTGCGCTTTGGAGTGCGCCTTGGCACGCCCCTCATTTGGTCTGTCTTCTGGTCTGTCCTTTGGTCTGTTACAGGGCAGCCCGGGACCGGTACTTACGCCCGACAGGCGATGCCTTGCCGGATCCTGTCCTCATCATCCTATCTTACAGAACGCTTAAGCAGGAACTTATCCGCCCGGGGCGATGGTAAGGCCGACGGCATTTTGCGCCCATGAAAAATGCGCTTACAAGTGCCGCTGACGCTGTGCCAAAGCTCCTGCCTCATAAGTGCCGGGGGCGCTTTGGCCTTGGCATTGACAGAAGGCGCCAGGCGGTTGGGTTGTCCTAAACCTTGGGCAGCGCAGCGCTGACTCCACGTGGCGGAGTGCAGGCCCGGCCCGGGACCTGAACCTTAGATCTGCAAGGGGAGGGATAAAGATACCGCCGCTGCTTTTAAGCCTTCTGGGCAGGTCGTGGGCGGATCGCTGCAAAGATACCGTTCGCGCGGGTTAGGCGCAAACGAATTCCGATCAGGGGAACTGTACAACATGGTCCCTGATCGGTTTATGAACTGCGGCAGCACTCCGGATACCCCGGACTGCGCCTGAGTAGAGCCAATCGCAGCATAGCTGCCGCAGCCTTTTTGACGGTGAAAACCGCAACCATCATGATGACTGCCAGGTACTGATATTGGCAGTTTTCCCGGTCCCCCGCCCTCTCGTCTTTACAATACCCCCCAGATCTAAGAGGCTAAGACTAAGAGGCGCTCACGCTCTGCACTGCTTCCGGCATAGACTCCCGTAACTGCGGCGGAACTGTCCGGGTCGCTGCCTCCCGGCGCTCATAACCCTGCAGGTTGTCCAAAAACATATTGCAGCCGGCGATTAGATCAAAGGGGAAGAATTTGACGCGCTCGTTGAATTTGTAATCAAAGCAATAAACAGGAGTTATAGGAATACGGGTGATGTAGAAAGTTGGATTGCGCATCAGATAGTCCGTGCGGTTGATCATGTATACCGAGTGCAGGAAAAAACCCAACCGCCAGGTCAGACCCATAGCACGCTGCAATTCGATAATCTGACGATCATCAATAAAGAAGTTGTGCAGCAAAGCCCCGTCATCTTCCTCAGGCAGTTTCAGTGTGGTGCGCATTTGCTGGCAGCACAGCGCTCTGATCCCCCGCACCAGCTCAATGCCTTCGCTTATGTACCTCTCGAACAGTACCAATAGAGCCTCATCGGGTTCTTTCTTCAGTACCCCTCGGTACTCATGCAGGAAGCAAAAATGCTGACTTTCGCGGTTGAACTCATCCAAATGCTCGTCATATTGCTCAATGAACGAATTAAGCTGCTGTAACTGCGCCATGTCCGACACCTCGCCCTCCAGGCGTAAGCGCAACTCATCATGTTCCAACATATGACCGTAGCGTTCGGGGTCCAGCTTATACTGCCGCCAATCACCGGGCCGGTATACGTAACCACGCTTGAGTGTCATAGGTGCTCATCCTTCTTCGTCTGTGCCGAGGGGATCATGCCCAGCACTTTCTCAACCAAAGGCCCAGGACCATCGTTTTGGCAGCGCCACTCATAGCTCTCGATGATGTGCAGCAGATTGAAAGCCCTCTGTACCTCAACGAGGGGCTGTTTTTCGGTCTCAAACAGCATGCCCAGCATGATGAGCCACGTAAGGCTTCATACTTTGAGCGGTCAATATATCTAGAATACGCTCACACTCTGCACCGGTTCCGGCCGGGGCTCTTGATACTGCGGCAGCACTGTTCTGATCGCTGCCTCCTGACGCTCATAACCTTGCAGGTTGTCCAAAAACATATTGCAGCCGGCAATAAGGTCAAACAGGAAAAACTTGATGCTGTCAGCACGTTCTGGGTAGTTGAAGATATAAACCGGAGTGCCTGGCAGACGGGTGATATAGAAGGTGGGATCACGCAGCAAATAGTCCTTGCGGTTGATCATGTACACCGAGTGCAGAAAATACCCCAGCCGCCATGTAAGGCCCAAAGTGTGCTGCAGATCCTTGATCATAGAGTCATCGACAAAGAAATTGTGCAGCAAAGCCCCGTCATCTTCCTCGGGCAGTTTCAGCGTAGTGCGCATTTGCCGGCAGCACAGTGCCCTGATCCCCCGGGCAAGCTCCAACCCCTCATTCCAATGACGCTCCAACAGCGCTGAGAGTTCTTCATCGGGCTTTTTTCGCAGGTATCCGTCATACTCGTAGAGAAAACTAAAATGCTGCCGCACGCGATTGAACTCCATAAGGTGCTCGTCAAATAACTCCAGGCGAGAATTCAATTGCTGTAACTGCCCATTGTCGGGAACCTCCCCCTCCAGACGTAGGAGCAGGTCCTCATGGCGCAGCATCGCGGCGTAACGATCGGGGTTGAGCTTATACTGCTTCCAGTCGGAGGCTATATACCTGTAACCTAACTTGATGATCATCGCGACTCCTCACTGTTGACCTGTGCTGTGGGGATCAAAGTCATAGCCGCTTTGAACACTGGACCTTGGCCATCATTAAGGCAGCGCCACTCATAAGTCTCTATGATATGCAACAGATTGAAGGCCCGTTGAACCTCAAGGAGAGGCTGTTTTTCAGTGTCAAACAGCATGCCCAGCATGATAAGCCACAGTTCAGAATCGGCAAGACTAGCCATCGGTTCTGACTGAGTTTGTGAGCGCCGGTTACCCATAAGATCGATGTTTCGCTGCACCCACAGTGAGTTAGCCTCGGTTTTGACCGCACTAACAGCGTTTGCATTGTCACCGGATCCTTTTGCTTCTCCCTCTTCTAGGTAGTAGCCGACACCTTCTTTGCTTACGCCGGGCTCCTCATCGGCATCCCACAAGAAGCGGTAAATCTCAGTCAATTTCAGGATCTCAGCACAGTAGAAACTGTGTGCCTCACTCTCTGCGTAGGCACGTGGATCGCCCAAGCCGCACAGCAGCGCGAAGTTACTGTTCCAGCGCAAGGGGTCAGGCTCCTTTTGCAACATACCGTAAATATGCGGAAAGGTGGACTTGAGGCATAAAAGTCCAAAAAGCATTAGGCTGAGATTGTCATCAAAGGCTTCGTTGCTGTCGTTTGTGGATTGTGAAGCGAGTGACGTGGCAAAAGCGGCAGTTTGCAAAAGTCTCTTGAGATCGCGGGGATTGTTGCCAATGGAGTTGCGCAAAAAAGCCTTGAGATAGTTCTCCACTAAAGCTCCAGAACTGGCCTTATTGCTGTGCACCGCAGGCTGCTGCAGTTGACTCTCGGCAAAAAGACCGATTTGTACCACTCCCTGCCGGAGCATGGCGCTCATGTCATAGCGCCCGACCTCTATCTCGTAGGTAAGTTGGAAGATTTTGTCAAAAAAGCGCTCGAAATAACGCGGCGGCATCTGCGAGCTGAGCTTGTGCCGCTCACTCAGGCCCTGGGCGATCACCTCATAGTCCACGGCCACCACAAAGGCACAGCGCTCTAACTTGAGAAAGTTCTGCAAAAACTCCAGCACGCCCACCGCCACGCCGGGATCAAGGCGGTCCAAATCGTCAATGAAGAACACCAGCCCGCGGGGACCCCGGGCCGGGTCCAGCTCCTGACCGTCATCTGCCTGGAAAATCCTTCCTACCGCCCGGCGCAGCTGCTCGTATACTTCAAAGGTGGTACCGCCCGCGGTGTCAGTATCCCCTGCCGCGGCCTGTCCTACCGCCTCCTCCAGCATGGCTACCGCCGCTTTAGCCGTCTGGGGCACAACCAGGCCCGCCACATTGGAGAGCACATCGCTCAAGAGAGCCGAGAAGAGGTGGTGCTTTCTGATCCCCCGCATCACCTGCCCTAAGCGCTCGGTGGCCACAGTGAGGTTAAGAGTGCCTTTTGGGGCGCCATCAGAGAGGGCCTTGAGCTCGTTTTGCAGCAGTACGGGCAGATCCTCAATGAAGCTTAGCACGATGCGCTGGGGATCCTTTAAGGTGGCATATTTCCACATGTCAAGCCACACACAGATGTACTCGGGACATCCTTCCTTGGTGGTGCGTCCCCGTAGCTGTGCCATCACCCGCCGCATCAGCGAGGTCTTGCCGCAGCCCCAGTCCCCCTGTACCGCCACCGCCTGCGGCAGCGTACTGTTGCAGATATGCTCACACAGCTTTTGCGGCAGTTCAGCTGAGCTCAGGCAATCCTTACTCTCATCGGTGATGGGAACATCCCTAAGGTCAAGTATCATGCTGCAATCCTTAAGCTGCGAAGGTAGGGGTAATTTATGGTCTGCCGTGGCGCGGTGGGAGTTGCCCTTCAGCCACGCTTACCTTAATTTTAATGGTCCTGCCTCAAATATCAATGCCCAGGCGGCAGCTGCCTCTACTGTTTGGCCTGGATCCTGAGGAACCATTTGCCACTTTTAAGGCTACCTTTCACAGATAATGTCGGTCTGACCTCAGAGGTGGCAGTGACAAGAGCAGCATACAGCAGCCGTGGAGAGCGGCGGCTGCCTGACACTGCCTTCATAAGGGGAGGCGTTGAGCTGCGGTCGCCTTCATAGGGAGGGCAGCGACAGACCAAATTGTTGTCGCCGCCTTTTGAATCTGCGCTATACTCAAAGACGGCTCTATTCTGTGTGATTAAAAAAATAAAATCCCTCTGGCCATGTTGAAGTCAGGCTTAAATTACACAGGCACTATTCTCCGCTCTGTCTGAGGCAGTAACTGCCTACCTGGGAGCGACGTTAAAACTTGCGACACTGCGCCTTTCGGACGTAGTGCCTTGTCGTGCCCGGCAGCCGGCAGTCTTGGTGCGGCCGGCCCTGCCCCGGCGTCAGCATAACACCTACAGTTCTTCCGCTTTTGCAACCGCACCTTTCACATGGCTCAATGTCAGTTCATGCGGCGCTCTGAATCCCGCTATTCCTTCTCAAGAACATAAGAAAGTTCCCTCTTACCCATGCTGCGGCAAACAGATCCGTTCTTCCTCACCTCTAATTGAATCAGCCACAAACCTGAAAGTGGTGCTTTTAGCTTGTTCCCAACATAGGTTGGCTTTCTCACGGTGTTTGTGGATTTTGATTGGGAGATCAGGAAGATGAAATTTTACAAGCGCTCTGCAAGGCAAGGCCTGCCCAAACCCACAGAAGTTCCCAATGGGTCCTGCTTTCTGCAGGAGGTGCAGTGGAATGATTACTGGTATTGGTCAAGTTTCATGGCCTACCTGTTTATTGACGGTGAAGTAAAAGCCCTGGGCGAACTCAAAATTGTCAGCCTCAAGCAGGAGTCCTCAAAGACACTTTCAAACAATGTGCCCCAGGAATTTGAGACCTTAGGTAAGCAGGAAGATATATTTTGCAGTGCCGGACAGACAGCCGCATACTACGAAGAGCTAAAAGCACTGCCCCAGGAACTGCGGGAGTCCTACCTTGATGCCCTAAGGGATATTGTCTTCAATGAAAGATACCAAGACTCCTTAGTCAACTGCTCATCCTTTCGCAGCTCTCTCATGCGCGAACTTACCCGACAAAAGCTTGATAAATTTCATGAAATTCTCACCGGCGCTCCGATCCAGGAGGCTTTTGACTTCAGTTTTGCCGTGGCCCGCGGCTCAAAGATTAGCGATGGAGACGCATTTATCCATGTAATGGTAGAGCCTGGTGACTTGCCACCGACCAACATCCATGTGATTACCGGCCGCAACGGTGTCGGCAAGAGCTCAACCATATTCAAACTGTCAGAAGATGTCATACGTTTGAGCATCAAAGATGGCAGTGAAGGCACTGCAGAAAGAGAAGAACTAAACAGAACTGCAGACAGCTCACAAACCGGCTACTCTCCTGAGCAGATAAAGGGCCTCAGGCAGTTCAGCAATTTGGTAGTAGTAGCCTACAGTATCTTTGACAACTTTGGGAAGGTAAGCCAGAAGTTAATAAATCGCTCCGGCATCAGGTACCACTACCTAGGTTTTAAGTCTGATGAGTCAGGTAAAAAAGATACTTCAGCGGCACAACCAAATACTGAGGTCAGTAGCGCTCAATCAACGCGTGATACCGATAAAAACCGTGGCGGCACCATCTTTTCCCAAATTTCCCGGATCTCGCGATCCGGCAAAGACCTCACTGGGGGTGCAACAACGGACCGCACAGCAAACCACCAGCACGAGTTGCCCGGCATGGAGCTGATGGCAGAGGATTGCTATCGCTCGTTCGTCACCAGTTGCTTTAGTTTGCGGCGAAAAAGGCTCGATCGGGCGCTGCATCATCTGTGCAATGATCCGGGCTTTGCGGCACTTGAGCTGCACAAGTACACCCAGGACCAACCGGAATCAATATCCCCTGACGTTCTTAAAGAGCGCTTTAATACCCTAAGTTCCGGACATCGCATGGTTCTCTACACGCTGATAAAGCTGGTGGAGTATACCGACGATCGCACTTTGGTGATCCTGGATGAGCCAGAGTCTCATCTGCACCCGCCCCTGCTCGCCTCTTTTATAGCCGCTCTTTCAGAGCTCCTCACCACACGCAATGCCGTGGCAGTGATTGCCACTCACTCCCCCGTGGTCTTGCAGGAGGTACCACGGCGCTGCGTCTCCATTATCGAGGCTAACGACGGCTCGACCAGGGTAAGACGCCCGCGCCTTGAAACCTATGGGGAGAATGCCGGACTTTTAACCTACGAAGTCTTCGGCCTGGAGCTTATGCAGAGCGGTTTTTACCGTCAGCTCCGCACTCTGGCCGAGAAATACGGTTATGAGGACACGCTCAAAATACTGCATCAAAGACTGGGCAGTGAGGGCAAGGTCATACTGCGTTATTTGGCGGAGACCAGGGATCATGCTTAACAAACTACCTTGTCCCACACTGGCCGAGTGCACAACTTTGCTGCAAAATCTGCTCGCCGTAAAAAGACCCGCGCAGATCTCAGAGCAGTTAGAGCAGGTTATCCTCAGAAGGATCAGGCGCTATGATGAGCGCTTCAAATTGGGGATGGCTCAGAGAGTCAGAATATGGCCTTTGGGCAAAATTACCAACCTGGATCCTGACAGCATCGATGCTCTTTTGGATCTATACAAGAATCGCCTGCGCCAGATAAGAGGCTCCGGGCGCAGCACCTATGAGAAAATCCGCTTATCCAATCAGGATGGGCTATGTGCCTACTGCGGCGATAAGGAAGCCGGCACGCTCGATCACTATCTGCCTCAACGGGGGGTATATGCTTACCCCGAGTTTGCGGTCAGCCTCATCAATCTCATACCCTGCTGCCATGACTGCAACCAGCTGAAAAAATCACAGGTTCAGTCAGCTGACGCACATCAGATCTTTCATCCTTACTACGATGATCCTCCGACCGCTCCCTGGCTTAAATGCACCGTGGAAGCCTTTGAGCCCGAGCGGGATCTGATTGCCGTGCACTTTGCGCTGACAGAGACTCTTGACCGCGACGTTTACACCCTACTTGAAAAGCACTGCCGCACCTTTAAGCTGCTCAGCCGCTATGAAGAATCCGCCATTCGCGAGTGCAATGAAGGTCTCAAAGGCATTAAAAAACGGCTTGAAGAACTCAAAACCACCTCAGGTGTCAATCCTAATTCAGGCGGAACTGCCACAGCCTCTGCGGCGCAGTCGCAGCGCCTGCCACCACCGTGTACTGCCACCACCGGTTCAGGCCAGCAGACAAGGGAGATGCCAACAGGCAAACAAGAGGGCATTGCTGATCGAGACTTGTTGGGTGCCAGCCAGGCTAAGAACTCAAATTCAGTCCCCAAGATTAAGCGGCTCGGCCTTGCAACCGGCACCGCTGCAGCGCAGACGTCTTTGCCAAATGATGATATGGAAAGCGCGAGTGTAGGAGACATCAGCAAATTTCTTGAGGTCAAAAGAGACAACTACGGCTATAAGAGCAATAAAGAGAACCATTACAAATTTCTGTTCTTCAGTGCCGTCTGCGCCTACCACTCCTCCCAAAGCGAAGGATCTTTACCTCCAAAAAATGAAGATAACCCGCCACATGCTGGAGACAGGCAGGCATCGGCTGTGACCGAACCTGGTCAGTCCAGGAACAGTTCAATGGAGACGGATGGCTCGAAGTCTCCACAACATCCCTGCTCATTACCAACCCATAAGGGCCAAGACTCTCACCTCTCAGGACAGGGCAGCGACCCGGGCTCAGAGAAGACTGAACCCTACCGCCTGGGGGATGAGGTTTTGCACACGCTGGTTTTGTTCCTCAAGCAGAAAGGCTATGTGACCACCGCCGACACCCACCACTGTCAGGTGCTTGACCGGGCGTATTACGGCGGGCGGGGACTTGAACTTATCAATGAACGCCTCGCGGATTTTGGTTATGAGGGACAGATAGAAAAAATGGGGGACTACAACGAGTACGAGGGCGACATATTTTACCTGCTCTACGACCCCGAGCGTTTTCCCGAGGAGCGCGCCTTTGAGATGTTGCAGCAGCTTAAGGCTCAATATGAGGCCTTGATAGAGGAGTTTGGTTTAGATGAAGTGATGATTGATTAGTACACCCACAGTGAACTTTTGTATTCAGAAAAAATGGTGAAAAAAGGTTTACACCCGTAGGGGTCAATCGCAGACAGATACGGGCGATGGGCGTCGCCATGAGTTGAGCAAAGACTGGTGACGACGGCGGCCCAAACTTGAGTCTTGCCGAGGACATCGTCGCCAGAGAAGGACAGAAGAGGTCATGGAAGAACTTGAAGCACTGCTAAAAGCGGTTCAGGAACTTAAAGCCGCTCTTAATCAACGCCTATCAGGTGATGAGGTGTTGTTGGGCAAAAAAAATGAAGTTGCCCTGCTGAGCCTCAATACGTTGCGTGCCAGGTTGGATCGGCTGTTGCCGATCTGTCAGAGCTGCGCCGCTGAAACTCTTGAACTTGATGAGCAAAAAATAAAGCGAATCAAAGAGCTTACCGATCAACTCAACAAAACCACTGCAACATTTAAAAACTCTAACACATCAATTTCGATCGCCGAACGCACGTTATTGTGGGTGTCCTTTGCCGTTATGTTAGAGCAGATCGGCAATGAACTCACAAGATGCCTCCCTTATCCCGCAGCCGCCGCAGCTTCGCTGATAAAGCTTGATGGGGACAGTGCGGACAAACTTACTGCCCTGCGTGCGCTGATTGACACCGTAACTAGCTCACTCTCAAAACAACAGGAGGAGGTCAAAGCTAAAGTTGCGGAGATTGAAGATTACGCCAATACCACCAAACAGCACAATCAGGAGAGTGAACTGACGTTAAAGCGCTGTGATGAACTGCAGAGCCAATGTCAGGAACTCAACGCCAAGTGCCAGGCCATCTTAGAGCAGTGTCAGCTGGCACTTAACGGCTCAACCAATGTCAAGCTGGCTGCAGCCTTTGAAAGAAAATCCGAAAAGCTCGCCTCTGAGATCTGGGTCTGGACCATCATCTTGTGTGCCGCCATGGCAGGATTGCTCATAGGTGCCCTCTTCAGAGCCACTCTTATCCTACCTCAGCAGGGCATCTATTTTTTATTGGGCCTGCTACTCACCGCGACCATACTCTTCCCCGGGATCTGGTTGGGTTGGTTTGCCGTCAAGCGCATTAACGCTTTGTTCAGACTTAAGGAAGATTACGATTTCAAAGCAGTGGCAGCGACCACCTACAACGGTTATAGGGACGAGCTTAAGAGCTATGGTGAAGAACTGGTGGTCGAAATGGCTCAATCGGTACTGCGCCGCTATGACGAGGCACCGCTGAGGCTGTTAGACGGCAAACCGTCCTCTTCACCCTTCCATGAAATTTTGGGCCACTTATGTAGCTCAAAAAACGGTAAATCGAGTTCAACCGGCACCAAAGAAGCAGAGAGGCAATAGACAGAAGCAAGGAACAAAAAGCAGAGCAGCCTAAGCGCTATCGCCTAGGGTGAAGTCTGCACCTTTACCGCACCCTCAAAAGGTGCCACCTGTTCCGTCCCGGGATACATGAAGGCCCGGGCGGTTTGAAAACCGCGGCAGCGAGGCCGGCTTACGCCGGGCTGCGCCTGAGTAGAAGCCAATCGCAGCGTGGCTGCCGCGGCCTTCTGCGGGCTTGCGCCCGCCTGATTATGATACCTAAAAAACGTCGTCTCTTTGTGCCGAGTGCTGTACTGTCCCGGAGCGCGGTAAGAACTGAGTCGTTCTCCAGGGGTTTTTGGTACGTGCTGCTGCGTGCTGTAAGTGAGGTAGCGGTTGACCGCTCCCAGACCCTGATCACAGCCCTGATCTCATCCCTGACCCAGATCTCTGCCCCCGCTAACCGCTCCGCCCCCTGGCACAGCGCAGGGAGAACGGCTCAGCGTTCCAGCTTTTTGTGGAAGAACTGCAGCTCAGCGGTGCCGTTGCCGATTTTGCTCAGATGCTCTATGGCCTCCTCAGCCAGAGCCTTGAGCAGAATCTGTCTTAGATTGTACTTGGGTGCCCATTCATCCTGGTGAGCGACAGCTTCCGCGAGGGCACTGAAAAGCTCTTCAGTAGAGAGGGACTCTGCCTGGGAGAGCAGACCCGAGAATCTCCTGCCGTACCTTACGAGCATGCTCACTTCATCAAAGTCATCCTCATCGAGATCATTTACCAGTGCCTCATAGGTGAGGCGATATAACTGCGGGTAGCTGTGGCTCAGCCTGCGGGCAAGATAGAGCAGTTCGGCGGGATCTTTGAGATCGCCCAAGGTAAGCTCGACCATGCGGTGGGCAAAGCTCTCATTTATTTTGGCAAGGCAGTCAAGCCAGCCTGCCAGGCGCTCTTGTCTGTCCCCGCCCCAATTGATCAGCAGTTGGAAGTGATCACTGTTGAAGGCTTTCAGGATCGCGTAACTCTCTTTGTAGAGCGCCTCGCCCCGGTAGAGCTCACGGACGGCCCGCACTCCGGCGAAGGTCAAAAGCGTCAGATAGGGCCAATCCAGGCGCTCGCACAACTCGGTAAAGGACATGGACTGGCCGAACACGTTCACCCCGTCGCCCTTGAGCTTGACCC
This sequence comes from Succinivibrio sp., assembly GCA_017469335.1. Classification (GTDB taxonomy): domain Bacteria; phylum Pseudomonadota; class Gammaproteobacteria; order Enterobacterales; family Succinivibrionaceae; genus Succinivibrio. The sequence goes on along the minus strand of JAFUGP010000101.1, from coordinate 3,062 downwards.
TCAGGGTGGCGAACCTTTTGACCAGGGAGAGGGCCTCGGCGTACAGGGCGCAGTCGCACAAGTTATCGGCTAAGTTGGATCCCAGCAAAATGATCATTGAGGCCTTCTGCGGCCCTCTGAAGATAAAAGTGCTGCCATTGTTGTGCTCAGACTCGTCATAGTCCTCATCAAAATCGCACTCAATTTTGAGTCTGCCCGAGGAGAGACGCTCTAGAGCCCGCTCCCGGGTTTTGAGCTCTGCCAGGTGCCTTTTTTGCAGCTTGGGCAGTTCATCCTCCGGGTAGCGCCAGACACTGCCCGGGTCCTTGCCATCATGCTCTACCGTCTCGGTGATGAGAGAAAAGAATCTGTGGCGCTCCCCAGGCCAACTGTCAGCCAGGACCCGGACCATGGCGCGCAGCTTATCCTGCGAGGCAGAGGCGGTCTCCAGCTCGACCGCTTTTAAAAAATTGCTCTTTGACATACTCGCTCCTCCTTACGTGAGACTCTCTGGCGGATCGGGCTGTGGCCGCCTTTCACATAAGTACCTGCCCTCCGGTGGTACCTGCACTGCGGTGGTACTTGAACTGCGACGGGGCTCAACAGTACGCAGGTTACCTGCGTTGCGATGATGCCCCCAGTTTAAAAGGCACCTTAGGTGATTACACCCAGGTTCACAGATACAGCTTCAGGTCCTTGGTCATCGGTGTCCTGGTCGTTGTTGTCTTTGCCCGTTGGTACCTTCAGTCTTTCATTCGCGGCCTCAGCTCCTGCCACAGAGGCTCCACCTGCTGCGGCGATCCCTGCCTTAGATGGCATCCGTTTGCCACAGGCGGGCACTGCCTGATACAGCAGGCGTTCCGGATATGATGTCCGCTGCCCAAGAGGCGGGCAGTGCCCGATAAGGCGACATTGCCCGAGATAAAGCGCTCAGTGGCAGCGGCTTTAATCTCGCACCTGTCCTGCCAATCAGTCCGGGGCCAGGTGCCCGAAAGCTGACGCAAAGTGCCCGAAAGCTGACGCCTGGTGCCTGCATGAGTGGCGCGGGCCGCGACAACAAAGGGGCAGCGGGCATAGGGCAATGGACGTAGGCCAATGGACATAGGCCAACGGACAACAGAACTTAGCAGATCTCTTTGACACCTTCTCAGGGCTTGGGCCACGTGCCTTGCCGTGACTGCTATTTTAGCCGTGCCACAGCACTTGCCGCCACCGCGCAGGTGATCTCGTCCCGCGCGCCCCCATAGAACATCCGGTCGGGTGCTGGTTTCTCAGAGCAGAGTGCAAATCATAGCAGAGCGGAGGGCATCTCAGAGCGTTAGTCAGGGAGAGCAGGAAGATCCATATGGACGTTCAATGAAAGCAGAAACTGAGGAGTTGATGACCGGGATCTGTTCGCCGGCGGCTCTTTTTGGCGGCCATTGCAAAATATTGCATATATTGTATGATCATGCTATATTATAAAGAGCTTCTACTCTGTGTAATTAATAAATAAATGCTGACCTTCATGAAGCTCAGGAACTAAATTACACAGTCAAAACAATCAGGTAACCGCCTAAAAAGAGCGGTACCGTTATTGACTCTCAAGAGTGCGGGGACACTGTCCAAGACCGTGCTCTTTTGGTGTGTCTTAAGGCAGAACCTCAAGGTTGTCCTTAAGGCGCCCTTAAAACTCCCCCTAGTTCTCCGGCCTAAAACACAGCTGCGGCTCTTAACCGCTCCTGCCCGTGCGCTTGTGCGTAAACCTAAAAACAAACAGCGGGGCGTAGTGACATTGCGGATCTCTTTGCAGCCCCTGCCGGTGTATGGCGAGTTCTCTTCCCTCGTCCTGGCACTGCGGGAAAAGGCCTGTGAGAGGGCCTGTAAGAGGGGATTGGCAGACAAAACTTACCGACAGCTTAATACCGGGGCTTTAATCAAAGAAGCTTTAGCCACCACCAGCCGGTCCTTGGCCATCGGTTCCTTAGTCCATGAGGCTTTGTCCAAAGGTGCCCAAACCGCAGGGGACTTAGCCACAAAAGTCTCGGCCACAAAAGTCTATGACGCAAGTACCTCAGCCACCGGGCTCTTGGCTGAACCGACTACAGCATTAGAAGCATTGGATAATAAAAAGACGCAGGGGGCGGTCGGTAAACAGAATGGCGCTGTCCTGCACTCAGACGGGACTGACCTATCAGACCTTGCAGCCCTAAGCTCAGCCTCCACAGCACCCCTCCCTCCGGGCGCTGAATCTCTGTCAGCGGCAGCTGCCCAAGACCTAACCGACGGTTCTCTTACCGAGGATTCTCTTACCGACAGTTCACTTACCGAGCAGGTGCTCACCACCTCAGATTCCCTTATGTCGTTGGTGGTCAGTAAAGCTTGGTCCCACTCTCCCTTCCTTACCTGCCGCAGGGCAGGAAGTCCTGGAGCTTTTTGCTCTCCCTTCACAACAACTATCCCTTCCTTCGACGAGGCGGCGGATAACAATGCTGCTTCGTCTCCTATTACCAATCATATGAAGTCCCTTGAGCGGCAACTCTGTCCGGCGTGCCCTTCGCGCCGGGCAGAAGCCGCTGTTTTTGGCAGGCGCTCAAAAAGAACCACGCGCAGAAAAGATTTTGCGGCCATGCACAGATCTCTTACGGCCGGGCAGTTGCAAGACTGCCTGAGAGCAGGTGCGGCGAAGCTGACCTGTGACGAGGCTTTTGACTAAAGGATCAGGCACCACTGTCTGCATAGGTATTTGAGGACTTACTGAGAAATTGAGCTTAATGGACAGAGACAGGGTCTGGGCTTACGAGATTGGCCTCCGGGATCCGGACATAGGCTTAAGTGCTCTGCATATCTTTGCCCTGGAGGATAGCGATGATGACGGTGATGAAGATGAGTTTGATCCGGAGAAATATGAAGTAGGTCCTCTGGCAGATTATGGCATGTCCTTGTGCGGTGAATATTACCTGACTCTACTTTTGCAGTTCGATTTTAGGCTCAAACCATTGGCCTAGCGCCAACGGTGCTCTTTAAAAAACCATGCTTGCATATTCTGCCGCCCGGGAGTAGGCCCAGGGGTGGTCGGATAGGGGTATTTTTGAGGTATTTGC